>JBBIKR010000089.1:11453-15407 GCA_037445395.1 Thermoflexales bacterium
AAATGGGGAGATATGGGGTTTTGCGGACGGGCACAGCACGCCCGCAAAACCCCATACCCCATTTCTTTCACACAGGGGGCAAATGACTGCGCAGGTCCTATTTTAACACACTCCGGTTGAGTTGCCAATAGCGGGGGTTTTGATATACTTGCCTCTGTACAGGAGGAGCGCCGTGAAACTTTCCGTCATTATGCCCGTCTACAACGAAATCGGTACCATCCGGGAGATCATCCGTCGGGTGCGCGCGGTTCCGCTGGTCGTCTCCATCGGCTACGGGCCCCAGAACGGGGAAGTGGTCCAACTGGAGCGGGAAATCGTCATTGTGGACGACGGCTCCACCGACGGGACGCGCGAGGTTCTGCGGGAGTATGAGGGGGAGCCGGACATCCGGGTCATCTACCACGAACGCAACCAGGGGAAAGGCGCGGCCGTCCGCACCGGGCTGGACCACGCTACCGGCGACATCTTCATCGTCCAGGACGCCGACCTGGAGTACGACCCCCGGGATTACCCTGTCCTGCTGCAGCCGATTCTGGAAGGGCGTGCCCAGGTGGTGTACGGCTCCCGCTTCCGGGGCGGCCCCACGAAGGCCATGTTCTTCTGGCACATGGTCGGCAACCGCTTCCTCACCCTGGTCACCAACATCCTCTACGACTCCATCCTCACCGATATGGAGACGGGGTACAAGATGTTCACCCGCGAGGTGGCCGGGAAGTTGCGCCTGACCGAACGGGGCTGGGGGTTTGACCCGGAGATTACGGCCCAGATTCTCCGCCACGGCTACCGCATCTACGAAGTTCCCATCTCCTACACCGGGCGGGAGTTCACCGAGGGGAAGAAAATCTCCTGGAAGGACGCTTTCACCGTCCTGAGGACCCTGTTTCGCTGCCGGTTCCAGCGGCTGTAGGGGCAGGCAACCGCAAGGGTTGCCCCTACAAACCGTGACCATCGTAGGGGCAGGCCTTGCGCCTGCCCAGGGCATGCCCCTGCCCCGGAGGGCAACGTGAGGGTGAGCAATCGCCAGGGTGAGCAACCGCCAGGGTGGACAACCGCAAGGGGGGCAACCGCAAAGGTTGCCCCTACATTTGCCGACGGCGCGGCGGTCCTGGCCCTGGGCCTGCTGCTCCTGCTGGCCTTCTGGCACATCGGCCCGGCGGGCCGGGTGATTGCCGGGGGCGACCTATTCACGTATTTCTACCCGTACTGGGCCGAGGCGGCGCGGGCGCTGCGGGCCGGGCGGTTGCCCCTCTGGAACCCGTACCTCTTTATGGGTGTTCCCTTCCTGGCCAACAGCCAGGCCGGGGTGCTCTACCCCCTTAACTGGCCCTTCTGGCTCCTCCTCCCGCCCCATGCCGCCCTCCACTGGAGCGCACTCCTGCACCTCTGGTTGGCCGGAAGTGGGACGTACTTCTATGCCCGCGCCTCCCTGCGCCTGGGACGGTGGGGGGCATGGACGGCCGGGGCGGCCTTCGCCCTGGGCGGGTACCTGGGGGCGCAGGTGGAGCACATCAACCAGTTGCAGGCCCTCGCCTGGCTCCCCTGGGCATTTCTCCTTTACGACCAGGTTCTTGAGGGAGAGGGGGGACGAAGAGGGGATTTTGCGGCGGCGGTGATCGGGCTGATGCTGCTGGCCGGGCACACCCAGTCCGCCTTTATCTCACTGGTCGGGTTGGGGGTCGCCGCGCTGGCCCCTCGCGCGGAGGTGCCCCTGGGCCGCCGCCTGGGCGTCCTGATCGGAGCGGTGGTGCTGGGGGCCCTGCTGGCGGCGGCGCAACTGGTGCCCACGGCCGAACTGGCCCGCTACTCCGTCCGCAGCGGCGGCCTCCCCTTCAACGAACGGGTCTCCTTCTCCCTCTCCCCCCTCTACCTGGCTCGCGCGCTGCTGCCCACCTACGGCCAGCCCGTCGCCCCGGAACATCTGGAGTACGTCGCCTTCATCGGCGTCACCGGCCTCCTCCTTGCCCTTCATGCTTCCCTTTTCACGTTTTCACGCTTCACGTTTCCCTCTTCACGCTTCACGTTTCCCTTTTCCCGTTTCACTCCCCTCTGGCTCTCCCTCACCGGCCTCTTCCTGGCCCTGGGCCTCTACAATCCCCTCTACCTCCTGCTGGCCCGCTTTGTGCCGGGATTCGCCCACTTCCGCGTGCCAGCCCGCTGGCTGGCCCTCTGGGCCTTCGGCGCCGCCCTGCTGGCGGGGACGGGGATAGAGGCGGTGCGTTCAGGGGGTTCACAACATTTACAGGATAAATCCTGTGCTACCCCGCTGTGGCGCAAGATTTATCTTGCGCTGATTCTGTTGGCCCTGCTTCTCCTCTGGGGTGCGCTGGGCGGCTGGATCGTGGAGCGAGATTTATCCTGCCTCCCCCTCTGGCTGGCGGCGGCCGCGCTGGGGACGGCGCTCCTGGCCCTGGGCCGCCGTTTCCCCCGCCCCGCCGCCCTGGGCCTGGTCGCGCTGCTCCTGGCGGAACTGCTCCTCTCCGCCCGCTCCCTCCCCCACGCCCGCGCCACCGCGCCGGAGGCCTACACCTCCATCCGTCCCGCCACGGCGCACCTCCTGGCCGCCGGGAAGGGGAAATGTCCGCCCGACCGCTTCCTCAGCCTCTCCGCCCTGGCCTTTGACCCCGGCGACAAGCCGGAACTGGAGGTCATCTACGGCCCGCAGTTGAGCCGGGACGCCGTCTACAGCCTCCTCATCGCGGCCAAACACCGGGAGGTCCTCTCCCCCAACCTGCCCCTGGCCTTCCGCGTCCCGGCGGTGGACGGATATGACGGCGGCCTCCTGCCGCTGGCCCGCTACATCGCCCTGGAGCGGGCCTTCCTGCCCGGAGAGGCCGTCTCCATAGACGGGCGGCTACGGGAGAATCTGCGCACGGTTCCCGACGGGCGGTGGTTGAGCCTGCTCAACGTCCGCTATTTTATCACCGATAAGGTTTTTGACGCCTGGCTGGACGACGTTTTCTACGACCTGCAGTTCGGGGCCGACCTGGCGGCGGGGGAGTCGGCGGCGGTGGCGGATGTTCCCCCCTTTGCGGCGACCGCGCTGGGGCTGGTCAGTTATCTGGAGGGGGCCGCGGCCCTGCCCCAGGGGACCGAGGTCGGTCAGGTGACGGTCACCTTTGCCGACGGCTCCGCCCAGACCTTCCCGCTGCGGGCCGGATTGGAGACGGCGGAGGGGCTCTACGGGCCGGAGGTGGCCCACGCGCGGGCACCCGTCGGCGGCCACTTCTGGCCGGGCCGGCCGGAGGGGAACGACTACGCCGTCCGGCTGCGCTGGAACCGGGCCGCCCGCCCGACAGGGGTCTCCATCCGGGCCACTCTCCCCCAGGGACGACTGGTGGTCCGGGGCCTCAGCCTGATCGACGAGCGCACCGGGGCCTTCCAGGCGCTGGTGGTCTCCGACCGGGGTCGCTTCCGCCTGGTCCACTCCGGCGACGTGAAGGTCTACGAGAACCTGGATGTGCTCCCGCGCACGTTCGTCGTCCACCGGGCGCGGGCGGCGGAGACCTTTCCGGCGGACTTTGACCCGGCGGCGGAGATCATCGTGGAGGGCGGGGCGGACCTGGACGCCCGTCCTCTTGGCCCCGAATCGGTGCAGGTAACGGTTTACGAACCGGAGCGCGTGGAGATAGAGGTGGAGTTGACCGCGCCGGGGTATCTGGTGCTGACAGATGCCCACTATCCGGGCTGGCAGGCGTGGGTGGACGGGGAGGAGGCGCCCATTGCGACGGCCGACCTTCTGTTCCGGGCGGTCTATCTGGAGCCCGGACGGCATCGGGTGGAGTTCCGGTTCCGGCCCCGTTCGCTCTGGCTGGGCGCCGTTATCAGTCTGGGGACGCTGGCCGGGGGTGGGGTTTTTTGGGGGGGCGCCGCGCCCCCCCAAAAAACCACCACCAAAGCCGCCGGCCCCGGGTGGTGTTTGAATTATTGTGGCAAAAGCGGGAGAAGGTTAAAACC
>JBBIKR010000090.1:0-3406 GCA_037445395.1 Thermoflexales bacterium
CCGTGGCCCTGAGGCCTCGGGGCCGAAGGCTCGGGCCGTGGCCCTGCGCCGACGCTTTCTCCCGGTCGGCGAAGGCCGACTGGCGGCTGGAAGCCCAGAGAGGATGACGCCTCGGGCGAGCCCTCGGCATGGCCCTTCAGTCGGCGCTACCGGCGGCCAGGCGATGCCGCCGTCGCTCTTAAGCAGCGCCGATGTGGGGGGAGGGGGAGGGGTGAGGTGGGCAGTTCCGAAAGTTGACAGTTTCTCCCCTTTAGACTACAATACGCGTCACAAAGTGTTGACGAGGAGCGCCCATGAGCAAGAAAAAGTGGACCAGCGACGAAGTCCGACAGGGTTTCCTGGATTTCTTCGCCGCTCGAGGCCATACCATTGTCCCCAGTTCCAGCCTGGTGCCGGTGGACGACCCCACCCTGCTCTTCACCAACGCCGGGATGAACCAGTTCAAGGACGTCTTCCTGGGCATCGGCACCCGCCCCTACAAGCGGGCCGCCGACACCCAGAAGTGCCTGCGCGTCTCCGGCAAGCACGCCGACCTGGAGGACGTGGGGCGGGATACCTACCACCACACCTTCTTTGAGATGCTGGGCAACTGGTCCTTCGGCGACTACTACAAAAAAGAGGCCATCGCCTGGGCGTGGGAACTCCTCACCGGGGTCTGGGGCCTGCCTAAAGAGCGGCTCTGGGCCACCTGCTTTGAGGACGAAAAGGGCGAACTCCCCCGCGACGACGAGGCCGCCGGGTACTGGCGCTCCGAGACCGATATTGACCCGTCCCACATCCTCTTCTTCGGCCGCAAAGACAATTTCTGGGAAATGGGCGATGTTGGCCCCTGCGGCCCCTGCAGCGAAATCCACTACGACCGGGGGCCGGAGTTCTGCTCCAGAAAAGACGACCTGACCCACGTCTGCGGCGTCAACCAGGATTGCGGACGATACATTGAACTCTGGAACCTGGTTTTCATCCAGTACAACCGGAAGGAGGACGGGACCCTGGAGCCCCTGCCCGCCAAACATGTGGATACCGGCGCCGGCCTGGAGCGGCTGGTCGCCGTCCTGCAGGGCGTGGACTCCAACTACAAGACCGACCTCTTCACCCCGATTATGGACCGGGTCCAGCAACTCCTGGGCCACACCGACGAGGAGCGGGAGCGGCACATCGTCGGCTACCGGGTCATCGCCGACCATGCCCGCGCCGTCACCTTCCTCATCGGGGACGGTGTCCTTCCGGGCAACGAAGGCCGCAACTATGTCCTGCGCATGATTCTCCGCCGGGCCGTCCGCTTCGGGCGCAAAATCGGCTTCACCCGTCCCTTTATGGACGAGGTCGCCAAGGTCGTCATTGAGCGGATGAGCCACGTCTTCCCTGAACTGGAGAAGCGGCGGGAGTTCATCCTCACCACCATCCGCCAGGAGGAGTTGCGCTTCCTGAAGACGCTGGATGCGGGACTGACCCGTCTGGATGAAGTGATTGCCGCCGTGAAGGAGCGGGGGGAGCGCATGATACCTGGTCGGGATGCCTTCCGGCTCTACGACACCTTCGGCATCCCTATGGAAATTATCCGGGATGTCGCCGAAGAGCACGGCCTGGCGGTGGACGAGGCGGGATTCCACGCCGCGATGGAGGAGCAACGAGCACGGGCCCGCGCGGCCGAAATGTTTGAGGAGATAGACGAGGAGAGTCTGCGGGTCTACCGGGACCTGCTGGAGAGTCTGCAGAAAAAGGGCCTGCTGGGTCCGGAAGGCGTCCTGCACGACCCCTATGAGGCGACGGAACTGGAAACGACCGTCGCGGCCATCCTGCGGGACGGCAAACCCGTCCAGGCCGCCCGTGTCGGCGACAAAGTGGAAGTGGTCCTCTCCGAGACCTGCTTCTACGTGGAGTCCGGCGGTCAGGTCTCCGATACCGGCTACATCGCCGCCTTCCCCGGCGAGGAGGCGGAGGAGCCGGTCTGGGAGATTCGGGTGGACGATATGCGGCGGCCCGTCCCCGGCCTCATCGTCCACATCGGCGAGGTCACTCTGGGCACCCCGCGCGTCGGCGAACGGGCATGGGCGCTGGTGGATTACGAGCGACGCATGGACATCGCCCGCAACCACACCGCCACCCACCTGCTCCACCACGAACTCCGCTACGTGCTGGGCGAACATGTCCAGCAGGCCGGTTCTCTGGTCGCCCCAGACCGGCTGCGCTTTGACTTCACCCACGGCGCTATGCTCACCCAGGACGAGATTGACCGGGTCGTGCGGGGGGTCAACGAGGCCATCCTGGCCAACTACCCGGTCATCTGGGAGTACAAACCGTACCGGGAGGCCCTCTCGGAGGGCGTCATCGCCCTCTTCGGCGAAAAATACGGCGATGTGGTGCGGGTGCTGCGCGTCGGCTGGCCCGATGAGCCGTTCAGCCAGGAACTGTGCGGCGGCACCCACGTGGACGAGACCGGCGAGATCGGTTTCTTCTACATCATCTCCGAGCAGGGCATCGGCGCGGGCGTGCGCCGGATTGAAGCGGTGACCGGTCGGGGCGCGGTGGAGTGGGTTCAGAAGCATATGCGCTCCCTGGAATCCATCGCTGCCCATCTCCTCTGCTCGCCGGAGGAGGTGAACCGCAAAGTCCTGGAATTGCAGGACGAACTCCAGACGGCCCGCAAAGAGATTGCCCGCCTCCAGCGGCAACTGGCCCGCTATCAACTGGAGGACCTGCTGGACCAGGTCCAGGAAGTCGCCGGAGTCCCCCTGCTGGTGGCCCGGGTGAACGTCCCGGATATGGAGACCCTGCGGGAGATGACGGACTGGTACCGGGAGCGGGTCCGCTCCGGCGTGGTAGTACTGGGTGCGATTCTGGAAGGGCGTCCGGCCTTCGTGGCGGCGGTCACCCCGGACCTGGCCCGGCAGGGGGTGGACGCGGTGCAACTGGTGCAGGGGGTCGCCCAGGTGGTGGGCGGCGGCGGCGGTGGACGGCCCACCCTGGCCCAGGCCGGCGGCAAGGATGCCCGCCGTCTGGATGAGGCGCTCCGCCGGGCCCCGCAACTCCTGCAGGAGGCGCTGGGCCACGCCTGAGGACAGCGGACGCGGACGCATGCAGAGAGCCGCGAATTCGTAATTACCTACCCGCTGTCATTGCGAGGCGGCGGTAGCCGCCGAAGCGATCCCTTCACGGGCGTGGAGATTGCTTCGCCGCCTTCGGCGGCTCGCAATGACACAGTTGGGTAGATAGTTACAACGGGTGAGGAATAAAAATTAATGACGACACTCACATTAGAATTACCCCCTCAAATCGACCAGCAACTGCGCGAGCGGGCTGAACGCCTGGGCAAGTCCCCCCAAGCGATTGTCCGGGAATGGCTGATAGAGCCCCTGGCAAAGGCTGGCGGAACGCCTTTAAGCGAGATCATACTGGAGCAGCGAGG
>JBBIKR010000090.1:3506-6101 GCA_037445395.1 Thermoflexales bacterium
CCCTGGCAAAGGCTGGCGGAACGCCTTTAAGCGAGATCATACTGGAGCAGCGAGGGCCCAAAGGGTGAGCAATTTCTATCTGGACGCCAGCGCAGTTGTAAGGTATAGTCTGGAGACCGGAAGTGGCTGGATGAAAAGCCTGACCGATCCTGCTGCAGGTCATGCGATCATTCTCAGCGCAATGACCCTGGTGGAAGTCGCGGCCGCCCTCGCCGCCAAACATCGGAAAACAGGTGGCATCACCCGTCAGGAGCGCGACAACGCTGTGGCTCTTTTTATCAGCCATTGCGATACCGAGTATGAACTGATTCCGGTCGGTCGCTACGTCATCGAGCGAGCACTGGAACTGACCCAGAACTACGCCCGGCGCGGTTACGACGCCGTGCAATTGGCTACTGCTCTTCTTGCCAACGAGATTCTTTTGTCAGCCGGCCTTTCCCCGCTAATTTTCGTAACGGCAGATAACGACCTTCTGGCTGCTGCGGGTGCCGAAGGACTGACGGTTGATAATCCAAATCGCCACCCCTGACCTCAGGTTTTGTTGACGGCGGAACTGCCGCCACAAAGTCCAATGGACTGATGTCCACCATCATACACCTTAAACCTGATGATGACCTGGCCGTCCTGCGCCACCGCATCCGGCAGGCGCGAAACGGACGGATTCTCATTGTACTTCCCTGGGAGACCCGCCTTTTCGCCAATCCGCTGGACGGAGAACGGGTGCGCCGGGAGGCGGAGCGGCTGGGCGCCGAGGTCGCCGTCATCTCCGAGGACCCGGACCGGCGGGCCTATGTCCGCTGGATCGGGTTGCCAGCCTTCGCCTCGGTAGAGGAGGCGGAGGCGGCCCGGCGCTGGCCCCGCCCGGAGCGGGAACCCCTGGGGCCGCCGCCCCGCGCCTGGTGGGAGGAGGAAATCCCCCTCCGCCCACCCCCGGCCCGCCCGCTCCCGCCCTGGGCCCGGAACGTCCGCCTGGGTGCCCGGCTATCTGTCTTCATCGCTACCCTGCTGGTCATCCTGGCCTTCGCCTACGCCGTCGTCCCCCAGGCCACCATCACCCTGGTCCCCACCGTGGAGACCCTCCGGGCCACCGTCCCCGTCTGGGCCGGGCTGGATACGCAGGCCGTGGACGCGGCCGGCGGGCAAATCCCCGCCCGCCGGGTGGGCGACTACTTCGCCGGTAGCCTGGAGGTGGAGACCACCGGCACCGCCGCCTACGAATCGGGCCGGGCCACCGGAACCGTCCTCTTCACCAACATGCTGGGCCAGGAGATCACCGTCCCCGCCCGCACCGTCGTCCGGACGTCCGCTGGCGCCTTCCCGGTCCGCTTCGCCACCACCCAGGACGTGACCGTCCCCCCCTTCGGGCAGGCCCCGGCCCCCATAGAGGCCCTGGAGGAGGGACCGGCGGGCAACGTGGGCGCCGGACTCATCAACCAGGTGGAGGGTGTCAGTGCCCTGGCCCTGCGGGTGATCAACCCCGAACCGACCCGGGGCGGCGGTCTCCAGGAAGTGCGCGCCGTCTCCCAGGAAGATATGGACCGGGCCCGGGAGCAGTTGACGGCCCGATTGCTGGAGGAAGCCTACCAGGGCCTGCAGGCATACCTGGAACCGACCGAGATGCTCTTCCGGCAATCGCTGGAGATTCAGGCCAGCGAGGTCTCGTACGACCGGTTCCTGTACGAGCAGGCGGACAAACTGCAGGTCTATATGAAATTGCTGGTCACCGGTATGGCAGTGGACCGGGATAACGCCGAGGCAGTGGGTTATGCGGCCCTGGTGCGTCGTCTCCCGCCCGACCACGTGCTGGTGGGTACCGAATTTGAAATTCGGGAGCCGACGGCGGGCCCCGAGAACGGCGTCATTCAGTTCGCCGTTTCGGCGGTGGGCTACGCGGCGGCGGAGGTGGACCCCGAGGTCGTCCGGCAGACGGTGCGCGGGAAACCCCTCGCGCAGGCTGCCGACCTGCTGGCTGACCGCTGGCCGCTGGCTCAGCCGCCCCAGATACAGGTCTGGCCCCGGTGGCTGACGCGGCTGCCCCTGCTCCCCCTGCGCATCACCGTCCAGGTGACGCCATGAGGCCTGACCACAAAGACACGAAGACACAAAGGGAAACTTCGTGCCTTTGTGTCTTCGTGTCTTCGTGGTTCTAAAAATAACAAAAAACTTCGTGCCTTCGTGTCTTTGTGGTTCAGAAACCATGCGGGTGCTGGCACTGGACCTGGGAGAACGACGGATCGGCGTGGCGGTGAGCGACCCCACCGGGACGGTGGCCCGACCGGTGGGAGTGGTGGAGCGAAAATCCCGCGCCGAAGACTTCGCCACAATTGCCCGCCTGGTGGCCGAATACGGCGCGGAGCGGGTGATCGTCGGGCGGCCGCTGACCCTGCGCGGCGAGGTGGGCCCCCAGGCCCGCTGGGTGGAGGACTACACGCGGGCGCTGGCGGAGACCCTACCGGTGCCGGTGGAGTTGTGGGATGAGCGATACACCACGGCCACGGCTGAGGAGATCCTGCGAACCGCCCGCCCCCGGAAGAAGCGCGGGGATGTGGACGCCGTCGCCGCCGCGGTCATCCTGCAGGGATACCTGGAGACGCA
>JBBIKR010000090.1:6201-12708 GCA_037445395.1 Thermoflexales bacterium
TCATCGTCGGCGGGGCGGTATGGACGTTCCGGAAAACCGGGGGGCTGGGCCTCTCGGCCTGCGGCATCAGCGGGCTGGGTTCCCCCAAAGAGGTCGCCCTGGAGACCTACATCCAGATGCACGCCGAAGAACTGCAGCGCCCCGCCGGTACCGACAACACTCCGGTCACCTTCGTCGTCCAGCCCGGCGAGACGGCGGCGGAGGTGGCCCAGCGGCTCTATGAGGCCGGCCTCATCTCCGACCCCGAACTCTTCCGCCGATACCTCCAGTACAAAGGGATGGACGCCGGGCTGGAGGCCGGCACCTACACTCTGCGCCAGACGATGACGATTCCCGAAATCGCCGAGGCGCTGCAGACCGGCCTTCGTCCCGAGCGGGTGCTCACCGTCCGCGAGGGGCTCCGTCTGGAGGAAGTCGCGGCCGCCGTTGCGGCGCAGACCGGCATTAACGAGGCGGATTTCATCGCCCTGGTGACCACTGGCTGGCAGGAGACCGACCTGAAGGACTACCCCTTCCTGGCCGACCTGCCGCCGGGGACCACCCTGGAGGGGTACCTCTTCCCGGAGACCTACCGCCTGCCGGAGGAGGTGACGGCCTACGACGTGGTGGCCCGCATGCTGGCGACCTTTGACGCGCGGGTGACCGAGGAGATGCGGTTGAGCGCGGCCAACCAGGGCCTGACCGTCCACCAACTGGTCACCCTGGCCTCGCTGGTGGAGCGGGAGGCGGTGGTCCCGGAGGAACGGCCCATCATCGCCGGCGTCTTCCTCAACCGGCTGCGGAACGGCTGGCTCCTGAACGCCGACCCCACCGTCCAGTACGCCCTGGGCTACGACGAAAAGACCGGGAAGTGGTGGCGTCGGCTCTACTTTGACGAACTGGGCGTGAACTCCCTCGCCGACATAGACCACCCGTACAACACCTATCGCTACCCCGGCCTGCCTCCGGGCCCTATCTGTAGTCCGGGCCTGGCATCCATCCAGGCGTCGGCCTTCCCGGCCCAGACCGACTACTTCTACTTCATCGCCGACTGCCACAAAAACGACGGAAGCCACCTCTTCGCCCGCACGGAAGAAGAGCACAACGCCAACTACGCCTCCTGCGGCGGCACCGTCCCCTGACGTCGCTCTTCACACTTCACGCTTCACGTTTCACTTTTCACTTTTCACGTTTCACCGTTCACGGAGGCCTCCGATGACCACCCAGACCTACGACGTCGTGATTGTCGGCGCCGGAAGCATCGGCCTGCCCGCGGCATTTTTTATGGCCAATGCCGGTCTGAAAGTCCTGGTCATTGACCAGTTCGCCAGTCCCGGACAGGGCTCCAACAAGGCCGCCATCGGCGGCATTCGCGCCACCCACTCCGACCCCGCCAAAATCCGCCTCTGCCTCAAGTCCATAGAGATTTTCTCTACCTGGGAGGAGACCTACGGGGACAACATTGAATGGTACCAGGGCGGGTACTCCTTCGTCGCCTACCGGGAGCAGGAGGAGCAGGTCCTCAAGAATCTGCTGAAAATCCAGCACTCCTACGGGCTGAACATTCGCTGGCTGGACCGGGACGACCTTCGGCAGGTCATCCCGGACCTCAATCCGGAGGGGTTGATCGGCGGGACGTACTCCCCGGGCGATGGCTCTGCCTCTCCGTTGTTGACGGCGCATGCCTTCTACATGCGGGCGCGGGAACGGGGTGCCGAGTTCCACTTCCGGGAGCGGGTCACCGGCATCATCCGCCGCCGGGGACGGGTGGTGGGGGTCCGCACCGACCGGGGCGGCTATGCTACCGAGGTGGTGGTCAACGCCGCCGGCCCCTGGGCGCGGGCGGTGGCCCAGATGGCCGGGCTGGACGTCCCCGTGGTGCCGGATTGCCACGAGGCGGGCATCACCGAACCGGTCGCCCGTTTCCTGGAGCCGATGGTGGTGGACATCCGCCCCGCCGAGGGTTCCAAGAACTATTACTTCTATCAGCACAAGCCCGGCCCCATCGTCTTCTGCATCACCCCCGAACCGCCCATCATCGGCACCGACCGCCGGGAGACCTCCGTCTTCCTGCCCATGATTGCCCGACGGATGGTGGACCTGATGCCCAAATTAACCAACATCAAAGTACGGCGCACCTGGCGGGGCCTCTACCCGATGACCCCCGACGGCTTCCCCATCATCGGCTGGGCGCGGGAACTGGAGGGGTACATCTATGCCGTGGGGATGTGCGGGCAGGGATACATGCTGGGGCCGGGCGTCGGCGTCCTCCTGACCCGAATGGTGCAAAACGACCTGACCCAGGAGGACCGGGAGATTCTGGATCAACTGAGCCCGTATCGGCCCTTCGGCGGGGAGGAGAAACTGAAATAGGATGCCCGAATGACGTTCACTTGAGAAGTTGAGGTCTGGCAGTCCAGAAAGGGGGGAAAATGGACCACATCACACTGAGCGTTATTAAGGCGGATGTCGGTGGGTTCGTGGGTCACTCCAGCGTCCACGACGAACTGATAGAAGAAGCGGAGGACCGGCTGGAAGCGGCGGTGAAGGAGGACCTCATTGTGGACTTTCACGTCACCGCCTGCGGCGACGACCTGCAACTCATCATGACCCACCGGAAAGGGGTGGATAGTCCAGAGATTCACCGCCTGGCCTGGGAGACCTTTGAGGCCTGCACGGAAGTCGCCCGGCGGCTGAAACTCTACGGCGCCGGGCAGGACCTGCTGGCGGACGCTTTCTCCGGCAACGTCAAAGGCATGGGCCCCGGCGTGGCGGAAATGGAGTTCACCGAGCGGCCCTCCGAACCGGTGCTCATCTTTATGGCGGATAAAACCTCCGCCGGGGCCTGGAATCTCCCCCTCTACAAGATGTTCGCCGACCCCTTCAACACAGCCGGTCTGGTGATCTCCCCCGTTATGCACGACGGCTTCCGCTTTGAGGTCCACGACGTCAAGGAGAGCAGGCGGGTCTTCTTTGACACGCCGGAGGAACTTTACGACCTGCTGGTCTTCATCGGCGCGCCGGGCCGCTACATGGTCAAGGCCGTCTACACCAAACGGGGCGAGATTGCCGCTGTCTCCTCTACCCAGCGCCTCTCCCTCATTGCCGGGCGGTACGTGGGCAAGGACGACCCCGTCTGCATCGTCCGCAGCCAGGGGGATTTTCCGGCCGTCGGCGAGGTGCTGGAGCCGTTCACCATGCCCCACATCGTGGAGGGCTGGATGCGGGGTTCCCACTACGGCCCGCTGATGCCCGTGCCGCTCTACCACGCCACCCCCAGCCGCTTTGACGGCCCGCCGCGCGTCGTCTGCCTGGGCTTCCAGATTGCTGGGGGGCGGCTGGTGGGGCCCCGGGATATGTTTGACGACCCGGGCTTTGACGAGGCGCGCCGCCTCTGCAACGTCATCGCCGACCACTTCCGCCGTCACGGCCCCTTTGAACCCCACCGACTGCCGATGGAGGAGATGGAGTACACCACCCTCCCCCAGGTGATGGAAAAACTGGCGGGGCGGTGGGAAGGGATTCCGTGAAATACGGAACACGCAATACGGAACACGCAATCCCCGAGGAGATTCAGTCATGCCCGAACAGGTTGTCGGCAAATCCATTCCCAGGATAGACGCCCGCACCAAAGTCACCGGTGAGGCCCTTTATCCCGGCGACTTCTCCATGCCGGGGATGCTTCATGCCAAAATTCTCTTCGCCGGGCGGCCCCACGCCCGCATCCTGAGCATAGACACCACCGAAGCGGAGAAGGTCCCCGGCGTCGTCGCCATCTTCACCGCGAAGGACGTGCCCGTCAACGAGTACGGCCTCCAGACCCCCGACCAGCCCGTCCTCTGCGGGCCCGGCTCCGAGAAACCCGGCGCCGACGTCGTCCGGTGGGTGGGCGACCAGGTGGCCCTCATCGTCGCCGAGACGGAGGAGGCCGCCGCCCGCGCCCGGGACCTCATCCGGGTGGAGTACCAGGACCTCCCCGTCATCACCGACCCCCTGGAGGCCATGAAGCCGGACGCCTATCCTATCCATCCGCCCCGTGCCCCCAACCCCACCCATCCGGAACTTCAGACGGAGGGGAACTGGATCAGCCATCACCAGATTCGCAAGGGGGACGTGGAGGCCGCCTGGGCCCGGTGCGACGTCATCGTGGAGGCCGAGTACCGCCTTCCCTCCCAGGAGCACGCCTACCTCCAGCCGGAGGCCGGCCTGGCCTACATAGACGAGGAGGGCCGGGTGACCGTCGTCGTCGCCGGACAGTGGACGTGGGAGGACCAGCACCAGATCGCCCACGCGCTGGACATCCCCCCGGAGCAGGTCCGTGTGGTCTACCCGGCCATCGGTGGCGCCTTCGGCGGCCGGGAGGACATGTCTGTCCAGATCGTCCTGGCCCTGGCGGCCTGGAAACTCCGCCGTCCGGTCAAGATGGTCTGGACCCGGGAAGAATCCATCATCGGGCACGGCAAGCGGCACCCGCTCTGGGCTCGCTGCAGGTGGGGCGCGACGCGGGACGGGAAACTGGTCGCGGCCGAAGTGCGCATCGTCGCCGACGGCGGCGCCTACTGCTACACCACCAACAAGGTGATGGGAAACACGACGGTCACCTGCACCGGCCCCTACGAAATTCCCAACGTCAAAGTGGATGTGGACGCCTACTACACCAACAACCCACCCAGCGCGGCCTTCCGGGGATTCGGCGCGCCCCAGGGCATCTTCCTGGCGGAGATGCAGATGAACAAACTGGCCGAGGCGCTGGGGATGGACCCGGTGGAACTGCGGGTGCGCAACCTCCTGCGGGAGGGAAGCCTGACCGCGATGGGGACTCCTCTCCCCGGCGGCGTCAACCTGGTGGAGGTGGTGGAGCGATGCGCGGCGGCTGCCGGGTGGACGAAGACGGAGGCCGGATGGCGCAAACCCGAACTCCCTCAGCCCTCCGGCCCGATCCGACGGGGTATCGGATTCGCCGCTGGCTTCAAGAACGTTGGCTTCTCCTTCGGCTACCAGGAGAACTGCTGGGCGAAGGTGGAACTGCGCGGGGGAGCCGAGATTGAGGAAGCCGTCGTCTACATCGGCAGCGCCGAGGTCGGCCAGGGGGCCCACACCGTCATCGTCCAGATGGCCGCGGAGGCGCTGGGGATTCCGGTGGAGCGGGTGCGCCTGGTCCCCTCGGATACCGCCACCAGCCCCGGCAGCGCCGGCTCCGCCTCCGCCTCCCGGACGACCTTCATGGCGGGGAACGCCGTGCGGGGCGCGGCGGCGGCCGCGCTGGAAAGGTGGCGCGCGGAGGAGCGGCCCGCCGTCGCCGAATACACCTATCTGGCCCCGAAAACCACCCAGTTTGACCCCCAGACCGGCTACGGCACCCCCAACTTCGCCTACGGCTACGTGGCCGAGGCGGTGGAGGTGGAGGTGGATACCGAGACCGGGCAGATTCGGATTCCTCGCGTCGTCTGCGCCGACGACGTGGGGACGGCCATCAACCCGCAACTGGTGGAGGGGCAGATAGAGGGCGGGGTCGTGATGGGCCTGGGCTGGGCCACCGTGGAGAACTTCATCGTCCGGGAGGGCCGGGTCCTCACCGACCGGCTCAGCACTTACCTGGTCCCCACCGCGCTGGATGTGCCGGAGCGGGTGGAGCCGGTGATTGTGGAGAGGCCGGACCCGCGCGGGCCCTGGGGCGCGCGGGGGATGGGCGAGATGCCGGTCCTTCCGGCCGCGCCGGCCCTAATGGCCGCCGTGCGCGGTGCCACCGGTATCTGGTTCCACGAATTCCCCCTGACCCCGGAGCGGGTGTGGAGAGGTCTCCACCGGCGATAGGCGGTAGAGACACACCGTACGGAATACGCAATACGTGAAAAAGAGCACCATGCCCCAAAAACCCAAACGCAGGCACCCCCAGCCACCAGTCGGCCCCCGGGGGCCCGGACTGGAGGAGATTCTCTCCCGGGCCCGGGCTCTTCAGGAAGAGGAGAAATACGAGGAGGCTCTGCAGGTCCTGGATGAGGCACCCCCGCATCTCCAGCGACGACCGGAACTCCTGATGGTCCGGGGGCTTCTGCTGGCCAGCCTGGGGAACTCGCAGGAGGCACTGCTGACCCTGGAGGAAGCACAGCGGCGCGACCCCGACAACCTGCTGATCTACTATCTTCTGGGGCGGATCTATGATGAACTGGACCTGACGGCCCATGCCTGGCGCTCACTCCAGGAAGTGGTGGAGTACCGGGACATCCTGCCCCGCGAATTGGTGGAGGAGGCCCAGGACCTGCTGGACGAACTGGAGGAACTGCTGAACCATTTCGCAGAAGCGCTGGAAGTGCCCCTGGACAAAGTGGAGGAGGCCATGTACGAACTGGAACGGGGGCAGCGAGCGGCGGAGGCGGGGGATTTTTCGGCGGCCATCCGTCACTTTCGCCGGGCCTCCTCCCTTATCCCGCACTGGCCTGCCCCCCGGGGGATGGAGGGGGAAGTTCTGCTGATGGACGGACAGCCCCGGAAGGCCATAGAGGTGGCCGAACGACTCCTGAAGGACTT
>JBBIKR010000090.1:12808-15383 GCA_037445395.1 Thermoflexales bacterium
TCAGCCGCCGCCAATCTGGGCCATTTTCGGACGGCCACCGGGTTTTGGGAACAGATCCTGTCCCAGCAGATGGCGCCCCCTGAGGCTCTCTCTCCCCTGTTTCTGGCCGCGAGGCAGAAAGCGCCTGGACCGGGTATCGCCGACCGGTATCCCACCTTCCATTTTGCCCAGTTACTGCCCCACCGCGCAGCCCAGGAACTGGATGAACTGTTGGTCTCGTGGAACAGTGGTGAGATAGACCGAAAATTCTTCCAGAAACGGTTGCGGGGGCTGGTTGCCCGATACCCGATGATCTTTTCCCAACTGGTCCAGTTTTTCCGGGAATCCCGCTCCCGCCTCTTATGGATGGAAATTCTGACCCTCCTGGGCACCCCTGAGGCCGTGGAAGAACTCCGCCGCTTCGCCTTTTCCCAAAAAGGGAAACTGTCGGAACGGATGATTACCTTGCAGTCGCTGGAAGAGGCGGGTCTTATGGAATTGCCCCAACCGGTGGAACTCTGGGACGAGATCCGTCAGGAATGGCGGTCGCTGAAAGTCCCGCGCTGGAGAGTTCTGGAACCTGCCACCGACCGCTATCCCCGACAGGCAATAGAAACCATTCAGGAGGTCATGCAGGCACTCAGGGAGCGCCGACCGCAGGCCGCCGACGAGTTGACAGAGAAGGCGCTCTCCCTCGCTCCCAACAACCCGGACATCTACGCTCTCCTGGGGATGACCTGGATAAGCGACCTGCCCAGATCGGAGGCGTACCTCCGGAAAGCGGTGGAACTGGACCCCCTGCACGCAGGAGGCTGGACCGGGCTGGCTATGATCGCGCTGGATCGGAGAGACCTCTCGGCGGCTCGCCAGTGCCTGGATGCTCTGGCGGACCGGCAAGAGTTCACCCTATGGGAGATGCTGGGATACCTTCAGGCACTGACTTTCCTGAGTCTCCAGGAAAAAGATCTGGCTCTGGCTCGCTTTTACGTGGACAGTGCTCTGGGATGGAACCCGGAAGACGAACGTTTTCGCCAACTGAATTTGACTCTGTCCCTGCAGGAGCCGGATTCTGGCCTGTACATCTTCACCCAGCGGTCCCGGCGGCGTTACGAGCAAAGACGGACTCGTCCCATCCCGCCGGATGCCGCGCTCCACCAGTGCCTGGACCGGCTGAGTCGGGATTCTCTGACGGCGACCGCCCAGATCTACTCCGTTTCTTACGTCGCGGTCCGCAAAGAACCCCTGATCCAGCGACTGGTGGAAGCCATCACGGACCCGGACCGTTTGCGGGGAGCGGTCGCCGAACTGGAGGCGAACGAGCGGCAGGCCCTGCGGGACGTTCTGGATGCCGGAGGCATTCTCCCGTGGGACGAATTCACCGCCCGCTACGGGAATGACGTGGAGGACAGCCAGAACTGGTATTTCGCCTTGCCGGACACCCTGATGGGTCGCCTGCGGCTCTATGGACTGCTCAGCGACGGGACGGTGGAGGGGCAAAGGGTTGTCCTGATCCCCCAGGAATTGCGGGAACTGCTCCCTTCGGCCCTGGCCGCGGTGGAGGAAACACCGGATCAGAAGGATGATGCGGTTTGACGTACTGACCCTTTTCCCGGAGATGTTTACGGGTCCGCTTCAGGAAAGCATCATCAAGCGGGCTCAGGAGCGCGGGCTCATTTCCGTTTACCTTCACAACATCCGGGACTACGCCACCGGACGTCACCGCATTACGGACGATGCCCCCTACGGAGGCGGCGGGGGGATGGTGATGAAACCCGAACCGATTTTCGCCGCCGTGGAGGCAGTGTTGGGGGACGAGAAGGACGTCCCCGTGATTCTCCTTTCCCCTCAAGGGCGCCTGTTCACCCACGAGGTGGCGAGGGAACTCTCCCGCCATCCCCGCCTGGTGCTGATCTGTGGCCGTTACGAGGGGGTGGATGAACGGGTGCGGGAGCACCTGGCGACCGACGAAATTTCCATCGGGGATTATGTCCTGAGCGGGGGCGAACTGGCGGCGATGGTCATCATAGACGCCGTCACCCGCCTCCTGCCGGGGGTCCTGGGAGACCCTGGAGCGGCCTTTGAGGACTCCCATGCCTGGGGGTTGCTGGAGTACCCGCACTACACCCGACCGGCGGTCTTCCGGGGGTGGGCGGTGCCGGAGGTCCTCCTTTCGGGCAACCATGCGGCGATTGCCCGCTGGCGGCGGGAGCAGGCCCTTCGGCGCACCCTGGAGCGCCGTCCGGACCTGCTGGAGCGAGCCCCTCTGACCGAAGAGGACCGGGCCTTTCTGGCCCGACTGGGCTGGCGAAGGGCCCCGGAGCCCGAGAGGCCGGAATAATGCCTGGAAATCCAAACGCCCCACGATCAGCGTGGGGCGTTTGGGTTCTCACTGGTGGCGACGGAGGGATTTGAACCCCCAACCAAGGGCTTATGAGATACAGAATCAGCAGAACAACTGGAAACCCACACCGATGGTCATATAGACATTGATTCTGTTCGGGAAGGGGCCTTTCTGATCTGCCCGGTGAAGGTCCCTGGCGGCGGGGTGTACCTGGGAGATGTCCACGCAATGAAAGGAGATGGCGAGGTCGCCGGA
>JBBIKR010000091.1:0-5446 GCA_037445395.1 Thermoflexales bacterium
CACCGCGACACCGGTGCCGCCGACGCAGCCGCCTGCGACGGAGCCGCCTCCGCCTCCTCCCCCGCCGCCACCACCGCCTCCGCCACCGCCGCCACCGACCGAAACGCCCACTCCCACCGCGGCGGCGGTATCCGGGCCGGGGGTTGCCCCTTCCCCAACTCCCCGCCGGACCGGGGGGCTGGCGATGCCCACTACTGGCGGCCTCTACGGCTGGTGGCTGTGGGGAGGCATTGGTCTGGGAGCCGCGATGCTGACCATTGCCTTCATCCGGCGCCACGACCGGCGTCGGCGAAACTCCGGCCGCTGATACGCAACCCATACTCCATACTCCGTACTCCATACTCCATCCGGAGGTCGCTATGCAGGAAGCCATGCTCACCCCTCAGCAGCGCGCGCTGCGGGACGAGGTGCGGGAGTTCGTCCGGAGCGTGCCGCGCCAGTTGATTCTGGATATGGACGCCGACCGGGTTCGTTACCCGCGCGAGTTCGTCCGGGAGGCCGGGCGGCGCAACCTCCTGGGCCTGCGCTTCCCGCCCCAGTACGGCGGGCGGGGCCTGGGCTGGGAGGATGAAATCATCGCCATTGAGGAAGTGGGTGTCCTGGGCACCGCCCTGGCCTGTGCCTATGTCATGCCCAGCATCGTCGGCGAGGCACTGAACGTTTTCGGAACGCCGGAGCAGAAGGAGCGCTGGCTGCGCCCCCTCATCACCGGCGAGAAAATCGCCGCCGAGGCTCTCACCGAACCCCGCGGCGGCTCCGACTTCTTCGGCACCACCACCGAGGCCCGCCGCGAAGGGGACCACTACGTCCTGCGCGGGCAGAAGCGGTTCATCGTCGGCGCGGCGGAGGCGGACTTTTTCCTGGTCTACGCCCGCACCAATCCGGACGCGCCCCCCCATCAGGGCATCAGCGCGTTCATCGTGGAGCGAGGGCCGGGGGTGGACGTGGCCTACCTCTACGGACTCCTGGGCACCCGCGGCGGCGGCACCGGACGGGTGGTCTTCCGGGACGCGCGCGTCCCGGCGGAGAACCTCATCGGCGCCGAGAACGGGGCGGCGGAGATTTTCTACCGCATGATGATCCCCGAACGAATGACCAGCGCCGCCGGTGCCATCGGCATGGGACGGGCCGCGCTGGAGGTCGCCGCCCGCTACTCCGAAAAGCGCCGCGCCTTCGGGGAGAAAATCCGCCGCTTCCAGGCCGTCAGTTTCAAGGTGGCCGACTCCATCACCCTGCTGGACGCCGCCCGCGGCCTGGTCTACAGCGCCGCCCGCTGTATAGACGCCGGGGACGACCCCAACCGCACCCGCCGCCTGGTCTCCGAGGCCAAGAAATTCGCCACCGACGCCGCCTGGCAGGTCATCAACCACGCCATGCAGATCGTCGGCGGCATCGGCTACACCAGCGTCTACCCCATAGAACGGTTGCTGCGGGATGCCCGGCTGATTATGATCTGGACCGGTACCAACGAGATTATGGACCTTATCATCCAGCACGAGTACTATCGGGAGGTCCTGGCCCCCCGGCCCGAGGTGCGGGATGTGGAGGCCGATGCACCGGAGGCGGAGCAGGTAGAAGAAAAAGTGTACGAATGATCACCCGAAGGGATTTCCTGCGTCTATCTCTCTCTTCCCTGGGATGGGTGGCCGTCTGGCCCGCGTACCGGCGCTTCTGGCACCTGCTCGGCGAGGGGCCAGTCCGCATGGGCCGGGCCATCCACCCCGTCACCATCTACGACGCCCCCCGGCGGGACGCCAACCGCCTGGGCACCTGGAAGCGGGACGACGTCTTTCCCATCGTGCGGGAGGTACGGGCCCCCGGCCTGAACGCCTACAACGACCTCTGGTACGAGACCCCCGACGGCTACGTCTTCTCTGCCTGGGTCCAGCCCATGTGGGTCTGGCCCCCGCAGGTCCCGGAGATACATCTTGGGGACTGGGGGTTCTGGGGGGAGGTCTGCGTCCCCTACACCGAAGCGCGCAAAGAGCCCCATCCGGATGCCCCTATCGCGTACCGCTTCTACAACCGCACCACGTACCATGTGGTGGGGATTGCCTGGGACGACCAGGGGAACGCCTGGTACAAAATCTACGACGAACTTCCCCCCACCGACTACCAGTGGGTGCTGGCGACGGACATCCGCCGCCTGTCCCGGCGGGAACTGGCTCCCATCCATCCCTTTGTGGGGGCCAAACGGATAGAGATTGACCTTTCCAGACAGACGGTGACCTGCTACGAGGGAAACCGCATCGTCTTCACCACCCGCTGCGCGTCGGGCATCGGGAAGCGGGTGCTGGATGATGGAACGGTAGAAGACCTTTCCACACCGGAAGGGGACCACGCCGTCATCCTGAAACAGGTCTCCCGGCACATGAGCAACCGTCCCCAGAAGCCGGAGGACCCGGTCCCGGCGGACCTCTTTGACCTGCCCGGCGTTCCCTGGAACACGTTTTTTGACCGGAGCGGGACGGCGATTCACGGCACGTACTGGCACAACGACTACGGCGTTCCCCGCAGCCACGGATGTGTGAACGTCTCCATAGACGCGGCGCGCTGGATTTACCGCTGGGCCTATCCCATCGGCGGCGCGGAGGACGATTTCATCCAGGGGGACGAGCGGGTCGGCACACCCATCCGGATTTTTAAATCCTGACTTCACCGCAAAAACCCACCGCGGGGATGCCGAGAGCGCAGAACCAGGTCGCCGGGCGCAGGGCGCAGGGCGCAGGGCGCAGGTCGGCAAAAACTCACCTCTGCGGACTCTGCGTCTCGGCGGTGAGACACCCCTCCGGAGGCGTGCAGAGGATGCGAGAAGACATGGATGCAAAACTGGAGCGGGCGGCGGCCCTGCTGAGGAATGCCCGCCATGCAGTGGTGCTTACGGGCGCAGGGATCAGCACCCCATCGGGCATCCCGGACTTCCGCTCTCCGGGCTCCGGGCTGTGGGAAAAGGACGACCCAATGGAGGTGGCGTCCATCTACGCGCTGCGGCGGGACCCTCAGCGCTTCTACCGGTGGGTGCGCCCGCTGATGTCGCTGATGCGCCAGGCCCAGCCGAATCCGGCCCACATCGCCCTGGCCCGATTGGAGGCGGCCGGCCGCATTCAGGCCGTCATCACCCAGAACATAGACGGACTCCATCAGCGGGCCGGGTCGCGCGTCGTTCTGGAACTGCACGGTCACCTGCGCACCGCGACCTGCCTGAACTGTTTCCGGCAGACATCGGCGGAAGGGCTGGAGGAGACGGTGGAACGGGGGGAGGTGCCCCGTTGTCCCTTCTGCGGGGGAGTGGTCAAGCCGGACGTGATTCTCTTTGGGGAGCAACTCCCCACCGAGGTATTCATTGCGGCAATGGAGCACGCCCGCCAGGCCGACCTGATGCTGGTGGTCGGGTCGTCGCTGATGGTGATGCCGGCGGCCAAACTTCCGGCCATTACCCATGCCAGCGGGGGAGCATTGCTGATCTTCAACCTGCAGAGTACCTATGCCGACGCGTTCGCCGCCGCCGTCTTCCACGCCGACGTGACGGAAACTCTGCCCCGTCTGGCGGAAAAGTGCCTGGGAGGATAACCATGTAAGTGTCGGGGAGATTGCTTCGGGCGCTCCGCGCCCTCGCAATGACGCCTGCCAGGTCATTGCGAGCCCCCGAAGGGGGCGAAGCAATCTCCGGAGTGTCGGGAAGATTGCTTCGGCGGCTATCGCCGCCTCGCAATGACAATGCAGGCGGGAGATTGCTTCGGGCGCTCCGCGCCCTCGCAATGACGCCTGCCAGGTCATTGCGAGCCCCCGAAGGGGGCGAAGCAATCTCCGGAGTGTCGGGAAGATTGCTTCGGCGGCTATCGCCGCCTCGCAATGACAATGCAGGCGGGAGATTGCTTCGGGCGCTCCGCGCCCTCGCAATGACGCCTGCCAGGTCATTGCGAGCCCCCGAAGGGGGCGAAGCAATCTCCGGAGTGTCGGGAAGATTGCTTCGGCGGCTATCGCCGCCTCGCAATGACAATGCAGGCGGGAGATTGCTTCGGGCGCTCCGCGCCCTCGCAATGACGATGCTGGTGAGAAATGTTCAGATAGCCGGACCGACCGGGTAACTTCCGACAAGCCACGGAGTACGGCACATGGGGGCAGAGGAACGTGTCGCCCGTTTGCAACGCATTATTGAAGTCAGCCGTCTGCTCAACTCCACGCTGAGCCTGCGCCCGCTGCTCTCCGAAATCGTCCGTGTCGTCTGCGACCTCACCGACGCCGAGACCGGCTCCATTCTGCTGGCAGACCGGCGGACAGGGGAACTGCGCTTTGAGGCCACCACCCATCCGGACGGGCACGCAATTTACCAGATGGCCGTGCCGATGGAAAGCATCGCGGGCTGGGTCTTCCAGCACAACGAGCCGGTTATGGTCTCCGATGCCCGGAAGGACCCCCGTTTCTACGCGCAGGTGGACCGGGAGACCGGCTGGGAGACGCGCACGCTGATAGCCGTGCCGATGGCGGTGCGCGGCAAGGTCATCGGTGTCCTGGAGGTGATCAACCGGCGCAATGGAGGGGCTTTCACTCCCGATGACCTGGAGACCCTGCGCATCCTGGCCGACCAGGCCGCGATTGCCGTGGAGAATGCCGTCCTCTTTGAGCAATCGGACCTGGTGGCGGAAATCGTCCACGAAATGCGCACACCGCTGGGGGTCATCGCGGCGTACGCGGACCTGATCACCCGGGAGAGCGTCTCTCCGGAGGACCGCAACGAGTTCGCCCGCCTGATCCAGCAGGAAGCGATGCGGTTGAGCCGGATGGCCGGAGAATTTCTGGAACTGGCCCGGCTGGAATCCGGTCGGGTCTTCCTGGCCCGGGAGCCGGTGGACCTGACCGGGACGGTGGAATCGGTGCTGGAGGCGCTGCGTCCTCAGGCCGAGGAGAAGGGGATTCGGCTGGAGGTCTCGTTGCCTGCCGCCCTGCCTTCCGTTACCGGAGATGCCGGTCGCATCCGGCAGGCGATCCTGAACCTGGTGGCCAACGCGGTCAAGTACTGCCGCCCCGGTGACCGGGTGACGGTGACCACGAGGGTAGATGAGCGGGAGGTCACGGTGGGGGTGGTGGACACCGGGCCCGGAATCCCGCGCGATGCGCAGGAGCGGCTGTTTGAGAAGTTCGTCCGGGTCGGAGAGGGGCAGGCAGAGGGCAGCGGTCTGGGGCTGGCCATCTGTCGGCGCATCGTGGAGGCCCACGGCGGGCGCATCTGGGTGGAGAGCGAGGAGGGACAGGGGGCCGCGTTCTACTTCACCCTGCCGCTGTAGCCCGGGATTTATCCTGCCTCTCCGATGCAGGATGAATCCTGCGCTACGGCGGTTGTCGTCTCTCCAATCAACGGTTGGGGCGGGGGGGGGGGGGGCCCCCCCCCCCCCCCGCGGGGGGCGGGGGGGCGCCGCCCCCCCCCGCGCCCCGGGGGGGGGCGGGC
>JBBIKR010000091.1:5456-15333 GCA_037445395.1 Thermoflexales bacterium
CCCCCCCCCGCCCCAACCGTTCGGCGGCGGCGGCCTCCGGCCGCCGCCGCAGAACGGGCATTCATAGCCGGATGCCGTCCCGGGCCCGCGCCGGGCGGCCCGTCTTCGGGACAGCCCAGCGGCTCATCTCATAGAGACTGCTTCCTGCCACCGCCCCGAAAGAAAGGGCGTAGAGAAGCAGAAAAGGAATGGCGTCCGTCCGGCCCCAACTCCAGGCGAGGGCCGCCGCCGCCAGGGCATAAAGGGCCAGGACGATTTCTCTCCCGATGGACCGGTCCCGGGTCAATCGGTATGGATTGCGCTGCCAGTCCTTCGCCCGTCCGTCCAGGTGAAACTTCGGGGTTCGGGCAAACACTCCGCCCCAGCGGACCAACCCCTGCAGGATGGCGACCGTGTTGCCCCAGGCGATACCGGTCCCGATCAGAACCAGCACCGGAAAGGCCAGCAGCCGCCGCTTCCAGTCCCGGTATAGCGCCCACTGACCCGCGCTGTAAACCAGAATCGGCCCCAGGCAAAGCGGCCCCAGCAGTCGGGAGACCTCCCCCAGCGGAGACGGGACCAGGAGCGTGACGGGCGTCAGCAACAGGAGCAGGATGAGCAACGGGTGGATGAGGTAGCCGCTCAGGTGGAGAAGCCCCAGCAGTTTGCGGAGCGGGCCCACGCGGCGGCTGGAAAGGAGCGGGCGGGCCAGTTTCCGCAGGCACTGCGCCGACCCCCGGGCCCAGCGAGATTGCTGCTGCTTGAAGGCCAGTATCTGGGGCGGAAGTTCCGCCGGGCAATCCACCTCCGGCAGGAAGCGGCAGCGCCAGCCCGCCAACTGGGCGCGGTAACTGAGGTCCAGGTCCTCGCAGACGGTGTCACTCTGCCAGCCGCCGCTCTCCTCAATGCAGGCCCGCCGCCAGACCCCGCCGCTGCCGTTGAAGTGCATCAGCAAGCCCGCGCGACTGCGGGCCGTCTGCTCCACCACAAAGTGGCCGTCCAGCGCGATGGCCTCCGCCCGGGTGATGAGAGAGTGGTCGGCATTGAGGTGGGACCAGCGGGTCTGCACCATGCCCAGGCGGGGGTCAGCCAGGAAGTGGGGGACGACCTGGAGCAGAAAGTCGGGGCGGGGGCAGAAATCGGCATCAAATACGGCGATCAGTTCCCCGCGCGCCTGCTGAAGCCCCCAGGCCAGCGCGCCGGCTTTGAAGCCGGTACGGTCGGGGCGGTGGAGCACCCGGATGTCCACCCCGCGCTCCCGCCAGAAGGCCGCCCGGGCCTGGGCGATCGCGGTCGTCTCGTCGGTGGAGTCGTCCAGGACCTGGATTTCCAGCCGGTCGCGGGGGTAATCCAGCGAGGCCACTGCATCTATCAACCGTCGCACCACGTACCGCTCGTTGTAGAGGGGCAACTGGACGGTGACGGCGGGGAGACGCTCGCGCGGGGGTTGTGGTGGTTGAGGGGCCGCAACCCGGGCACGCTTTCGGTGCCACCAGTAGAGCACCAGCAACACCCAACTGTGCAGGCCGTAGGCCGCCAGCCAGAGGGTGATCAGGGCGTAGACGACGGCCAGAAATTGCAGGAAGGGACGAAGTTCAGGGAAGAGCATAGAAAACCGGCACTCTCAGGGGACCAGGTCGCGCCGCCAGAAGCCCACCAGTCCGATGAGCAAGAAGAGCAGGGACCCGCCCAGCAGGATGAGGACATGCTCCAGGATGATGCCGTCTCCCAGAGGGCGGCCTGTAATGTACCAGTAATAAACCGTCCACTTCTCCAGGGGCTGCAGATGCTCGGAGAAGGGCACCAGTCCATTCAGGATGTAGCCGCCCACCACCAGCGCGGTCGCGGTGGCGACGGCGGCAGCCCGTCCCCGAATGGCGCAGGCCAGGGCGAAAGCAACCGTCCCATAGAGCAGAGTGAGCGGCAACAAGTGGAGCCCTGCCAGCATCCACCTCCCCGGCGGGACATCGGCGCCGACCGTCAGACCACCGGCCAGCATGCTCAGGCCGAAGATGAGGCAGATGGCCGTCAGCGCGGCGACCAGCGCGGCGTATTTCTCCAGCACCACCCGCCAGCGGGGAATCGGATGGGCCAGAAGAATGTCCATCGTCCCGCTCTCTATCTCTCCGGTGATCAATCCGACCGCCGCGCCGATGGCGTAAATTGCCAGAACCAGCGGCAGGTAACTCAGGAGCGAGCCGGTCATGTATCCGTCCATGGTGGTGAATGACCGGATGTTGCCCAGGAAGGCCAGCGCCTCCGGGGGAAACGATTGGAGCATCTGGTCGTAGAGCGCACCGGCCTTCTGGATAGAGGGGTAAAGCAGCAGGGTAAAGTAGGCCAGAGCGCCCAGGCCCAGCCCCCAGCCCAGGATGGCTTTCCGCTGATCGTAAAGGGTTTTCAGGAAGACACTGCGCAGCATAGAAACCTCCCGATTGGACCACAGACCACCGCTGTCGTCTATAGTTGGTCGTCTGTCATCCGCCGTCTCTGTAGAATGCCAGAAATGCCTCTTCCAGGTTCGGCTCGTAGGTGACAATGTTCCGCACGGTGTGCTGAGCCGCCGCTTTGATCAACGGATCCAGGCTTCCCTGGACCGCGACGTGCAGGGTGGAGCCGGAGGCGGCCACTTCTCGCACCCCGGGGATAGAACGGAAGGGTTCGGGGTCTACCGGCCCGTCAAAGACCAGGTCCATCCGGCGCACCGCCACTTCTTTGAGGCCGGAGACGGTCTCCACGGCAACCAGTCGCCCCTCCCGCAGGATGCCCACCCGATTGCATAGCCGCTCCACCTCCGGCAGGATGTGGGAGGAGAAGAAGACGGTTCGGCCATCCCGCCGGACCTCCTCCAGCAGTTCGTAGAGCGCCTGTTGCATCAGCGGGTCCAGCCCGGTTGTCGGCTCATCCAGGATGAGCAGTTCCGGGCGGTGCATCAGGGCCACGATGAGGCCGATTTTCTGGCGGTTGCCATGGGAGAGAGTGCGGATGGGGCGTTTCAGGTCGGCATCCAGACGGTCGGCCAGACGGGTGATTTCTTTCTGGGGGACGCCATTGCGCAGATGGGCGGCGTACTCCAGCACCTGCTGGCCGGTCAGGTCGGGGTAGAGGGCCAGTTCACCAGGAAGATAGCCCACCCGTCGCCGGACCTCCACGCCGTCCCGCTGCGGGTCCAGACCCAGGACCCGGGCATGCCCCCGGGTGGGGCGGATGAGGTCCAGGAGCAGGCGGATGGTGGTGGTCTTTCCGGCACCGTTGGGACCCAGGAAGCCGAAGATTTCGCCCTGCTCCACCTGTAGGCTGACGTCCATGATGCCGCGTGAGCGGCCGTAGTACTTGGTCAGGCCTTTGGTCTCAATGACGGTCGTGGTCATTTGCGCTCCCTCCTATACCGGATGCCCCAGCAGTGCGGCCAGGTCGGCCAGGTCGGTCTCCACATCGGCGCAGACGATGGTGTGCATGCCCAGCAGATGGGCGGCGTCGGTGTTGCGGACGTGGTCGTCTATGAAAATGGCCTCCTCCGGCCGCATGCCCAGCCGGTCCAGGGTCAACTGGTAGATAGCCGGGTCGGGTTTGGCCATACCCACCTCGGCGGAGTTCACGTAAAGGTCAAATTCGGTGCGGGGGTCAAAACCGTGCCGCTGCCGCAGAGAGTCCGCGTGCCCGGGGAAGGCGTTGGTGAGCAGGGCCACCCGGTAGCGCCCCCGCAGATTCCGGATGGCGGCGACGACGCCCGGATGCAGGCCGTCGTCGGAGTAGTACTCCCGGTAGAACTGCCGGACGGCCTCCCGGTCGGGCAGGCCCAGGGCGTTCATCACGTGGTCGTCGTACGCTTCCTGGGAGAGGGCGCCCATTTCCAGCAACTTCCACTCCGGCCCCCAGAGCGCCTGGTCCAGCGTGCCCGGCGACAGGCCCAGCCGGGCCTCCCAATGCGGCGTGCGTGCCAGGAAGTTCAGCGGGGAAAGAACGCCGCCCCAGTCAAAGATGACGGCGCGAATGCCGGGAAGGGGTCGCAGGTCAGGGGGACGGACGGGCAGTCCGGCCTCCGCCAGGGCCCGCCGCAGGTGGAGGGCGCCCCGGAAGTGCACTCCGCCCATCCCCAACTGCCGGGCACCCTCCACATTGGGCCTCCAGTCGTCCACGAAGACGGCCTCCTCAGGAGCCACATCCAGCCGCTCCAGGGCCAGGCGGTAGATGGCGGGGTCCGGTTTCAGGATTCCCGCCTCCCCGGAGATGACGACGGCGTCCAGCAGCGGCTCCAGGTCGCCCAGGCGCTGGCGCAGTTCACGGAGATGGTTGCTCAGCAGGCCGATGCGGATACCGGCGGAGCGCAGTTCCCGGATGAGGCCGACCAGTGCCTCATCCAGCCGGTCGCCGGCCCAGAAATCCCGCTGCAGGGAGGGGAGGTCGGCCCGGCCGACGCCCAGGCGGTCGGCCACCTCGGCCCAGACGTCGTCCAGCGACGCCTCGCCCCGCTGGGCCCGATCCCAGGCCGGGTTTCCAAAGAAGGTGTCCGCCAGCGCGCCCGGGGGCAGGCGCAACCGCCGCTCCCAGGCCATCCGCGGCCGGATGTCCATCGTCCGCATCAGCACGCCGCCCCAGTCAAAGATGACCGCGCGGCTCATGGCTTCTCCTCCGAATCCGGAAAGATTTGCAGCAAATCGGCGAAGCGGTTCAGGGTGATCACCCGTTCCGGGTCGGCGACGGGCACTTCCTCAAAAGACCACGGGCGATGGTATGGGATATGGATGGCACCGATACCCACCGCCAGCGCCGGATTGACGTCGGAGCGGGGGCTGTTGCCCACCATCCAGGTCCGGCATGGGTCCAGATTGTAGCGCTCCAGCAAATCCCGGAGCGTTTCCGGCCCCTTCTCCGGGACAATGTGGATGGCCTCAAAGTGGGGAGCCAGCCCCGACCGCTCCACTTTGCTCCGCTGGACCTGGGGGTCGCCTTTGGTCAGCAGGAAGAGGCGACAATGACGGGAGAGAACGGCAACCGTCTCGGCGACGCCGTCCAGCAGGATGATGGGGCATTCCACCACCCGCTGGCCGATGGCCTCCACCTCCGCCTCCACCTCGGGGCGAGGGATGCGCCCGTCTTCCCGGCAGAGGTGCTGGTACGTCACCACCAGACTGCGGGCGAACTCCTGGGGCGCGTAGCCGTAGACAGGTACACGCTCGTGTTCTATCCGGGCCAGGGTCTCCCGGGCCCGCTGGGGGTCAAACCCCTCGCGGGCCATCCGTTCGGCGAAGGCGTCCGTCGCCTCCTCGTAGAAGACGTTGTTCTCCCAGAGTGTGTCGTCGGCGTCTAAAATCAGGGCAATCTTCTCCATAGCGGGCCTTATTATACCAGAATATGGGAAATAGACCACAGACCTCTACCCCCTCCCGGCTAACAACTAACGGCTAACAACTGCCGGCTAACGACTAATGACCGGTTTGACGTTTGCCTGAACTGTGCTACCATACTCCCCAATCTGCGGCGAGTTCGGAGGCGAACGGATGCGAAGGAGGTGCTACCTTTCGCTTTTGTTGGTGGTGTTGCTGGCCGCCTGTGCCCGGCCGACGCCTCGCCCCGGAGGAGTGGCGGAGGTGCTCCCTGCCCTTTCCCCGGCCCCGCTGGGGGCAGGAGAGCCCCTGCGCGTGGTGGCGACGACGACCATCGTGGGCGACGTGGTGGCCCGGGTGGGCGGCGATGCCATTCAGTTGACCGTTCTTCTGCCCCCCGGCGCCGACCCTCATACCTACGAGCCCACCCCGGCCGACCTGACCGCCGTAGCCCAGGCGCACGTCCTCTTCGTCAATGGGCTGGGGCTGGAGGGGTTTCTGGAGCGCACACTGCGGAACGCGGGCGATGTCCCCGTCGTGCCGGTCTCGGCGGGCATCCGGCCCCGTCTGCTGGAAGAACAGGGGAAGGAAGAGCACGACGGCGAGGCCGACCCGCACGTCTGGCTGGACGTGCGCAACGTCCTGGTCTGGGTGGAGAACATCCGGCAGGCGCTGAGCGCGCTGGACCCCGGCCACGCCGACTTTTACGCCGCCAACGCCGCCGCCTACCGGCAGGAACTGGAGGCGCTGGATGCCTGGATTCTGGAGCAGGTGGCCCGGGTGCCGCCCCAGAACCGCAAACTGGTCACCAACCACCCCGCCTTCGGCTACTTCGCCGACCGGTACGGCTTTGAGCAGGTCGCGGCGGTGTACCCCATCGGCCCCGGGGCGGAGCCTTCGGCCCGGGAAATCGCCGAACTGGAGGAAACCATCCGCCGGTTCGGCGTCCCCGCCGTCTTCGCCGAGACGACGGTCAACCCCCAACTGGCCGAGCAGGTGGCGCGGGATACGGGGGTCCGGCTGGTCACCCTGTACACCGGCTCCCTGAGCGGGCCGGGCGGCGGCGCGGAGACCTACGTCGCCATGATGCAGTACAACGTCCGCGCGATCGTGGAGGCTCTTTCCGAATAGGATGCGGATGAAGACGGAAAACGCAAATACTGACTTCGCCTTCTGGCTCTATCTGACCGCCTTCCTGGGCGGGCTTGTCTCCCTGGGGGTGGAACTGGCCGCTTCCCGCCTGCTGGCTCCCTTCTTCGGCGAGTCGCTGCCGGTGTGGGCCGCCGTCATCGGCCTGATTCTCCTCTATTTGACGGTGGGGTATTTTCTGGGCGGCCGCTGGGCCGACCGCTCCCCCCGCCCTGCCACCTTCTACGAAATCGCCGTCTGGGGGGCATGGCTGGTGGGGTTGATTCCCTTCGTGGCCCGACCGGTACTCCTCCGGGCGGCGGAAGGCATGGCCCGTCTCAATATCCCGCTGACCGTCGGCCCCTTCGCGGCCGTTCTCCTCCTCTTTGCCGCGCCCGTCACACTGCTGGGTTGTCTCTCCCCCTTCGTCATCCGTCTGCTGGTGGACCGGGTGGAGGAGACGGGCGGGGTCGCCGGACGGGTGTACGCCCTCTCCACCGTCGGGAGCCTGCTGGGGACGCTCCTGACCGTCTTCGGACTGATCCCCGCCCTGGGCACCCGCCACACGTTTGTTGCCCTCTCGCTAATTCTGCTGCTCCCGGCGCTGGTGGGGCTGTTTCGCGCCCGGGCCGGGCGCGCCGTCCTCTACCTCTGGATGCCAGTGGTGGTGCTGGGACTGGCCCTGTGGGCGCGCGGTCGGCCGGTCAAGCCCCAGACCGGGGTAATCTACGAGACCGAATCGGCCCACCACTACATCCAGGTGGTGGAGCGAAACGGGTGGCGGTATCTCTTCCTGAACGAGGGGCTGGGCATCCACTCCGTCTACCGGCCCGGCGCGCGCCGGGTCGGGGGGACATGGGACCTATTTATGGTGGCCCCCCTCTTGAAACCCACGCCCTACTCACCCGCCCGGGTCCGTACTATGGGGATGGTCGGGCTGGCGGGCGGGACCGTCCCCAAACTCTATACGGCCTTCTACGGGCCCATCCCCATAGACGGGATAGAACTGGACCCGGAAGTGGTGCGGGTGGGCCGGGAGTACTTCGGGATGACGGAACCGAACCTGCGGGTGACGGTGGGCGACGGGCGGGCAGTCCTGGCCCGTTCCCGCCGGCGCTACAGCGTGGTCGGGGTGGATGCCTACCGGCTCCCCTACATCCCCTGGCACCTGACGACGGTGGAGTTCTTCCAGGAGGTGTACCGGCATCTGGAGGGGGACGGCGTGGTGGTGGTGAACGTGGGCCGCACTCCTGGGGACGACCGTCTGGTGGCGGCCATCGCGGCGACGCTGCGCGCCGTTTTCCCCTCCGTCCACGCCGTAGATGTCCCCAACTCCTTCAACACCATCCTGGTCGCCACAGTCCGGCCGACGACGGCGGAGAATCTGCGGGCGAACCGGGAGGGGCTGGCCGACCCCGACCTGCGCGCGATCGCGGATGAGGCGCTGGCGAATCTGCGGCCCGTGCCGGAGGGCGGTCTCGTCCTCACCGACGACCGGGCGCCGGTGGAGGCGATGACCCATGCGATGATTCTGGCGTATCTGGCAGGGAGGATGGAGTAAAGCGAACTTCAACAATGGACGGTTGACGGAATCGGGAATTCGCGGTATAATATGCTTGCGTACGGTCCTCGGTAGCTCAACAGGTAGAGCGGCCGGCTGTTAACCGGTTGGTTGCAGGTTCGAGTCCTGCCCGAGGAGCCAGAGAGACTACCTATCGCCTCCCCCACCCCCCTGCACCGGCCCGGCGTATCGCCGGGCCGGTTGCGTTATTTCCAGAAAGATGTACAATTTAAGCCACACCCTTGAGGAGGCAATCTTATGCCGCCTGTCCTGGAACTGCGAGGCATCACCAAAGCCTTCCCCGGCGTGCTGGCCAATGACCACATCAACCTGACTTTAGAGGAAGGAGAAATCCACGCCCTCCTGGGCGAAAACGGCGCTGGAAAAACCACCCTGATGAACATTCTATATGGGCTGTACTCCCCCGATGAGGGGGAGATTTTTGTCCGGGGGCGTCGGGTGGAGATTCGCGGTCCGGGAGACGCCATCGCTCTGGGCATCGGGATGGTCCACCAGCACTTTATGCTGGTCCCCGTCCTCACCGTCACCGAGAACGTGATGCTGGGCGTAGAGTCCATCAAGAACGGCGTCTTTCTGGACCGGGCAGCGGCGGCCCGGCGCATCCGCGAGATCTCCCGCCAGTACGGGCTGGAAGTGGACCCCGACGCGCCCGTCAAGACGCTCCCTGTGGGTGTCCAGCAGCGGGTGGAAATCATCAAACTCCTCTACCGCCAGGCCGACATCCTCATCCTGGACGAGCCCACCGCCGTCCTCACCCCCCAGGAAGTGGACGAACTCTTCAAGGTCATCCGATCTCTCGCCGCCCAGGGCAAGTCCGTCATCTTCATCACCCACAAACTGAAAGAGGTCATGGCAATTGCCGACCGCATCACCGTCCTGCGCAACGGGCGGGTTGTGGGGACGATCAGCCCGTCCCAGACCACCGAGGAGCAACTGGCCTCCATGATGGTCGGGCGGGAAGTGTTGCTGCGGGTCAACAAGCGGCCCGCCACGCCCGGAGAGACGGTTCTGGAGGTGGAGAACCTGGAGGTGCTGGACGACCGGGGCAATCCGGCGGTGCGGGGCATCTCCTTTGAGGTGCGGGCCGGCGAGGTGCTGGGCATCGCCGGAGTCCAGGGCAACGGACAGACCGAACTGGTGCAGGCGCTGACCGGCCTGCGGCATCCCCTGGCAGGCCGGGTGCGGATCCTGGGGACGGAGGTCACCGGCGCCCCGCCGCGCCGGATTCTGGAGCAGGGCGTCGCCCACGTCCCGGAAGACCGCCAGCAGGACGGCCTGGTGCTCAGTTTCCCGGTCGCCGACAACCTGGTGCTCAACACCTACTACCTGCCGCCCTTCGCCCGTGCCGGTACCCTGCAACAGGAGGTCATCTTCACGACCGCCGAGCAGCGGGCCCGGGAGTTTGACGTCCGCACGCCCAGTATCCTCACGCCCGTCGCCAATCTCTCCGGCGGCAACCAGCAGAAAGTCATCGTCGCCCGCGAGTTCTCCCGTCCGATCCGCCTGCTCATCGCGTCCCAGCCCACCCGGGGGCTGGATGTGGGTTCCATTGAGTACATCCACCAGCGCATCATCGCCAAACGGGATGAAGGATGTGGAGTACTCCTGGTCTCGCCGGAACTGGATGAGGTGATGAGCCTCTCCGACCGCATCGCGGTGATGTACGAGGGGCGCATTATGGACATTCTGCCTGCCGACCAGGCCACCCGCGAGGAAATCGGCCTGCTCATGGCGGGGGTGAAGAAGTAGATTTACCTCACCCCTCCCCCGGCGGCTGCGCCGCCCCCCCCGCCCCCCCCCCCGGCCGCGGGGGGGGGCGGGGGGGGGGGTGGGGGGGGGGGCGCGCGGGGCGCCCGGGGGG
>JBBIKR010000092.1:0-15259 GCA_037445395.1 Thermoflexales bacterium
ACGCTTCGCTCGCGGCAGGCTCCGGGGGCGAAGCAATCTCCGCGAGCCATTTTGGAGATTGCTTCGGGCGCTCCGCGCCCTCGCAATGACGTTGCCGGTCAGAAACTGTCAGGTGGCTATATTTCCTGTTGAGGTTTTCCTGAGAGGATTCCGTATGCCTGAACTGCCGGAGGTGGAGACGCTGGCGCGGGAACTGAGGGGAGCGCTGATCGGGCGGAGGGTGGTCGGGGTGGAGGTCCGCTGGCCGCGCACCGTCGCCGGGCCGGACCCGGAGACCTTCGCCCGACGGCTGACCGGGCGCCGCATCCGGGAGATCGGACGGCGGGGGAAGTGGTTGCTTCTGTGCTTGGACGAGGGGGACTGGCTGCTGGTCCACCTGCGGATGAGCGGGCGGCTGGTCGTGGAGAGCGCCGACGCCCCCGAGGACTCCCACACCCGGGTGGTCTTTCATCTGGACGACGGGCGGCGGTTGCGCTTCTCCGACCCCCGCAAGTTCGGGCGGATGGCGCTGGTGGATGACCCTGGGGCCGTTCTGGGGGACCTGGGGCCGGACCCGCTGGACCCGGCCCTGACGCCGGAGCGGCTGGCGGGGATGCTCCGGGGCCGTCGGGTCCGCCTGAAGCCTCTGCTCACCGACCAGCGCTTTCTGGCGGGGCTGGGAAACATCTATGCCGACGAGGTGCTCTGGGAGGCGGGCCTGCACCCCCTGCGCTGCGCCGATACACTGACGCTGGAGGAGACGGCCCGCCTGCACGGGGCCATCCGGCAGGTGCTGGAAGAGGCGATTGCCTGCCGGGGCACCACGTTGCCGGACCGGCGGTACGTTCTCCCCGACGGCCGTCCGGGGGAATTCGCTCCCCATCTGGCCGTCTACGGGCGGGAGGGGCAACCCTGCCCCCGGTGTGGTGCTCCCATCATCCGCACCCGCGTGGGGGGCCGCAGCGCCCGCTACTGCCCCCGCTGCCAGCCACAAAAGTGACGGTCACCCTGGGGGTGACCGTCACTTTCTTTCCACCTACTTCGGCCGCTTCCAGAAGCAAATCATCTGCTGGGAGCGGAAGGTGACCTGCACCAGTTCCCACCCCTGCTCGCCCGGACCGTTCAGGACGGCTTCTATCGCGCGCAGGAACGGGTCTCCGGCATCAAAGTAGCAAATCCCCTCGGTGTCGCAATAGAGCATCGGCGGCACCTGGGTCACCGGCTCCTCCAGCCAGTGCAGGACTTCCTCCGCGCTGTGTACTGTCACCCGATACTGCCAGCGGCTCATCGTCCCCCCGAATTTACAGAATCATCGGCTCCCGGTAGAGCCCGAAGACCTCCCGGAAGATGTCCATGATCTCCTGTAGCGTGGCGTAGGCGCGGACGGCGTTGAGAATGTGGGGCATGACGTTCTCCGTCCCCTGGGCGGCGATGCGCAGCCGGTCCAGCGCCTGCCCCACCGCGCCGTTATCCCGCTCCGCCCGCACCCGGGCCAGCCGCTCGCACTGGCGCCGGTATCCCTCCGGGTCCATCTTCAGGAGGGGAACTTTCAGGGGCTCCTCGGCGACGAACTCGTTGATGCCCACAATGATGCGCCGCCGTTCGTCTATCTCCCGCTGGTAGCGGTAGGCGGCGTCGGCGATTTCTTTCTGGAAGAATCCGGCCTCAATGGCGGGGATGACTCCGCCCAGCGCCTCAATGCGGGCGAAGTAGTCATATGCCTGCCGCTCCAGCCGGTCGGTGAGGGCCTCTATGACGTAGGAGCCGCCCAGCGGGTCCACGGTGTTGGCTACACCCGATTCGTGGGCGATAATCTGCTGGGTGCGCAGGGCGATGGTGACGGCGAACTCGCTGGGCAGCGCCAGCGCCTCGTCCAGGCTGTTCGTGTGCAGCGACTGGGTGCCACCCAGGACCGCCGCCAGCGCCTGAATGGCGACGCGGACGATGTTGATCTCCGGCTGCTGGGCGGTGAGGGTGCACCCGGCCGTCTGGGTGTGGAAGCGCATCCACCAGGAGCGGGGGTTTTTGGCCCCGAAGGTGTGGCGCATCTCCCGCGCCCATATGCGCCGGGCGGCGCGGAATTTGGCAATCTCTTCCAGAAAGTCATTGTGGCAGTTGAAGAAGAAGGAGAGGCGCGGGGCGAACTCGTCTATATCCAGACCGCGCCGCAGTGCCCAGCGGACGTACTCCATTCCGTCGGCCAGGGTGAAGGCCAGTTCCTGCGCGGCGGTGGAGCCGGCCTCGCGGATGTGGTAGCCGCTGATGCTGATGGTGTTCCATTTGGGGAGGTATTTGCTGCCGAACTCTATGGTGTCGGTCACCAGCCGCATGGAGGGTTCGGGCGGGAAGAGGTACTCTTTCTGGGCGATGTACTCCTTGAGGATGTCGTTCTGAATGGTCCCGCCCAGTTGGTCCATCCGGACGCCCTGCTTCTCCGCCGCCGCGATGTACATGGCCCAGATGACCGCCGCCGGACTGTTGATGGTCATAGAGGTGGTGACTTTGTCCAGCGGGATGCCGTCAAAGAGAATCTCCATGTCCTTCAGAGACGAAACGGCGACGCCGCATTTGCCGAACTCTCCCTCGGCCTCCGGCGCGTCGGTGTCGTAGCCCATCAGGGTGGGCAGGTCAAAGGCCACAGAGAGGCCCGTCTCGCCGTGGGTCAGCAGATACTTGAAGCGGGCGTTGGTCTCCTCGGCGGTGCCGAATCCGGCGAACATCCGCATCGTCCATAGCCGCCCCCGGTACACATTGGGGTGAATCCCCCGGGTGAACGGGTATTCGCCAGGGAAGCCGATTTTCTCCAGATAATCCCCCTCCACATCCAGCGGGGTATACAACCGTTCCACCGGCTCGCCGGAGGCAGTGATGAACTCCGGGTACCGCTCCGGCTGGCGGTCCAGCGTGGCTTTCAAGGTGGTTTGTTTCCACCGTTCCAGTTCGGCGGCAATCCGCTCTCGTTCCTGGCTCATATCTCCTCCTTCACGTTTCACGTTTCACGCTTCATGTTTCACATTGCGTATTCCGTATTGCGTGTTCCGTTCTTCGCTCCCACGCATCCCGTGCGGCGGCCTGCTCGGCGGCCTGCTTGGAGCGCCCCTCTCCCCGGCCCGCCACCTCGTCGCCCAGGAGCACCTCGGCGACGAAGGTCTTGGCGTGTTCGGGGCCGTGCTCGGCGACGATGCGGTAGCGGGGCGTCACGCCCATCTCAGCCTGGGCCCACTCCTGGAAGCGGCTCTTGGCGTCCTTATCGGCCTCGGCGGCCAGAATCGCCTCCGCCATCGGCGCCATCAGGAAGCGTACCAGCCTCCGTACCGGCTCCAGCCCTCCGTCCAGATACATCGCGCCGACGACGGCCTCAAAGGCATCGGCCAGGTTGGGCGCCCGCTCCCGCCCGCCCCGCTCCTCCTCGCCCCTCCCCAGCCGGAGAAAGTCGCCCAGGCCCAGTTGGGCGGCGAAGCGGGCCAGCATCTCCTCAGAGACCAGGACGGCCCGCAGGCGGGTCATTTCTCCTTCCCGGAACTCCGGATACCGCTGGAAGACCCACTCTGCTACCGTCAGGCTCAGGACGGCGTCGCCCAGGAACTCCAGCCGCTGATTATCCCAGCCCTCTTCGGGATGTTCGTGGATGTAGGAGGGATGGGTCAGGGCACGCAGGAGCAACCCCGGCTCCCGGAACGTATAGCCGATGCGCTCCTGGAGCGGGTGAGAGATTTCGGCGGCGGTGAGAGGTTTTGCGGACGGTCGGGTTTTGGGGCGCAGCCATTTGAAAATCATCGGCGTTTCAGCCTCCTCGCGGACCGCTGTGAGCGGTGGCCCTGCGTCCTTCCAGCAACTGTCGCAGGATGGGCAGAGCGGCCTCCGCCGCGCGCGCCCGATGGCTGATGCGGTTTTTCACTTCCGGCGGGAGTTGGGCCATTGTGCAACCGAACTCGGGGAGGTAGAAGACCGGGTCGTAGCCGAAACCGCCGGTCCCCGCGGGTGCGGTGGCGATGACCCCCTCGCAGGTCCCCTCGGTGGTATAGAGGTCGCCTTCCGGGGTCGCGATGGCGATGACGCAGCGGAAGCGGGCAGTTCGCCGTTCCCAGGGGATGCCGTCCAGACGGGCCAGCAGGGCCGCGATGCGGTCGGCGTCGGAGCCGGGGGTGTAGCGGGCGGAACGGACGCCCGGGGCGCCCTCCAGCGCGTCCACTTCCAGGCCGGAGTCGTCGGCGAGGGAGAGAAGACCGGAGACCTGTGCCCCGGCGCGGGCCTTCTGGGCCGCGTTCTCCACGTAGGTTGTTCCGTCCTCCTGGACGTCTATCCGGTATCCCAGGTCGGAAGGGAACCGTATGGGAACAGGAAGAGAGGCCAGCAGGGCCCGGTACTCCCGTTTTTTGCCGGGGTTGTCGGTCACGATAAGCAATTCCTGGGACAAAGGGCACTCCTGATCGGTGGAAGGGAAACCGTTTTTGTGAAAGCGGCAAAGAGGTTTTATCACAAGGGAGGGGTTCTGTCAAGTCATCTGGTGGGCAGTTGGATGTTTTTGCTGTGGCGGCAAAGATGTCGCAAACATCGTCTCCACTACCCAAAGCCCCAATTTGTGGTATAATCATTTTGATGGCGTTTTTCGGGGAATAGGCGTTCGTTCCGGCACCGGGTGTCGGCCCGCGCCAACGGCCCTCTCGCCGGACGGCAACCGGGGCAGGGGCAATCTCTGGGCAGGGGCAAGGCCTGGGCAGGGGCAAGCCCTGCCCCTACAATGGTCGTTGTAGGGGCAACCCTTGCGGTTGCCCCCCATTGTGGTTGCCCTTGCACGGGGCCGTTTATGGCCAGGCGGTCGTCGGCGCTACCGGCGGCAGGTGATGCCGCCATCGCCCTTAAGTTGGGGGGGAGGAGTGAGGCGGATAGTTACCGATAAACCCGAGATTCAGGTGAGGATATGCATTTGTGGAATCCGATAGACGCTTTGCTGGGCCTCTTTTCCCTGGATATTGGCATTGACCTGGGCACGGCCAATACCCTGGTCTACGTCCGGGGCAAGGGAATTGTCATCAACGAGCCCTCGTGGGTGGCCATTGAGCGGGATAGCCGTCGGGTTCTCTCCATCGGCGCCGAGGCCAAAGAGATGGTGGGGCGGACGCCGGCCAACATCGTCGCCATCCGCCCGCTGCGGGACGGGGTCATCTCCGAATTTGAGGTGACCCAGGCGATGCTGGACTATTTCATCAAGAAGGCCCATCAGCATATGTTTACCCCGTTTCCCCGCCCCCGGGTCGTGGTGGGCATTCCCAGCGGGGTGACGGAGGTGGAACGGCGGGCGGTCTACGACGCGGCCATCGCTGCCGGCGCGCGGGAGGCCTACCTGATAGAGGAGCCGATGGCCGCGGCCATCGGCGCCGGCCTGCCGGTGACCGAATCCCGGGGGAGCATCGTGGTGGACATCGGCGGGGGTACCACCGAGGTCGCCGTCTTCGCGATGGGCGGCATCGTCGTCAGCGGCTCCATCCGGGTCGCCGGAGACGAGATGGATGAGGACATCATCCAGTACGCCCGTCAGAAGTACAACCTGATGATCGGCGAGCAGACCGCCGAGCGGGTCAAAATCGCCATCGGTTCGGCCTACCCCCTGCCCGAGGAGAAGACGATGCTCCTGCGGGGCCGCAACCTGGTAACGGGACTGCCCGAGGCGGTGGAGATCAGCAGTATAGAGATTCGGGAGGCCCTCTCCGGTTCCGTCGGGCTTATCGTGGACCTGATCCGGGATACGCTGGACGACACGCCGCCGGAACTGGTCGCCGACCTGATGGACATCGGCATCTGCCTGACCGGCGGGGGGGCGTTGTTGAAGGGGATGGCCGAGCGGGTCACTCAGGAGACACATATCCGGGCCTGGGTGGCGCAGGACGCGATGACGTGCGTCGCCCGGGGGGCCGGGATGGTGCTGGAGAACGTGGGCCTGCTGCGGCAGGTCGTGATGGCCACCGACCGCCGGGGGACGGAACTGGTCTCCTGACCTTACGGGCGTACATCGGGGATTGGTAGACTGGGAATTGGTAGACTGGAGAAACCAGTGACCAATGTACCAATCTACCAGTTACCAACCAGGAGGTGCAGTGCGGCGCAGGACCTGGCGTTCCTGGCTCCCTCTGGTCTTTCTTATCCTCTCTATCCTGTTCCTGGCCCTCCACGAAACCCGCATTCTGGCCCCCGTGGAGCGAGGCCTGCAGGTCATTCTGGCCCCCCTTCAGCGCGCAGCCACCGCGCTGGTCCGTGGCATCGGCGACCTTTCCCAAACCGTCCGGGAAGTGCGGGAACTGCGCGCCCGCGTGGCCGAACTGGAGGAACAGGTCAACGCCCTCACCATTGAGAACGTCCGCCTGCGGGAATACGAGGCGGAGGTGGTGCAGTTGCGGGGGCTGCTGGGATTCGTGGAGGCCAACCCCACCTGGGCCTTCCTGGGCGCCGACGTGGTGGGGCGGTCGGCCTGCATCAACGCCCCCTGCGGCGACGTGGTGGGCCAGGAGCCCAACCCGTATCTCCGCTATATCACCATCAACGTCGGGCAGGCCGACGGGGTCGCCGTGGGGATGCCCGTGGTCACCGGAGGCGCCGTCCTGGTGGGGCGGGTGGTGGAGACAGGGCTCCACACCAGCAAAGTGCGGCTGGTCACCGACACGGGCCACAGCGTCGCCGCGATTCTCCAGCAATCTCGCGCCACCGGCCTGCTGGTGGGCCAGCCCGACGGCTCCCTGCGCCTGATCTACATCCCCCAGGAGGACACCGTCCAGGTCGGCGACGTGGTGCTCACCTCCGGTCTGGGCGGCGCGTTCCCGCGTGGCCTGGTCCTGGGGCAGGTCACCCAGGTCGTCAAGCAGGACTTCGCCCTCTTCCAGGAAGCCATTGTCAACCCGGCGGTGGACTATCGCCGGGTGGAACTGACCCTGGTGGTCACGTCATTCCAGCCCCTGGTGCAGGAGGAATCAGGGGAGTAAGAGGTGATCCATCCTTAGCCTCTACATTGTCCTTCCGTTGCTGACGATGGCCGCGCTGGCCCAGAGCACTGCCCTGGCGGGGGTCTCCCTCTTCGGCGCCCATCCGGACCTGGTCTTCCTGCTGGTCGCCGTCTGGGCCTTTCTGCGCGGCCCCATAGAGGGTGCTGTCTGGGCGTTCATCGGCGGGCTGCTGCTGGACACCCTCTCCGGCGGGCCCTTCGGCGGTTTCACCCTGGCGCTGCTGGCGGCCGCGCTTCTGGTCGGGCAGCAGTGGGGACGGGAACTGGGCTCCACCGCGTTCCAGTTGGTGCTGCTGGTACTGGTGGCCTGTTTCGTCGCTCACGGGGTTCTGCTCCTCGCGATGAGCGCAACGGGCTATTCGGTGAACTGGCAGTATGCGCTTTCCCACATCGCCGGGCCGTCATCGGTGCTGAACGCGCTCCTGGCTCCCGTCGTCCATCTGCCCCTCTCCTGGATGGACCGCCGTACCCGCCCGGAGGGCATCACGTTCTGAATCAGTAGAATCGGCGAATCGGCGAACTTCATGGCGAGGAATTCTCAGCCGAATCGCAGGGACGAAAAATCCCCCGTCCTTCCGGCGCGCGGGCCGCTGCGGCGGCTGGCGCTCTTCTTCACCGCGCCCCGTCTTCTGCTGCTGGGACTTGCCCTGCCCCTGGTGCTGACCATCTATGCCCTCCGTCTCTACCGCCTGCAGGTCGTGGAGACGGAGCAGTGGGTCGCCCGGGCCCACGAGCAGCGGACCGAACTGGTTTCCATTCCGGCCCCGCGCGGCCTCATCTACAGCCGGGACGGGGAACCGCTGGTGCGCAACGTCCCCGCTTTCCAGGTCGTCATCATCCCGGCCTACTTGCCGGAGGACGAGGTCCGGCGAGAGACGGAATTGCGCCGCCTGGCCGCACTGCTGGGCATCCCCTACAGCCAGGGCGGCGCCCAGCCGGGCCTGCGGGAACAGGTGGAGCGCGTACTGGACGCCGGGTCCCCCGCCTATGCGCCCTACGACCCGCTGGTCGTCGCCTCCAACGTGGACCGGACGGTTGCCCTCATCATCGCCCAGGGGCAGGAGTTCGCCTTCCCCGGCGTGCGGGTGGACGTCGTCTCCCGGCGTCAGTACCCCTACGGCTCTCTGGTCTCCCAACTGGTGGGCTACATGGGGGCCATCCCGGCGGAGAAGGCGAAGGAGTATACGGAAAAGGGTTACGACCCCGCTACCGACCGCATCGGCTACGCCGGGGTGGAGGCGACCGCTGAGTCCTGGCTGCGGGGCACTCCGGGCCAGCGCTACCAGGAGACGGACATCCTGGGCCGGGTCGTGCGGGTGCTGGGGGACGAAATTCCCCCCGTCCCCGGCCACAACGTCTACCTGACCATAGACCTGGAACTGCAACAGGTGGCCCAGCAGGCGCTCCAGAAGGGAATGGACCGGGTCAACTCCCGCCGGGGCGTGGTCATCGCGATGAACCCGCAGACCGGCGAGATTCTGGCGATGGTCAGCCTGCCCACCTACGACAACAATCTCTTCGCCGAGGGCATCTCGCTGGAGGAATATACCCGACTGCTGGAGGACCCGCACCGTCCCCTGCTCAACCATGCCATCGCCGACCAGTTGCCGCCCGGGTCTATCTTCAAGATTGTCCCGGCGGCAGCGGCGCTGCAGGAGGGGGTGTTGACGGCGCGCACCCGCCTGAATTGCCCCGGCACCATCATGCTTCCCAACAAGTACTATCCCAACGACCCGGAGCGGGCTCAGCCGTTCTACTGCTGGAAGCGGTCGGGCCACGGCTGGCTGGACATTATTCACGCCATCGCCTTCTCCTGCGACATTTTCTTCTACCAGGTCGGCGGGGGGTACGAGCGGTTTGAGGGGCTGGGATTGGACCGAATCGTCCAGTATGCCCAACTCTTCGGCCTGGGGGAACCGACGGGGATTGAACTGGAGCAGGAGGCACCGGGCATGGTCCCCACCGCCCGGTGGAAACGGCTCACCATCGGGGAGAACTGGTCCACCGGCGATACGTACAATCTCTCCATCGGCCAGGGGTATCTGTTGGTGACCCCCCTCCAGATGCTGAATGTGATGGCGGCGATAGCTAACGGGGGAACGCTCTACCGGCCGCGCATTGTCCACCACATCACCGATGCCCAGGGGAACGTGGTCCAGCCGTTCCGGCCGGAGATCATCCGCACCCTGCCCATCTCCCCGGAGAACTGGAGCCTGATCCAGCAGGGGCTGGAGGGGGCGGTGGCCTACGGCACCGCGACCCGCGCGCAGGTGGCTGGGGTACGGGTGGCCGGCAAGACGGGTACCGCCCAGTTCTGCGACGACATCGCCCGGGAGATGGGGATTTGCCGGGAGGGCTTCGCCCAGCCGACCCATGCCTGGTTTATGGCCTACGCGCCGGTGGAGAAACCGGAGATTGCCCTGGTCGTCTTCATCTATAACGGCGGCGAGGGCTCCACCGCAGCGGTGCCGGTGGCGCAGGAGATACTGGACTGGTATTTTCACAGGAAGTGAGCGCGGGGAGGTTTGATCCCGATAAACGCCCATGAATGGGACGTCGACTGCGAGAACCCCTTCAGGGTTTGGCGAGGGGTGCTTTCGTCCCAGGAAAAGACAGGGAGGAGGTATGGAGGCCGAAATCGCAACTCTGGTGGTCACCACTGAGACAGTTCCTTTACGGGTGGATGCCGATGGAGTGGTGCGTGTGGGTGATACACGGGTCACGCTGGAGACCGTCGTTGCGGCTTTTCTTTCTGGCGCGACACCGGAGGAGATTGTGCAGCAGTATCCTTCCCTTTCCCTCGCCGACGTTTATTCCACCATCAGTTACTACCTGAGGCGACGCCCGGAGGTGGATGCGTACTTGCAACGACGTTATGAAGAAGCACAGCAGATCCGGGAACAAATAGAGGCGCAATACAACCCAACCGGCATCCGGGCCCGACTGCTGGCTCGTCTTCGCCAAGCCCAGAGAGAGTAAATCCCCGTAAAGTGAGGCAACACAGGATGCTGCGATGGGTTGCCGATGAGAATTTTAATAATGACATTATACGCGCCCTTCTGCGACGGAAGCCCGATATAGACATTGTACGCATTCAGGATGTGGGACTTTCCGGCGCGGACGACCCTACCCTGCTGGAATGGGCTGCAAGGGAAGGACGAGTATTGCTCACCCACGATACCGCAACAGTGCCAAAATACGCCTACGAGCGCGCATCTCTCTGGCAGCGAATGCCAGGAGTATTCATAGTGCCTCATGACGCTCGGATTCATCAAGTCATTGAGGATATCATCCTGCTGACCGAATGCAGTACCGAAGACGAATGGGAGGGGCAGGTCTACTATCTGCCTCTCCGTTAACCCCCTGGCCGCCCAATAACAAGGAGCAACATGGACGCTTCCATTGCTACCATCCAGTCCCTCAAACAGCGATACATCACCGACCTGCTTTCCCGCCGGAATGTGGTCGCCTGCGGCATCGGCTACAAGGTCCGGGAAGGGGTACAAACCCGGGAACTGAGCCTGGTCGTCTCCGTCACCCACAAGGTCCACCCCTCGGCCCTGATGCCGGAGGACCTCATCCCCGCTCAGGTGGAGGGGGTCCCCACTGACGTGGTGGAATTGGGGGTGTTGCGGGCCTTCCAGGGCCCACGCGACCGCTGGCGCCCGGTGGTGCCGCCGGGCGTCTCCATCGGCCACGTCCACATCACCGCCGGAACCTTCGGTTGCCTGGTCCGGCGAGGGAGCGAACTCTTCATCCTCTCCAACAACCACGTCCTGGCGGACGTCAACAAGGGCAATCCCGGCGACCCCATCCTCCAGCCCGGCCCGGCCGACGGCGGGACAGCGGGTGATGCGATTGCCACGCTGGAGGAGTTCGTCCCCCTGGACTTCGGCACCACCGAGCCGGAATGCCGGATCGCCACCCTTCTGGCGACGGGCCTGAACAAACTGGCCGAACTGTCCGGGTCACGGCACCGCCTGGAACCGGTCCAGCAGACGCCGGGGGTGAACCGGGTGGATGCCGCGCTGGCCCGCCCGCTGAGCACCGACCTGGTCCGCCCGGATATTCTGGACATTGGAATCCCCACCGGTATCGGAGAGGCCACCCTGGGGATGAACGTGCAGAAAAGCGGGCGGACGACGGGCCACACGACCGGTATGATCACCCAGATTGATGCCACCGTGCGGATTGACTACTACGGTCCCAGTGCCCTCTTTGAGGGCCAACTCATCGCCTCGCCGATGAGCCAGCCTGGGGATTCCGGCTCCGCCGTCCTGGACGAGGACCGGCGGGTGGTGGGCCTGCTCTTCGCCGGCTCCGACGCGGCCACCATCATCAACCCCATTGCCGACGTTCTGACTGCCCTGCGGATAGAGGTGGTGACCTGAAAAGGAAAATATCCTTCGTTGCGGCGGCGAAGGGCCACGCCGAGGCTCGCCCGAGGCGCCGCCGCAACGAAGGATCATCTTCTTTACGGGAAACAATGGCGCGCTCATCTCACCCTTACATCGTTTTTGCCGTCTCCGACGGTACCGGCACGACGGCGGAGCGGGTCACCCGCGCCGCGCTGACCCAGTTCCCGCAGGAGGTGGAGATCCGCCGGTTCGGAGAGATACGGACGGTGGAGCAGGTCCGGGAGGTCGTCCGGGAAGCCGCCCATGCCCGCGCGCTCATCGTCCATACCCTGGTCAGTGCAGACCTGCGGCAGGCGATGTTTGAGGAGGGCCGTCGCCACCATGTCCACACCCTGGACCTGATGGGGCCGCTGCTGGAGCGGCTGTCGGACCTGCTGGGAATCCCACCCCTGGCCCAGCCCGGCCTCTACCGGATGGAGGACTTCAACCGGCGGATAGAGGCGGTGGATTTCGCCCTCCGCCACGACGATGGGCGGAACGCGGAGGAACTGGTCCATGCGGAAATTGTCCTGGTGGGCGTCTCCCGCACCGGGAAGACCCCGCTGAGCATCTACCTGGCCTACCGGGGGTGGCTGGTGGGCAACGTCCCCATTGTCCTGAGCGTCAACCCCCCGCCCATCCTTTCCCGCCTGCCGCCGGAGCGGGTGGTCGGTCTGACGGTGGACCCGGTCCGGCTGGCCCAGTTGCGGCAGGCCCGCGTGCGCCGCATCAGCCAGTTGGTCAGCGACTACGCCGACCTGCACCACGTCCGGGCAGAGGTCGTCTACGCGCTGGACCTCTTCCACCGCCACGGCTGGCGGGTGGTGGACATGACCTCCAAGCCCGTGGAAGAGGCGGCCGCGGAAGTCGTGGCGCTGATCACCGGCCACCCGGCGGAGCAAAACGGATAAGACACAGACTGGTCACCCGATAATTTGCGTGAACACCTGCGGAAATCCTTCCCGGCGCGTCATTGCGAGCCCCCGAAGGGGGCGAAGCAATCTCCATAATCTCTTCTGGAGATTGCTTTGGGCGCTTCGCGCCCTCGCAATGACGTTGCCGTTGGGAAACTGTCAGGTAGCCAGAGACACAGATCGGCGCTGATTTCTCCACCTCGTCGCATCCTGCGACCTGCTTTTTGCGACCGGTGCTATGGAAGACGTCACCCCCATTCGCAAACAGTACCTGCGCCTGAAGGCCCAGCATCCCGACGCCATCCTCTTCTTCCGCCTGGGCGACTTCTACGAGACCTTTGACGCCGACGCGGAGATCGCCGCGCGGGAACTGGACCTGGTCCTCACCTCGCGGCCCGTCGCCAAGGGCGTCCGGGTGCCGATGGCCGGCGTCCCCTATCACGCGGTGGAGAACTACATCGCCCGCCTGATTGAGAAGGGCTACCGGGTGGCCATCGCCGAGCAGGTGGGCGAGGTGACCGGGAAGGGGCTGGTGGAGCGGGAGGTGGTGCGCGTCGTTACCCCCGGCACCGTCGTGGAGCCGGCGCTGCTGGATGCCCGCCGCCCCAACTACCTGGCCGCGCTGGTCGTGGAGGAGGACCGGGCCGGCTTGGCCTACGCCGAAATCACCACGGGCGAGTTCGCCACGACGCAACTGGCCCGGGAGGAGGTCCCCCGGGAACTGGCCCGCCTCCAGCCCCGGGAGTGCCTCTTCCCCAACGCGCGGGAGTGGAAATCCACCGGTTCCGCCGCCCCGCCTCTCCCCGACCTCAACTTCCCCGGCATCCACTTCACCCCCTACCCGGCGTACCGGTTTGAACCGGGCACTGCCCGCCAGTCCCTCCTGGACCACTTCGGCGTGACGACGCTGGAGGGATTCGGCTGTGAGGGGAAACCGCTGGCGGTCCGCGCCGCCGGGGCCATCCTCCAGTACCTCCAGGAGACCCAGAAGGGCGCGCTGGCCCAACTGACCACCCTCCGCACCTATTCCACCGACCGCTTCCTGGTGATGGACCCCACCACCCGCCGCAACCTGGAACTGACGGAGAGTCTGCGGGAGCGGAGAGTGCAGGGGTCGCTCCTGGGCGTGCTGGACCGGACCCTGACGCCGATGGGCGGGCGGCTCCTGCGGGCCCGCATTGCCCAGCCGCTGGTGGACCGGGAGGCCATAGAGCGGCGGCTGGACGAGGTGGAGCGTTTCGTCCAGGACGGAATTCTCCGGGCCCGCGTCCGGGAGGCCCTGAAGGATATGCCCGACCTGGAGCGGCTGGTCAACCGGGTCGTGGGCGGCATCGCCACCCCGCGCGACCTGACCGGCATCCGCCGCGCGCTGGAGGCGGTGGCGAAGTTGACCTCACCGGGAGGGGGTGCCGCCGCAGGCGGCGGGGGTGGGGTGAGGCCCGACCCCTGCCCCGACGTCGCCGACCTCATCGCCCGCGCCATCGTGGACGATCCCCCGGCATCGCTCTCCGTTGGTGGCGTCATCCGCTCCGGCTTCTCCGAAGAACTGGACGGCCTCCTTCGCTCCGTCCGGGAGGCCAGAGAGTGGCTGGCCTCGCTGGAGCGGCGGGAGCAGGAGCGGACCGGCATCAAGACCCTGAAGGTCGGCTACAACAAAGTCTTCGGCTACTACATTGAGGTCACCCGGGCCAACCTCCACGCCGTTCCCGCCGACTACATCCGCAAACAGACGCTGGTCAACGCGGAGCGCTTCATCACCCCCGAACTGAAGGAGATGGAGACGCTGATCCTGAACGCCGAGGAGCGGCAGGTGGAGGTGGAAACGCGCATCTTCCGGGAGGTCTGCGCCCGCATCGCCGCCCGCGCTCCGGCACTCCTGGAGACGGCACGGACGGTGGCCCAACTGGACGTGGCTGCCGCACTGGCAGAGGTCGCCGTCCGCAACCGCTACGTCCGCCCCGAACTGACCGACGAGAATGTCCTGGAGATTGTCGGCGGGCGCCACCCCATTGTGGAGCAGACTCTCTCCGAGCTCTTCGTCCCCAACGACCTCCACCTGGACGGGGAGACCCGCATCCTCATCATCACCGGCCCGAACATGGCCGGAAAATCGGTCTATATCCGCCAGAACGCGCTGATCGTCCTGATGGCCCAGATGGGGAGTTTCGTCCCCGCGGAGCGGGCCCGCATCGGCATCGTGGACCGCATCTTCACCCGCATCGGCGCCCAGGACGAGGTGGCTTCGGGCCAGTCCACCTTCATGGTGGAGATGGTGGAGACGGCGAACATCCTCAACAACGCCACCCCCCGCAGTTTGCTCATCCTGGACGAGATCGGGCGGGGCACCAGCACCTACGACGGCATCTCCATCGCCTGGGCGGTGGTGGAGTACCTGCATAACCACCCCGAGCGACGGGCGCGCACCCTTTTCGCCACCCACTACCACGAACTGATAGAACTGGCGGACCGGCTCCCCGGCGTGCAGAACGTCAACCTGGCGGTGGCGGAGGAAGGCGGGCAGGTTGTTTTCCTGCACAAGGTCGTCCCCGGCGGCGCGGACCGTTCCTACGGGATTCACGTGGCCCAACTGGCAGGCGTCCCCCGACCGGTCATCCACCGGGCGCAGGAACTGCTGGAAGGGCTGGAGAGCGGCAAGTTCCGTCCCGGCACTCCGGCCCCCCGTCCGTACCAGCCCGTCCTCTTCGCCGACGAGCATCCGGTGGTGGAGGAACTCCGCAGGCTGGACATTTCCCAGATGACCCCGCTGGAGGCCATCAACAAACTCTACGAATTGCAGCAGAAGGTGGGGAAGGACGCCCCGCAGAAACGCAGGGGGCGCTAAGAGCGTGCCTGAAAAATGCTCGGAGTGGGCCACGAAGCGCCACGCGCCGAAGGCGCTCGCGCCGGGGCGCATCAAGGACGTTTGTAGTGCGCTACGAAGCGAAGCGGAGTAGCGCCCCCAAACGGCACTCCGC
>JBBIKR010000093.1:0-9701 GCA_037445395.1 Thermoflexales bacterium
CCGCGGGTCGGCCGCCGTCGGGGGGGGGGCGCCGCCCCCCCCCCCCCCCCCCCCCCAAAACCCCCGTCTCTTCTCATGGCGCGGTACATATAGGCTCCTGGGATTGGCGCGAAGGGAAGGGGATGGTATAATATCCCCGTCTCCGAAAAGTCCTGATGGTCGGGCGCAACGGGATGAATGAAGCCCAATTACCGATGACCTTTCTGCGATCACAGGATTAACGATGCGCATTGCAGTTACCGGAGCGGCCGGATATGTGGGCGGTTGCCTGTTGCGCCGCCTGTTGAATGAGCAGGATGTGGAGCAGGTCATCGGGATTGACGTGCACCCCGTAGAGATCGGCGGGGAGAATCTGACGACCTGCACGATGGATGTTCAGGACCCGGGTCTGGGAGAGGTACTGGGCCGGTATCGGGTGGACGCCGTTGTACATGCCGCGTTTGTCCTCTTCCCTCCACCCCGTCGTCTCCAGTGGATGGCCGATGTCAATATCGGGGGAACGGCGAACTTGCTGCGTGCCGCCGGTCAGGCAGGCGCGCGGCATATCCTGTTTCTCTCCAGCGCTACCGTCTACGGCGCCTGGCCCGACAACCCCGTCCCGATGACCGAGGAACATCCCTCGCACCCCAATCCCGATTACCCGTACGCCGTACATAAACAGCAGGCCGAAACACTGATTCGGCAATTTGGGCAGGAGCATCCGGAGGTCACCTGGACCATCCTGCGCCCGCCGGGGATTGTCGGGCCCCATCTGACAGGCCCGCTGGCGCGCTTGTGGAGAAGGTCACGCAGTATCATCATTGACGGCGGCCGGTCCCCCGGACAGTTCATCCACGAGGAGGACCTGGTGGACCTCATCATCGCCGCCCTTCGTGCGCGGGCGGGGGGTGTCTTCAACGCCACACCGGATGACTGGATGCCCTGGCGGGACCTCTGGCCTGCTGCTGGCAAGCCCACCCTGAACATCCCCTGGCCCGTCGGGTATCCCCTCTTTGGCCTGCTCTGGCGCCTGGGAGCCCTGGGATGTGCCACCCATCCCGGTCAGGTGCGGATGGCGCGCTATCCCTTCGTGGCGACCAACGCGCGGGCGCGACAGACACTGAACTGGGCTCCTCGTTACACCACGGTGGAGGCCCTGCGCACATTCTACATGGAGGCAGACAATGGACCGGCGAACGGACTGGCTCGTGGGCGTGACGATGGCGCTAACCATCATTGAGGTAACGCTGACGGGACTGGTCTTCCAGAGGCCCTGGCTCTTCTCGGCCATCGCCTGGCAGATGTTGCTGGCCTACGTGGTCTACGAACTGCTGACCCGTAACGGCCTTCTTTTCCGGTTGCTCCTTTTTGCCCTGGCCTGCAACCTTCCCCAGTTGGTCACCGACTGGTACCACGCGCGGGTTGTCCAGACGCTGGTGTACGACTACGCCCTCTTCCGCGTGCTGGACACACCGGACTACATCATCGCCGGATGGGGGTTTGCCTTCTTTCAACTGGGCTATATCGTGTTGAGACTCAAACCCCGGCTGGACTTCCGCTGGCTGACCCTGCTGGTCGCGCTGGGAGGCACAGTGGTCCACTCCTGGTACGAGGAGATGGCCTACCGGGCCCACGCGTGGCGATACATTAATGCCTCGCTGATCGGGCACGTCAGCGTATGGGTCATTGTCTCGTTCTTCCTGATTATTGCCACGATCTGTTGGCTGGTCGCACGGCTGGCGAGGGAGCGGCGATGGTGGCCCTGGGCCGTAGGCGGACTGGTGAACGGGGCGGGTATCTTCCTGTATTCGGCGGTTGCAGTACTGCTGCTGCGGTGGATGCCCCTGTAGAACCTTCTCGGCCGATGACCGAACAACCGGAGGAGCCCGATGCAACGGAGCGATACGGTCGTTGTGCTGGGATTGATCGTTGCCACCGTCGGACTGCTGTTGAGCGGGCTGGGGCGATGGATGGGACTGGTGACCAGCACGCTGATGCTGGCCGTGTGGCTGGCGGGAGCATTGCTCCTGCGGGAGCGCCGTCTCCGGTGGTTTCTGATCCTCTGGCCGTTCGCTACTCTGGCAGCCATGCCGATGGACGCTGCCTACGTGCGCGACGGCTGGCTGGTCCACGACGCGGCGATGGGCCCTTTTGTGGGGATGTCGCCATTGTACTATCTCCTGGGATGGGGCGGAGTCGTCTCGTCCGCGGCCTATATCGGGTGGCGGATCGCGGAACAGAGGCGGTGGCTCGGCCCGGTCGCGACTTCGCTCCTGGGGGCGGCGGTGATGCCGGTTTATGAAGGGCTTTGCACACGCCAGGGCTGGTTTGCCTTCACCGCCAGAGCGACAACCTTCCCGGTGCCGCTGATCGGTGGACACTCGGCCTATGCCGACGTCCTGGGAAATCTTATCTTCTACGGCGCGCTGGGGATTCTGGTCAACCACGTATGGAGTCATCGCCCACCGGAAGCGGAAACCCCTCCCTTCCGCCACGCGCTCTGGCTGGGCATCGCTCTCGGCTGGTTGATATACGGCACCTATGTGGCCATCCGCTTTTAAGAGCCTGTTCGGACGGCCTGGTTTGAGGAGCAGTTGATGAAACTCGGCATCCTCTCCGATACTCACGACAACCTGGATGGTGTCCGGAAAGCCTGCGACCTCTTCGCCGCCGAGGGCATCTCCCTTCTGTTCCACTGTGGGGACGTCTGCGGACCGTCAGTGGTGGAAGCGCTGAGTGGGTTCACCGTCTATTTCGCGGTGGGGAATATGGACCGGATGCCCGCCCTGGGGCTGGCGGTGGACGCCCTGCAGGGGGGACGGCTGGCCCGTCTGCATCAGTTGACGCTGTCCGGCCGCACCGTTGCCCTCCTCCACGGCGACGACGGAGACCTTCTGCGCCGCCTGGTCGCCTCCGACGGATACGATTACGTGATCCACGGCCACACCCATCGGCGCCGGGATGAGCGGCGCGGGCGAACCCGAACGATCAACCCCGGCGCCCTGGGCGGTGTCCGCTGGGAACCGCGCTCCGTCTGCATTCTCAATCTGGAGACCGACGAGGTGCATTTTCACATCATCCCGTAGCCACCTTTTCCGGTCATTGCGAGCCGTCGGAGATGGCGAAGCAATCTCCCCAATGCAACAGGGAGATTGCTTCGCCTTCGGCTCGCAATGACCGTGTTGCTTCGCCTTCGGCTCGCAATGACCGTGTTGCTTCGCCTTCGGCTCGCAATGACCGTGTTGCTTCGCCGTCGGCTCGCGATGACATACTGAACAATTATCTCGGCAGGAGAGACCGTATGACCGATTCGCTCTTCCGCTTCTCCACCACCCTGGAAGTGGTCTGGCGCGACCTGGACGCGCTGGGCCACGTCAACAACGCTGTCTACTTCTCCTACCTGGAATACGCCCGGATGAAGTACCTGCAGGAACTGGGCCTGGCCTTCCGAAGCCTTCAGGACGTGGGCATCATCCTGGCGGAGGCCGCCTGTACGTACCATTCTCCTCTTTCCCTGGGCGAGCGGGTGACCATCTGGGTACGGGTGAGCGAAATGCGCAACTCCAGTTTCGTCTTTGAGTACCGGATGGAGGGGGGCGACGGGCGCCTGGTCGCCACCGCCCGCACCGTCCAGGTCTGCTACGATTACGCCGCTGGCCACTCCGTCCCCATCCCCGACCGCTGGCGCGCCGCCATCACCGCCTACGAACCGGCCTTCCGGGAGGGGACATGACGACATTGCTCCTGATCCGGCACGCCAGCAACGACCTGCTGAAGGAGCATCGGTTGGGAGGCCGGATGCCCGGCATTCATCTCAACAAGGAGGGGCGGGCCGAGGCGGAGGCGCTGGCGGAGCGTCTGGCCCGCATCCCCCTGGCGGCGGTCTATTCCAGCCCGATGGAGCGGACTCTGGAGACGGCCCGGTTCATCGCTGCCCCCCACGGCCTGGAAGTGCGTATCCACCCCGGCCTGCATGAGGTGGACTGCGGCCAGTGGAGCGGTCAGCCAACGGACCGCCTGCGGGAAGACCCGTACTGGTTCCCCCTGCGCGCCTACCCGGCCTGGGTGCCCTTCCCTGGAGGGGAAAACTCCTGGCAGGTACAGGTTCGGATGCTGGCCGCGCTGGAGGAGATTCGGGCTGCTCACCCCGGCCAGACCGTCGCCGTCGTCTCCCATGCCGACCCCATCCGGCTGGCGGTGGCCCACTACATCGGCCTGCCGATAGACCTCTTCCGTCGGCTCCCCGTCTCTCCGGCCTCGCTGACCGTGGTGGCCTTTGACCCGTTGCCCCGGGCCCCCCACCTCACCCGCCCCCGCCTGGTGTGCATCAACGATACGGCCCATCTGGAAAAACTGCCCATCTCGCATTGACTCTCGTTTAACCTGGAGGAACCGATGAAAATAGAGTGGACCGAAGACCTGAGCACCGGCGTCCCGGAGATGGACGAACAGCACAAACAGTTGATCGCCCTTCTGAACGAGTTCTACACTGCGGTGGAGCAGGGGGAGCGGGAAGAGGGCATCCGCCGCCTCTTTGAAGGCGTGGACCGCTACACCGTCTTCCACTTCTCCGCCGAAGAGGCGTTCATGGAGCAAATCGGGTATCCCGAACTAACGTCCCACCGGGAGACCCACGCCATGTTCCGGCGGGAGTATCTGGCCGCGATGGAGCGGCACGAAGCGGGCGACCGGAAGGCCGTCCGGGACCTGGTCGCCTTCCTGTTCTCCTGGCTATATACCCACATCAGCAAGACGGATAAACGATACGGCGCTTTCGCCCGTAGCGGCGCGGCCCAGAACTGACCCGGTGGAGGTGATCATGCCGGAGGCGACATTCCATTTCCCCGCCGACTTCCGCTGGGGCACCGCCACCGCCGCCCATCAGGTAGAAGGGAACAACGTCCACAACGACTGGTGGGTCTGGGAGCAGGAAGAGGGCCGGATCAAAGAAGGGCACAAATCGGGGCTGGCCTGTAACTGGTGGGAGAACGCCGAGGAGGATTTTGACCGCGCCGCCGAACTGGGCCAGAACGCCCACCGGCTCTCGGTGGAATGGTCACGGGTGGAGCCGCGCGAGGGGTATTTTGACGACGCCGCGCTGGACCGCTATCGGGCCATGCTCCGGGCCCTGCGGGAGCGAGGGCTGGAGCCTATGGTCACCCTGCACCACTTCACCAACCCGCTCTGGCTGGCGGAAATGGGAGGGTGGGAGAACCCCCGGGCCGTTTGCTTCTTTGAGCGTTACGTCGCCCGGGTGGTGGAGGCGCTGGGGGAATTCTGCGACCTCTGGTGTACGGTCAACGAGCCGAACGTTCTGGTCTACATGGGCTACCTGGCGGGGGTCTTCCCGCCGGGGAAACAGGACTTCCGCGCCGGGATGCGGGCAGGGCGGAACCTAATGCGCGCCCACGCCCGCGCCTACCGCCGCATCCACGCGCTCCAGCCCCACGCTCGCGTGGGATTTGCTCACAACCTGCGTATCTTTGATCCCGCCAATCCCCGCTCCCCCCTGGACCGCTGGGTCGCGGGCCTGCAGGACCGGGGGTACAACGAGGCCTTCCTGGCCGCCCCCACCCGTGGGCGCTGGCTCTTCCCGCTGGGTTTCGGTTTCGCCTGGCGACTGCGCGGGACCCTGGACTGGATTGGCCTGAACTACTACACCCGCGACCTGGTCGCCTTTGACCGCCACCGCCCCGAATCCCTCTTCGGCCGCAACCTCCACGCTCCGGACGCCGAACTCCTGGACGGCGGGTACGGGGAATTCTACCCGGACGGCATGGCGCGCGCCCTGAAGCGCCTCTCCTACCTGGGACTCCCCATCTACGTCACCGAGAACGGCATCCCCGATGCCGACGACGACCAGCGTCCCCGCTACCTCATCCTGCACCTGCACCGCCTCTGGCGCGTCCTGCAGGGGTGCGTCCCCATTATGGGCTACTACCACTGGACGCTGGTGGATAACTTTGAGTGGGCGGAGGGGTGGACGCTGCGCTTCGGGTTGATAGAACTGGACCCGGAGACCGGACGGCGGACCTATCGCCCGTCGGCCTATCTGTATCGGGACATCTGCCGGGCCAACGCCATCACGCCGGAGATCATAGACCGGTACACCCCTGAACTGCGCCCGGTGTTGCTGCCATAACTGGTGACGGTCACCTTCACGGTGACCGTCACCTTATCTCCCCACCATCTCCACCACGCCGTCGGGGGCCACCGGGCAGACCTGCCCGCAGCGCGCACAGCGGTACGCCCGGTCCCCTTCCACCATCCCCGTCTGGCCGCAATCCGGGCAGCGCAGGACCTCCGCCAGCGGCCGGACCCCACCCCCCACCGGCCTCCCGGTCTTCCGCGCCCAGACCAGGTCGTAGTCCACCTGCCAGTACTGGGTCCGGATGTCCTCCAGCGGCAGTTCGTCCAGCAGGGCCGCGAACTTCTGACGGGGGAAGGCCCGGCCCGGCAGGAAGAAGGCATCCTGGCCCACCCGATTGGTCACCAGGAGGACGCCCCCCGGCCGCAGGACGCGCACCATCTCCTGAAGCACTGCGCGCGGATTGGGGGTGAACTCCAGCATCTCCAGGGAAGTGACCGCGTCAAAGGTGTTATCCGGGAAGGGAAGGGCCCGCGCATCCTGCCAGATGAGGGTCACCTGGTCGGCGTAGGGGCGGGTCAGGTGGGCGGCAAAGGCCAGCATCCGGCGGGAGAGGTCTATCCCCACCACGTGGCCCCGGAAGCGGGGCTGGAAACACAGGGCGCGCGGGAGCCGCCCCGTCCCCGTGCCCACGTCCAGCACGAACGGGTCGGGAATCCGCTCCAGAGCCATCGCCAGGGGCAGGCCCAGAAACCACTGCTCCGTTTCCGGGTCAAATCCCTTGATCCGCTCGTAGGCGGGGGCAGCCCAGTCGTAGAGGAGGGCCACCACGCGGGGGCCCAGGTAGGACCCCTCGGCGATGACCAGTTGCCAGTAGAGGAAAGCCGCCAGCAGGATGATGCCGATCAGAACCCAGAGCATGCAGGATGCAAGATGCAGGATGCAAACTGTCATTGCGAGGCGGCGGTAGCCGCCGAAGCAATCTCCTGACGGGCGTGGAGATTGCTTCGCCGCCTTCGGCGGCTCGCAATGACACAGGTGGGCAGGTAGTTCCGTCTGTTCATAACGCCGACGCAGAAAGGAGCATGGCGGCGGCCAGCCAGAGCCCATACCGCCGGAGCCAGCCGGGGGCGCCCCCGGTGGTATCGGTCAGGAGTGGCGGCAGGGCCAGAAACGCGACGAAGGGAACCGTCAGGGGGCGGTGGAGCGCGATCAGGAGGAGCAGCGCGGCCATGTAGCCGCCAACCCAGAGGGCCCGGCGGAGAGTTCCCGGAGAATCCTCCGCGCCGGATGCGGCCAGGGAGAGCGCCCCCGCCAGGGCCGCCGAGGGAAGGGCGAGGGGGGCGAAGACCAGGTGGCCGGCCAGCCAGCCCAGCCCCACCCGGAAGGCCGTGCCGATACCGGGGCCTGCTCCCCCGCGCCCCTGGTTGGCCAGGGCGACCAGTTGGGCAGAGGCCAGGATGCCCAGCGTGAGCAGGAGAAAATCCCGGCCCAGTACAGCCGAAAGCGCCAGGGAGAGCAGGAGACCGACCAGAGCGCTTCCCAGCGCCGGACCCACCAGAGGTAGGAAAACCATCCGCCCCCAGGAGGTCAGTTGAGCCAGCCAGCGGCTCAGACGGTCTGCCGGGGAGCCGGGGCGGGCGTAGGGGAGGGCAGGTTCGTTTTCCCCCCCGGTAGCGGCATTGCCGGTGGAGGGGTGAGGCTCGTACTTCCACTGTTGCCAGCGGTCCAGCGGGGTGGCCCAGTCCGTCGCCACCACTGCCAGCCACAGTTCTCCCCAACCCAGTTCCACCAGGAACAGCACCAGCGTCAGCCGCGCGATGCCGGTCAGGGTTAGCGGAGCGGCGGCGGCCACTGCGCCGCAGACCGTTGCCCAGAGGGGGAGAAACCACATCGGCGGGGAGCCGGGGTGAGTAGAAAGACGAAGCAGTTTGCGGTGGTGCGGATTCATCTACACCAGACGCCCGCTCTCAATGATCCGGGCCAGGAACTGACGGGTGCGGGGGTCCTGAGGACAGGTGAAAATCTGGTCCGGAGGGCCTTCTTCCACCAGCACGCCCCCTTCCATATAAATCACCCGGTCGGCGACCTCGTGCGCGAACCCCATCTCGTGGGTGACGATAATCATCGTCGTCCCTTCCATCGCCAGGTCCTTCATCACGGCCAGCACTTCGCCGATGAGTTCCGGGTCCAGCGCGGAGGTGGGTTCGTCAAAGAGCATCACCTTCGGCTCCATGGCCAGGGCGCGGGCGATGGCAATCCGTTGCTTCTGCCCGCCGGAGAGACGGATGGGGTGGACATCCTGCTTGTCCAGAAGTCCCACCTTCCGCAGAAGTTCCCGGGCCTTCTCCACGGCCACTTCCTTCGGGACCCCCTTCACTATCATCGGCGCCTCAATGATGTTCTCCAGCGCCGTCTTGTGGGGGAAGACGTTGAAGTCCTGGAAGACCATCCCGGTCTTCAGGCGCAACTCCCGCATACGGGCGCGAGATTCCGGGAGCAGTTCGCCGTCGGCCGCCTCTACCACCACGCCGTCAATCTCCACCCGCCCGCTGGTGGGCTCTTCCAGCAGGTTCAGGCAGCGCAGGAAGGTGGACTTGCCGGAGCCGCTGCGGCCGATGATGACCACCACTTCCTGCGGGTAGACCTCCAGGGAGATGCCCCGCAGGACGTGGAGGAGACCGAACCACTTATGGAGAGTCTGGACGCGGACGATGGGGTTACCGTTCGTATGCATGGGCCATCCGTTTCTCCAGACGACTTTGGAGCCAGGAGGAGACGATGGTGAGAATCCAGTAGAGGGTTGCCGCCACCAGAAGCATTTCAATGAACTTGCTATCTTTACGGGCCAGGCGGTTGGCCCGGAAGGTGATTTCCCAGACCCCCATCAGGGAGACCAGCGCCGAGTCCTTCTGCATGGCGATGAACTGGTTGCCCACGTCCGGGATGATGACCCGGATGGCCTGCGGGAGAATGATGCGGCGGAGCATCTGCCAGCGGGTCATCCCCAGCGCGGCGGCGGCCTCGTACTGCCCGTGTCCCACCGCCTGCAGACCAGCGCGGAAAATCTCGGTCATGTACGCGCCGTAGTTCAAACTCAGGGCCAGGATGCCCGACTGAATCTCGCTCAGGGTGAACACGTTGGCCAGTTGGGGGTATCCCAGCGCCTTCAGTTGCTGACCGATCTGGGGCAAGCCCAGGTAGACAAAGAAGACCTGGATCAGGAGAGGGGTACCCCGGATGACCGAAATATAAAAACTGGAGATGCCCTGGGCGATGGGGTTGCGGGAGAGCCGTCCCAGGGCGCCGAAGAGGGCCAGCACCGAGGCGATGAGAATGGAGACCACGGAGACGCCGATGGTCGTCCCCACGCCGCGCAGGACGAAGTCGGCATGCTGGAAGACGTACTGGGGGCTGAAGCGGAGTTGGAGGAGTCCGGCGGTCAGCAGGGCCAGGAGGACCAGCCAGACGACGCCGACTTTGGCCGTCTCTATCAGGCGGGCCCGGCGGGCTTTGCGGACCAGCGCCAGCCCGACGGCCAGGTCCGGGTCGGATTCCGGTGAGATGGGTGCGTTCGTTACCTCCATAGCGCCTCTCCTGGGGCCCGCGGGGTCGGCGGCGGCGGCCTTCGGCC
>JBBIKR010000093.1:9711-10895 GCA_037445395.1 Thermoflexales bacterium
GGCGGGGGCGTATCGGGGTGAGCGGGGGGGGGGGGTTCCCTCCTTCCGCCCTCCCGGGGGGCCCGGGGGGGGGGGGGGGGGGGCGCCTGGCCGCCGCCGCCGATTCCAGCCCCTACCACTGCTTCAGTGCGTCCAGGTCAAAGTCAGCCGCCGGGCTGGCCAGGTCCAGCCCGTAGAATTGCTGGCTGAGTTTGGCCAGCGTGCCGTCTGCATGCATCTGCAGGATGATCTCGCTGACCTTCTTGATGAGCGGCACCGGGTCCTTCCCGGCGGCCTTGTCTACCGCCGCCGCCAGGTACTCAAAGAAGACCGGGTCGCCCAACTGCTTGATGGGCAGGCCATCGGCGATGGCACCGGCTCCCGTCGGCTGGGCCGTCATCACCGCATCCAGGCGCACACCGTCCCCCAGTGCCAGGTCCTGCAGGGCGAAGAGGTCCGTGTCGTAGGGCTTGAGAACGGGGTTCTGGACCACCAGTTCAAACTTCTCCCCGGGAATCTCCAGAACGCCCTCCAGGTAGTACTCGTAGGTGGTGGCGGTGCCGAAGCCGATGCGCTTGCCGGAGAGGTCGGAGGGCTTCTGGAAAGTGGTGTTGTCCTTGTGGACGAAGAAGGCCGCCGGGGTGGTGTAGTAGGGCTGGCTGAAGTAGAGTTTCTCCATGCGGGAGGGGGTGATGGTCATAGAGCCGATGCTGATGTCCCAGCGGTCGGCCCAGCCACCGGCGACGATGAGGTCCCAGTTGGGGGTGACGAAGCAGGCCTCCACTCCCAGCCGCCGGGCCACCTCTTTGGTGACCTCAATGTCAAAGCCCTGGAGTTCGTTGGCGGTGTGCTGGTCGGAGGCGCATTTGGTGTTGGCCGCGCGCTGGGCCCCCTCCACCAGTTCCGACTGCGGCGGATAGGCCGGGTCGGTGGAGACGACGAGCGTCCCCCGCGCCAGCACCTCGGCCAGTTTGTCCGCCGGAGGGGTGGCGGGAGGCTTGCAGGCCGTCACCAGCAGGACGGCCATCAGCACGAGCAGAACAGGCGACAGGCGTTTCATGTTTCCTCCTCCTTCTTTACATAGAATTGTGATGGGCTCTGGCTTTCCTCTCCCAACTGCTGCGCTCCTTGCCGATACAGGGGCGTTTGCAGTGCGCTACGGAGCGAAGCGGAGTAGCGCCGATGACGGCACTCCGCTGCGCTTC
>JBBIKR010000093.1:10995-12643 GCA_037445395.1 Thermoflexales bacterium
AGGGACGTTTGTAGTGCGCTACGGAGCGAAGCGGAGTAGCGCCGATGACGGCACTTCGCTGCGCTTCGTGCCGGACTACGAACGGGCACTCCGCTGCGCTCCGTGCCGAACTACGAACGAGTTTTCAGACACGCCCTCAGGCTCCATGCCCTGCGCAGACCGGCGGTCGGCGGTCAAACCAGGGGCGGGCCTGCTCCAACTGCGCCGCCAGCCGGAAGAGCGTCGCTTCATCCCCGAAGCGCGCCACGAAGTGCATCCCGATGGGTAACCCCGCGTCGTTCCACACCAGCGGCACCGACATAGCCGGCTGCCCCGTGACGTTGAAGACGGGCGTGAACGGGATGAAGGCGAAGACCTCCTCCGCCAGCGCCTCAATCCCCGCCAGTTTGTTCAGCAACGCGCCCGCGTTCAGGCTCCCCAGCAGTTTCAGCGCGAAGGCCTTCACCCCGGTGGGCTGCAGCCACCCGATCTCCATCGGGGGCGTCGCCAGCGTGGGGGTCAGGAGGACGTCGTACTTCTCAAAGAACGCGCCCACCTGACGGGCCGCGCGCTGGAGGGAACGCAGGGCACAGGAATATTCGCTTGCCGAAATCTGCCGCCCCAGAAGCCCCAGTGCCCAGGTGGCCGGCTCAAGCTCCCCGTAGCGAGCCTTCCGCCCGGTCAGGGCCTCCCCCTCGTCTATATCCGCCCGCGTCTCGGCGCAGACCATCGTCAGGAAGTCGCGGGCGAAGGCATGGCCATCTATCTGGGGAGCTGCCTCCTCCACGATGTGGCCCAGGTCCTGGCACAGCCGCGCGGTCTCCTCCACCCCGCGGGCGCAGTCCGGGTGGACGGTGCCGGGCAGGAGGGGCCGGGCCGTGAAGGCGATGCGCAACCGGCCGGGGTCCCGTCCGACCTCTTCCAGGAACGGGCGCTGAGGCGGCGGGATGATGTACGGGGCGCCGACGTCCGGCCCGGCGGTAGCATCCAGCATCGCGGCGCTATCCCGCACCGAAAGGGTCAGGACGTGGTTGATGGCCATCCCGCGCCAGGCCTCGCCGATGTCGGGGCCCATGGGGGTGCGGCCGCGTGTGGGCTTCAGCCCAAAGACGCCGCAGCAGGAGGCGGGAATGCGGATGGAGCCGCCGCCGTCGTTGCCGTGGGCGACCGGGACCAGGCGGGCCGCCACCGCCGCCCCCGACCCTCCGCTGGACCCGCCCGTGGTGCGGGAGAGGTCCCACGGGTTCCGGGACGGCCCGAAGAGGACCGGCTCCGTATACGGCACCAGCCCCAATTCCGGCGTGTTGGTCTTGCCCAGGACCACCACCCCGGCCTGCCGGTAACGCCGGACGATTTCGCTGTCGTGGTCGGGGACGAAATCCCGGAAGAAGCGGCTTCCGCTGCGGGTGGGGACACCGGCGTAGTAGACCAGCAGGTCTTTCAGCAGAAAGGGCACGCCCCGAAACGGCCCCTCGGGCAGTCCCTGCTGCACCTGCTGGCGGGCGAGGTCATACATGGGGTGGATGACGGCGTTGATCTGGGGGTTGACCGTCTCTATGCGGCGAATCGCTTCTTCTACCAGTTCCGCCGGGGAGACTTCTTTTCTGCGGACCAGTTCGGCCAGTCCGAGGCCATCATAGCGGTCGTACTCTGCGAAACCGTCCATGTT
>JBBIKR010000093.1:12743-15133 GCA_037445395.1 Thermoflexales bacterium
CGTTTGCTCCCATTCCCCAATCCGGTTATAATTCTGGCCGTGAAAGGAGTACGGCGTCTCTGGCTGACCGTCATCATCCTGCTGGCCGCCTGCCGCGGGCCGGTCTTCCCTACCGGCGACCCGACCCCGGTTCCGCCCACCCCGACCCCGACGCCGGTCCCCGAGACCCCCGAGGCGGTGGCGGTGGCCTTTCTGACGGCCTGGGAGCAGGGGGATACCGGCACGATGTACGCCCTCCTCTCGCCCGCCGTCCAGGCCTCTGTCCCGCCGGAGCAGTTCGCCGCCCGCTACCAGGCCGCTGTCCAGACCGCCACCGTCCTCACCGCCACCGCGACGCTCCGGGCCGTCCTGCAGGACGGCCCCCGCGCTCAGGCCGCCGCCCGCCTCTCCTGGGAGACCGCGCTGGTGGGGACGCTGGTCACCGATACCCTTATCTCCCTGGTCCTGCAGGACGGGCACTGGTGGGTGGAAGGCTCCGGCGACCTCATCTGGCCGGGGCTGGGGGAGGCGAATTATCTCTATATGGACTATCACATCCCGGCCCGGGCCAACATCTACGACCGCAACGGCCGGGCACTGGCCGCGGAGGGGAAGATTGTCACGGTGGGCGTCGTCCCCAGCCGGATTCGGGATGAGGGGGCGGTCCTGGCCGTCCTCTCCCGGCTGACGGGGCTTGCGCCCGGGGCGATCCAGGCCCGCTATGCAGGCCGCCCCGCCGACTGGTGGAGCCCCATCGCCGACATCCCGGCCCAGGTCAGCATAGACAACGCCGATCTGTTGCTGAACACCCCGGGGATTGAGGCGCGGGAGAAGCCGGGGCGGGTCTACTGGGGCGACGGCATCGCTCCCCACGTCGTCGGCTGGGTGGGGCTGATTCCGGCGGAGCAGGCGGAGGTGTACCGCCGCCAGGGCTATCGCGGCGATGAGTGGGTGGGTGTGGCCGGGCTGGAGGCGTGGGGGGAGATGTACCTGGCCGGGCGGCACGGCGGCACCCTCTACCTGATGTCCCCCACGGGCCAGACTCTGGGGATTCTGGCCCGGCGGGATGCCCTCCCCAGCCGGGCCCTCTACACGACCCTGGACCGGGAGTTCCAGCAGAAAGTGGAGGAGATTCTGGGGGACCGGCGCGGGGCCATTGTTGTCCTGGACGTCCATACCGGGGCGGTGCTGGCCATGGCCAGCGGCCCGGGCTTTAATCAGAACGTCTTCGTAGGACCGGGGAGCGGGCCGGAGCGGGCCGCCGTCCTCTCCCACCCCGACCGCCCCCTCCTGAACCGGGCCACCCAGGGGACGTACCCCACCGGCTCGGTCTTCAAGGTGGTGACCATGGCGGCCGGCCTGGAGAAGGGCGGGCTGACCCCCGAAAGCACGTTCTGGTGCCCTGGCTACTGGGAAGGGATGGGCGCGGCCTACCGGAAGGAGTGCTGGAAGGCCCACGGGAACATCAACCTGAAAGACGCGCTGACGGCTTCCTGCAACACCACCTTTTTCACCGTCGGCCAGCGGCTGGACGGCATAGACCCGAACCTGCTCCCCGCCTTCGGCCGGGCCTTCGGGCTGGGCGTGCCCACCGGCCTGGTCGGCGTTCCGGAGGCGGCAGGTCTGATCCCCGATCCGGCCTGGAAGCAGGCGGCGTACGGGACCCCCTGGTGGCCCGGAGACACGGTCAACCTGGCCATCGGGCAGGGGGACCTGCTGGTGACGCCGCTGCAGGTGGCGCGGATGATGGCGGCGGTGGCCAACGGGGGCACCCTGTACCGGCCCTACGTGGTGGCCCGCATCGCCGCGGCGGGGACGGAGCCGGAAATCGTCTTTGGGCCGGAGGCCGTGGGGACGCTCCCCGTCTCCCCGGAGCATCTGGCGGTCATCCGGGAGGCGCTGGCAGGGGTGACGACGGCCCCCATCGGCACGGCGACCCACCGGTTCCTGGGGATGAGCATCCCCGTGGCCGGCAAGACGGGGACAGCGGAGAATCCGGGGAAGGAGCCCCACTCCTGGTTTGCGGGCTTCGCCCCCGCCGACAACCCGCAGATTGCCTTTGCGGTGGTGATGGAGAACGCCGGGGAGGGCTCCACAGTGGCGGCGCCGATGGCCCGGCAGGTGGTGGAGGCGTACTTCGGCCTGCCGCTGACCCCGCTCCCCGCCGAAGCGCTCCCCACCCCCACCCCGGGACCGTGAAAAGAGTGGCTCCGGTCCTCACCCCTCCCCCAGCGGCTTCGCCGCCACCCCCTCCCCTCTCCCGCTCGCCCGACGGCGGCGGGAGAGGGGAGGGGGTGGAAAGAGGGGGTTTGCGGCGGCGGCCGAAGGGCCGCCGCCGCAAAACCCCTTCAATCCCCCCTCTCCCCCAGGCCGGGAGGCCAAGGGGAGAGGGAGCGCATAGGGGGGTGAGG
>JBBIKR010000094.1:0-1520 GCA_037445395.1 Thermoflexales bacterium
CAGGCCGTGGAGGAAGCATACGCCATCCTCACCGCCCTGGGCGCCCGGCCGGATGCGGAGAAAGCGGCCGAAATCCTGCAAACGCTCCGGCAGATGGCGGGAGCGGGGGGAGGGGCGGAGCGGCCGGAACCACCCCGCCCCTCCGCCCCCGTCCCGGAGGGGGCAGAGGCCATCTCCCTGGAAGAATGGGTGCGGCGCACGGTGGAGGCCGCCCGCCGCGGCGGGCCGGAGCGGGCCGCGCTCCGGCAACTGGCCAGCACCGTCGCCGCGGCGGCGGAAACACCGGAGGAACTGCGCGCGCTGGCGGGCGTGCTCCTGAGCATCCTGATGGGGAACTTCCGGCCGGACCTCTCCGGGTTGCCGGAGGAAATGGCGCGGGTGGTGCGGGAGGCGCTGGAGGAGGCGGGATAAATCCTCACCCCTCCCCCAACCCCCTCCCCTCTCCTGACCTGTGGTCAGGAGAGGGGAGGGGGCGCCGCCGCAGGCGGCGGGGGTGGGGTGAGGCAAACCGCCGTTTCCCAATTTCCCGATTCCGTGTATAATCCATATCCGTCTCCATCCGTTTCCGTCTGCGTCCATCTTTCCTGCCGGAGGAGCCGATGAGAATCACCCGCCGGATCGCCGTCCTGCTGATGCTGCTGACGGCCGGCATATCGGCCTGCATGCCCGTGCCTGCCGGGCCGTCCCCTTCGCCCACCACCGCCGGTCTCCCGCCCACGGAGCCGCCGCCCACGCCCACGCCGGAGCGCCCCCTGGCCGCGCGGGTCAACGGCCAGCCCATCTACCTGGTGGACTACGAGCGCCAGGTGGCCCAGTACCAGGACGCGCTGGCCGCCTCCGGCGTGGACATCGCCAGTCCCGAAGGGCAGGAGCGGCTCCGCCAGATGCGGGCCCAGATTCTGGAGTGGATGATAGAACAGGTGCTCATAGAGCAGGCCGCCGCCGGAATGGGCATCACGGTGAGCGAGGAGGAAATCCGCGCGGCCGTCAGCCAGATCGTCCAGGACGCCGGGAGCGAGGAGGCGTTCCGGGAACGGCTGGAGCGCAGCGGGATGACGCTTGCGGACCTGCAGGTGCAGTTGCGGGCGGAACTGCTGCGGGCCAGGGTGCTGGAGCAGGTGCAGAAGACGGTCCCCGAGCGGGCCGAGCAGGTCCACGCCCGCCACATCCTGGTGGACACGCGGGAGCGGGCGGAGGCGCTGCTGGGCCAGATTCAGGCCGGGGCGGACTTCGCCCAACTGGCCCGCCAGTACTCCCAGGACGAGAGCACCCGCGACGCCGGGGGTGACCTGGGCTGGTTCCCGCGCGGCGTCCTGCTGGCACCGGAGGTGGAGGAGGTCGCCTTCAGCCTGCAGGCCGGACAGGTGGGCCCGGTCGTCCAGAGCCGGTTCGGCTTCCACATCGTCCAGACCCTGGAGCGGAAACAGGACGAGGTCATCAGTCCGGAGCACCGCCAGTTGCTCCAGGACCGGGCCGTTCAGTCCTGGCTGGAGAGCCTGTGGAAGCAGGCGGTGATTGAG
>JBBIKR010000094.1:1620-15032 GCA_037445395.1 Thermoflexales bacterium
GGACCGGGCCGTTCAGTCCTGGCTGGAGAGCCTGTGGAAGCAGGCGGTGATTGAGCGGTTTGTGGAATAACGGAATACGCTACACGTGAAACGTGAAGAGTGAAACGTGAAGAGTGAAACGTGAGGCGTGAAACTGTTTTCAACCTGTTGAGTGTCCTGTTGCTGGGGCTGACGGGGCTTGTGGTGGCGGTCTACCTGGTCATCCTGGTCAACCCGTACGTCTCCTTCAACCCGTTCCCGCCGCCCGGGGGGCCGGTCCGGGCGCAGGGGCCCACACCGACGCCCACGGCGACCTTCACGCCGGCCCTGCCGCCGACCTGGACGCCCACGGCGACGTCCACCGCGACGCCGATTCCGTCACCCACGCCCACCCGCACGCCGACCCGGACGCCCTCGCCGACCCCCACCTGGCCGCCCACGGCGACACCCACGCCCCGCGCCACCCGCGCACCCTACCCGTTCACCTGCGAGGTAACCTACCGGGCCAACATGTACGGCATCCCCTGGTCGGGGGTGGCGGGGCACCTGCAGGACCTGGACGGCAACCCCTTGCCCGGCTACCACGTGGCGGTGAACTGTCCGGGCGTCCCGGAGACACTGGACCAGGTGGCCGGGGCGGATGCCCGCTACAACCTGATGTACGAGAGCGGAGCCGCCTGGGAGCGGGCCTGTAACCCCACAGCGTACGTTCAGATGGAGATTCGCGTCCGGGTGTACGACAAGTACCCCGGCCCGGACGGCACCTTCCGCCCCGTCTCCGACTGGATCGTCGTCCAGTTGGGGGATTGGGCCACCCGCTCCCTGGGCTACATCACCTGCACGCTGAACTGGGAGGAGTGGCGGAACCGGTAGAAGCAGGAAGCAAGAGGCAGGACACAAGAAGCAGGAAGCAGGAAGTGCGGTGAAGGCGCGGGTGCTGAACGGGCTGGCACTGGCACTGGTGATTGCGACGGGATTGGTGGGAATCCTGTACGGGGTCATTGCGCTGGAACCGAGGGTGCCCCTCAACCCCTTCCCGCCACCTGTACCCACCGCCACCCCTGTCGGTCCGCCCGAACCGGAAGAGACGGCGACGCCGGTGCCCACGCCCACGCCCTTCTCCACCCCAACGGCCCTGCGCCCGGCGCCGCCGACGCCGACGCCGGAGCCGTCCTACCCTTTTACGGCGACCGTTGAGGCCGGCCCGCCGGGCGGAACGCCGGATTGCCGGGCAACGCTGCGCGGGGTCGTTCTGGACCGGGAGGGGCACGGGCTGGAGGGGTATCCGGTCCACCTGTGGGCGGCGGAGGCCGACCCCGTCCCGGAAGACAGGGTTCTCTTCTCCGACCGGGACGGGCGCTGGCAGGCCGATCTCCCGGCGGGAGCGCGCGGGCTCTGGTACGTCCAACTCCACGCCCCGGACGCCCGTCAGGTCTATCCGCCGCTCTCGGCCGTCGTCGCCGTCCATCTTCCCGAAGCCTGCCCACAGGCTTCCATCACGTTTCACGCTTCACACTGACATGGGCACTCTCTATCTCGTCGCCACTCCTATCGGCAACCTGGAGGACATCACCCTGCGCGCCCTGCGGGTGCTGGGGGAGGTCTCCATGGTCGCGGCGGAGGACACCCGTACGGCGCGCCGGTTGCTGGCCCACTACGGCATCTCCACGCCAGTGACCAGTTACTTTGAGGGGAACTGGCGGCAGAAGACGGGGCACATCCTGCGCCAACTGGAGGAGGGGGACGTGGCGCTGGTCTCCGAGGCGGGGATGCCCGGCCTCTCCGACCCGGGCTACGAACTGGTGCGGGCGGCGCTGGAGCGGGGCTTCCCGGTCACTGCCGTCCCCGGCCCGACGGCGCTGGTGACCGCGCTGGTCCTTTCCGGCCTGCCCACGGACCGGTTCCTGTACCTGGGGTTTTTGCCACGGCGGGCACCGGGGCGGCGGGCACTGTTGAAAGAGGTCGCCGGGGTACGCTGGACGCTGGTCGCCTTTGAGGCGCCGCACCGGCTCCTGGAGTCACTGGCGGATGTGGAGGCCTTCCTGGGCGACCGGCCCATCGCGGTCTGCCGGGAATTGACCAAGATGTTTGAGGAGATCTGGCGGGGGACCGTATCCGGCGCGCGGACCCATTTCGCGGCCCAGGAGCCCCGGGGGGAGTTCACGCTGGTCATCGGTGGAGCATCCGGGGAGGAATGCTGGGATGAGGGGCGGGTGCGCGCGGCGCTGGAGGAACGGCTGCGGGCAGGCCTCTCTCCGGTTCAGGCCGCGCGCGAGGTGGCGGCGCTCTCCGGCTGGCCCCGGCGGGAAGTGTATGCCCTTGCCCGACAGTAGCACAGGATTTGTCCTGGAGGAAAAGCATGGTCGTCAACCTGGATAACCCGAACTTCTACGAGGAGCAGGACCCGCAGCGGATGCGGGACCGCATCGCGGAACTGCCCGTCCACTGTGCCGATGCCTGGCATCTGGTGCAGGGCCTCTCCCTGCCGGAGGAGTACCGGCGGGTGCGGAACGTGGTGGTGCTGGGCATGGGCGGGTCGGCCATCGGCGGCGCGCTGGCGGCCGCGCTGGTCGCCGATGAATGCCCCGTGCCCGTTCTCTGCGTCGGCGGGTATGACCTGCCCGCGTATGCCGGGCCGGAGACCCTGGTCGTCGGCTCCAGTTACTCCGGCAAGACGGAGGAAACGCTCTCCACGTTCGCGCAGGCGCTGGAGCGGAACTGTCGGCTGGTGGCGATGGCCACCGGCGGCGACCTGGCGGCCATTGCCGAGGAGCGGGGGATTCCACTGCTCCGCTTCTCCCCCTGCCTGGCCCCGCGCGCGGCCATCGGCTACTCCCTGATGTTGCTCCTGGGCATCCTCTGGCGCGCCGGCCTGATCCGGGACCCCGGAGAGGACCTGGATGAAGCCATCGCGGTGCTGGAGGACTGGCAGAGGGAATTGCGCCCGGAGACCCCGACGGTCCGCAACCCGGCTAAGCGGCTGGCGGGGCAACTGATCGGGCGGCTACCCGTCGTCTACGGCGCGGGCTTTCTGGCCCCCGTGGCCCGGCGGTGGAAGGGCCAGTTCAACGAGAACGCCAAACAGTGGGCCGTGTGGGAGGAGATGCCGGAGTTGAACCACAACGCGGTGGTGGGGTACGGTCTGCCCGACGGGGTACGGGAGCAGGTGTATGTGATGATGCTCCGTTCGTCGCTGGACCACCCCCGGGTTCAGGCCCGCTGGGATGTCACGAAGGAATTGCTGCTGCAGGAGGGCATTGCGCCGGACGAATTCTGGGGGCGGGGGAAGAGTCGTCTGGCCCAGATGCTCTCGCTCATCCACTTCGGGGACTACGTGAGCCTGTATCTGGCCATGCTGAACGGCGCCGACCCCACCCCGGTGGGTCCGATTGACTACCTGAAGAAGCGGCTCTCGGACCTCGGTGGCTTCGCATAGCCTGATTTTTTCCTCACAGCCGCCACGACAAAAGCCCACTACCCCCGCCCCATTTGTGACTACACGAAGTGCGGGGGTAAAAATCACGGCGGATGGCTTTGCCATCCGCCGTGCTCTAGCCACCTGACACTTTACTTGAACACCCGCGGAAATCCTTCCCAGCGCGTCATTGCGAGCCCCCGAAGGGGGCGAAGCAATCTCCACACGCCCTTCTGGAGATTGCTTCGGGCGCTCCGCGCCCTCGCAATGACGTTGCCGGTAAGAAACTGTCAGGTGGATAGCGCCTTGATTTTCGTCCTCTCTACCGGATGGCCTGCTCCGTCTGGCGGTCAAAAATGTGCATGCGGTCCATGTTCAGGATGGCCCGCATCGTGGTCCCCACCCGGGCCTTTGTGCGGGGATCAAAGCGGCCCAGGAACTCGTAATGCTCCGTGTCCAGATAGGCGATGACTTCGTTCCCCATCAACTCGGTCACCGCCACCCGTGCTTCCACAGCGGCCGCGGAAATGCCCGGTGGGGCAAAATCGGGGTCGTGGATGTCCTCAGGCCGGATGCCGAAGATAATCTCCTTGCCCAGATGCGGCCGGTAGACCTCCTGTTTGGGCATCGGGATGGGGACAATGAAATCCCCCGTATCTATGGTGACCACCCCGTCTATGCTCACCAGTTTTGCATTGAAGAAGTTCATCGCCGGGCTGCCGATGAATCCGGCGACGAAGACGTTGGCCGGGTAGTCGTAGAGGTTCTGCGGCGTATCCACCTGCTGGAGAACACCGGCGTTGATGACGGCGATGCGGGTGCCCATCGTCATCGCCTCTACCTGGTCGTGGGTCACGTAGATGAAGGTGGTGCCCAGTCGCTGGTGGAGTTTGGAGAGTTCGGCGCGGGCCTGCACCCGCAGTTTGGCATCCAGGTTGGAGAGCGGCTCGTCCATCAGGAAGACGGCCGGCTCCCGGACGATGGCCCGTCCCACCGCCACCCGCTGCCGCTGACCACCGGAGAGTTGCTTCGGCTTGCGATCCAGGAGATTCTCAATCCCCAGGATGCGCGCCGCCTCCCGGACCCGCCGGTCAATCTCCTTCTTGGGGACTTTGCGCAGTTTCAGGCCGAAGGCCATGTTCTCATAGACGGTCATGTGGGGATAGAGCGCGTAGGACTGGAAGACCATCGCGATGTCCCGGTCTTTGGGGGGCACATCGTTCACCAGCCGGTCCCCGATGTAGATATTGCCGGAAGTGAGTTCCTCCAGCCCGGCCAGAAGCCGCAGCGCGGTCGTCTTGCCACAGCCCGACGGTCCGACAAAGACCAGGAATTCCCCGTCCTCAATGTGGATGGTCAGATCATTGACAGCGATGACGTCCCCGAACCTTTTGGTGACATGATCATAGGTTACACTGGCCATTGTTCCTCCTGTAGGATGAAAAGTATGACTACGCCAGCAGGATGCGGACGCCGGTTTCGGCCAGGTCCCAGAGGGGGGCCGAATCGGCTTCGCGGGCGGTGACGATGACATCGGCATCGGTGACCGGCCCGATGTAGGCCGCCGCCACCCGCCCCACCCTCTCCGGCGGCACCAGTACCACCACCTGCATCCCCCGCTGAAAGAGCATCCGCGCCAGTTCGGCCTGGGAGAGACGGTCATCCGTCAACCCCTCGGCGGCATCCACTCCCCCCAGTTCCAGGACGACCCGGTCGGCTCGCAGGGCCTCCAGCGCGGACCGGGTCAGGTGACCGGTCAGTTCCCCTTCCGCGCGCTCCAGTTGCCCCCCGGTCAGAATGAGGGTGTGGGAGGTGTGGTCGGCGATCTGGCGGGCGATGGGAAGGCCGTTGGTAACGACCGTCAGCGGAGGGCGTCCCGCCAGCGCGCGGGCCACCTCCAGCGCCAGAGGGCCGGGGCCGATGAAGACGGTCTCCCCGGCCCGCACCAGGCCCGCCGCGGCCCTCCCGATTCGCACCGGGATGGCATCGGGGGACGGCGGGGAATCGGCGGGGGGATGCGTGGCGACAGCGCCGCCGCGAATCCGCCGGGCCAGTCCCTGGGCCTCCAGCCACTCCAGGTCCCGACGAATCGCGGGCTCAGAGGTCCCGAAACGGGCTGCCAGGTCGGCTACCTGGACCGCGCCACTCTGGGCCAGCAGGCGAGTGATCTCCGCCCTTCTCTGCGGGGTCGGTATTCCCATACAGTTTGATTATACAACAGAAGGGAATTTTTGTCAAGCGGTTTCCGTTCGGAAATGCGTTCGTTTCTGTTCGGAAAGAGAAACCACGAAGACACAAAGGCACGAAGATGAACCTCGTGCCTTTGTGCATGGTGGGATCAGTAAGAAGGGGTCAGATGGTGTTCGGTGTAGACGGTTTCGCAGGGGCGGCCACGGCCAATCCAGGCCCGCAGGTGGGTCACATCTATGATGATGCTGAAGACGGTCACCAATTCTATGCCGTGCTTGCAGATGGAGGTGGGATAGTTGGCATGGTCCGCCAGCAGGGTCATAAAGCGCTCCGGCGAGAGTTGCCCGAAGTTCTCCCGCAGGAGCCGCATGGCCCGATGGTAGCGAAGGATGGAACCCCCGATGTCGTTCCGGTCGGCCTCCAGGTGGCGCATCGCGGGGCTCAGGTAGTGATTGGTGTGGGCCAGGATGTCGTCCTCAATGTAGAGGGCCTCGTAGTCGGTGGCGGAGCCTTCCACGCTGTAGACCTCGCCCCACGGGTCGGCGATGATGTTGTTGTAGTTGGACGCGCGCTGGGAGAGCAGGCAGGCGTCCATAGCCTCCCCCAGCCGCCGCGCGGCCAGGATGGCCCGGACGATGAGCAGGCGCGGCACGCCCGGCCGCACGTCCCGGGCCGAGACCTCGTTGCCGGTGAGGGCAATCCCGGCGGCGTTGAAGCCCGCACTGATGCCCAGCCCTTCCAGGGAGACCCCCAGGAACTCCGGCTCGTCTCCGGCCTGGACCCGCAGGATGACTATGCCCTCCTCCCGCTCGGGGGCCTCGTCGTTGGTGTGGGCCAGCAGGACGGAACCGTCCACCGTCGCCCGGCCGCGGGCGGCAAAATCCGTACAGCCCCGCCGCCAGAAGGTCGGCTCCCAGAGTTCCTCGCACATCCCCAGGAAGAGTTCCTCCAGGGGAAGGTCGGCCCCTTCAGCGATGCCCTCCAGTTCCTCCACGTACTGCGGGTACACTCCCCGACTGTAGGCCAGGAAGACCTGCCCCTGGCGGACGAGGTCGCGATACGTCAGGCCGGCCGGGACACGCTGGCGCATGCGCTCCAGCAACCGACACAGTGCCGGCCGCATCTGGGCCCCGATTTGTTGTCCGACTTCCCGATGAGAACCACGAACCTGCAACACCGGTATGGGATCAGAAGCCACAGGACTCCTCCAGACCACGGATTACAAACCACGGATTCCACGGATTGCACAGATTCTGATGAATATATTCAATCCGTGGAATCCGTGAAATCCGTGGTTTATTTTTCCTCAGCCAGTTCCAGCCTCCCCAGGTAGACCAGCGACTCCAGGTCTTCCCGGTCGTCGGGAGCGTAGCGGGAAACCGCATCCCGAACCCGTTCCAGGTCTTCCTCCGACGCCAGCCCCAGCATACGGGAGAGGTCGGCCAGGTCCTGGACCCGCGACGCCTCCAGTTTCATCAGTACCAGAAAAGGCAAATCCAGCACAGGCAGTCCGGCCGGGTCCAGGCGGGGATGGGCCAGCGCTTCTTCCAGCCAGGGAAAATCTCCCAGTAAAACGTCTATCTCCATACCTTCAGGCGAGCGGAAGGTGTACCCCGGGATTGCCAGAGGCGCGGTAACTTGAAAACCTGCCGCTTGCAGTTTCTCCCGCACTCGCTCGCCGTCCTCCTGACGGACCAGAATGTCCAGGTCCTGGGTGGCCCGTTCGGGCATATAAGCGCGGGCCGCCACGGCCCCAACCACCACCCAGGGAATATCCCCGAGAATGGGGCTCAGATCAATCCAGGGGATCATAGAGGTTCTCCTCTGGAGGAATTTGGGCGAACTACCACTCCCCGGCCGCACCCGGCGGCGACAAATGTCCACCAGGAGGCGACGCCGCTGGGCCGGTGTCAGTTGCCCGCCGGGAACAATACCAGCCACTGCCGAAGGAACCCGATCCTGCACAGACATAGCAGGGGATATTGTAGCCGGAATGAACCAGATGTCAACGAGCGCGACGGGCGCGGCGGGGCAGGTCGGCGGGTTCCAGGGCGATGGCCTCCCCGGCAAAGAGCCGGGCCGGCCCGACTTTCGGCTCGTCCAGCCCGCGAGCCCGCCGCTCCTCGCATATCCGGCAGTTCGGCGGACACTCAAACCGGTAGTCGTCCGGCTCTGTGTAGCGGGCGATGACCCCCTCGTAGTTGCGGAAAATCGCCACCCGGCCGTTCCAGGCAATCAGGTAGCAGGGATTGACGGGCGTCTTCCCCCCACCACCGGGCAGGTCCACCATAAACTCCGGCACCGCAAAGCCCGTGGTGTGGCCCGACAGATGCTCCATAATCTCAATGCCCCGCGCGATGGTCGTCCGGAAGTGGCCGATCCCCAGGGAGAGGTCACACTGGTAGAGGCGATACGGGCGGACCCGGTTCTCCACCAGCCGCTGGAAAAGTTCTTTCATAATCCAGGGACAGTCGTTCACACCGCGCAGGAGAACGGTCTGGTTGCCCAGGACAAAACCAGCATCGGCCAGTTTCGCCAGCGCCTGCCGGGCGCGGGGCGTCAACTCTTTGGGGTGGTTGAAGTGGGTGTTGATCCAGACCGGCTGGTACTTCTTCAGCATATTCACCAGTTCGTCGGTGATGCGCTGGGGGAAGGTGACCGGCGCGGCAGTGCCGTAGCGGACAATCTCCACGTGAGGAATCTCGTGGAGTTTCGCCACAATGTACTCCAGGCGCTCGGTGGAGAGGGTGAAGGGATCGCCGCCGCTGAGCAGGACATCCCGGATGCCCCGGTGCTCCCGGATGTAGGCGATGGCCGCGTCTATTTCGGCCTGAGAGCGGGGCATATCCGTCTCCCCGGCGTAACGGCGGCGGGTGCAGTGGCGGCAGTACATCGCGCACTGGTCGGTCACCAGCAGGAGCACCCGGTCGGGATAGCGGTGGGTCAGGCCAGGGGCGGGGGAGTCGGTATCCTCGTGGAGGGGGTCGCGCATGTCCTCCGGACGGATGACCTTCTCGTAGAGGGTGGGCACGGCCCGCTTCCGGATGGGGTCGGCGGGGTCGTTGGGGTCCATCAGGCTGGCGTAGTAAGGGGTGATGGCCATTCGCAACGTTCCCAGCGACTCCTCAATCATCGCTTTCTCTTCATCCGTGAGCGGGATGACCCTGCTCAGTTCCTCCACGGTGGTAATCCGGTTGGCCAGTTGCCAGTGCCAGTCCTCCCACTGCTCCCAGGGCACGTCCTGCCAGGGGGGCGGTGGAGTCAGAGTTGATGCTGTCATTCCATCCTCCTCCAGTCCGACAGTTTTGCAGGATGGCCTGTTCAAGCCATCCGGGCAGGCTGAAAACCAGCCCTACAGTTTTACGGCAACGGTGGGAGCGGGGCCGGTGCCGGGTAGGCCTGGAGCGCCAGTTCGTCCCAGTAGCCCCGGTAGTTCACCGGGCCATCCGAAGATGGCCTGTCCCCCCGCCCCCAACTCCCGGCCGGCCTGGATGCGGTTGATGGTGTCGTCAAAACAGGCGTAGCCGCCGTGGATGCCGGGGAAAACATACCGTCCCCCGGCATCGGCCACGAAGTCCGCCACCAGGGTAAAGAAATGATTTTTCATTGCGGCGGCTTCGCCGCCGCAATGAAAAATCATCTTCTCTATTAATGGCCGCAGACAGGATAAATCCTGTACTACGAGACCGCAACGTTAACGCCAAAGATCGGTGCGGTGAAGTACGGAGACCCGGCTATACCGGCAGGTGTTCCATCCCGGCCTGGCGGGCCAGCCGCTCCACCATAGAGCGCAGTTCCCGCTCCTGGTCGGGGTCCATCGGCGGGCGCTGGTAGGCGGCCAGGAGTTCCCGCACGCGCGCCTTTGCCCGGGCGAAAGTATCCAGACGGCCCCCCTCCTCCCAGGCCCGGATGGAGGCCCGATCCAGCACCGCCGAGGGCAGGTACTGCTCCTTCGGGAAGAGTTGACGGGTGATTTTCTGCTTCAGGAAGTCGCCCCGGAAGCCGATGGATGCAAATATCTCCAGCGCCAGGGTGTCGGTGTGGACCCGAATGCCCTCCACCAGCCGCAGGGCCATCCCGATGGCCTCGGCGTCTATCACCAGTTTCTCCGGGCTCTGGCAGGCCAGGAAGTCCAGCATACCGGCACCGGAGATCATGTTGATGCCGCCCAGCGCGCCGATGACGGCAGTGACGCCGCTCTCCAGCCCGGCCTGGGCGTCCACCACTTTGGCGTCGCTGGCGCCCAGGTAGGCGTGGGTGGGCAGGCCCAGGGACTTGCCCACCTGCGCGTAGGCGACATCCAGCATCGCCGTCTCCACCGCGCCCATGGGGGTCGTGCCGTGGCGCATGTCAAAGATGGCCGGCGCGCCGCCCCAGACGATGGGCGCGCCGGGCCCGGCCAGTTGATGGATGACGATGCCGCTCAAGGACTCGGCCGCGTGCTGGACGACGGAGCCCAGGATAGTGACCGGCGCCGTCGCCCCGGCCAGCGGCATGGAGACCATCTGGGCCGGTACCCGCGCGCGGGCCAGGTCCATCAGGTTGCGCGCGCCGAACTCGCTCCAGATGAGCGGCGGCGACGGACAGACGTCAAAGACCGCCAGCGGCTTCTGGGCCAGTTCCTCCCGTCCGCCCGTGAAAATCGCCAGCATATCAAACATATGGTGGGCCGTCGGGGCAGAGAAGGCCCCGGTGACGATGGGCTTGGCGGAATAGAGGAGAACGATGGAGAGCCGGTACAGGTCGCCGATGGCCTTGGGGACCTCGTTGCAGACGACGGCGGTGGACTGGGCGGCATACTGCGGGAGCATCTCCGCCACCTGGACCAGGCGGACCAGGTCGGCCGTCTGGGACGGGCGGTGCTCCAGGGTGTCCGGGTCCAGGATGTGGACGCCGGAGGAGCCGGGGTCAAAGTGAACGGCGTCGCCGCCGTAGCGGACGACGGGCTCACCGGCCCGGTTGTAGAGGTAGAACTCCCGCGGGACGGTCTCCAGGGCCCGGCGGACCAGGATCTCGGGGATGCGGACCACCTCGTTGGCCTCATCCACTTTCGCGCCCGCTTCTCCCAGCAGGCGGCGCGCTTCGGCATCCTGCACCTTCACACCGTGGGTCTCCAGCAGGTAGAAGGCCTCGCCCAGGATGTGCTCAATCAGGTCGGGGGATAAGAGTTCCAGTTTGGGTTGCATCATACAGGCTCCCTATGTCTTCGCAATCATCAGTTCCAGTTCGGCCGAGAGTTGCGGGTCCAGCGGTTCCGGCTGGTGGGTCTCCAGAATCTGGCGGGCCATCGCGCGCGCCCAATCCCGGGCGTCGTCCCGCTTCGCCTCCCACTCCTCATAGGGACGCCGGTCCATAAACTTCGGGACCCACAGTTCCCGCATGTGCTTCCGGGTGTGCTTCTGGGCCAGGAAGTTGCCGCCCGGCCCCACCGCCCGGATGACGTCCAGGGCCAGTGTCTCATCGTCCACCACGATGCCTTTCATCATGTGGTAGACAATGTCAAAGATTTCGCAGTCCATCAGCATCTGCTCGTAGGACCAGATGCGGCTGCCGTGGAGGAGACCGACGCCCAGGAGCATATCGGACATCACGACGCAGGCCATAAAGGTGGAGAGGCTGTTCTCAATCCCGGCCTGCCAGTTGGGCTCTTTGGCGCCGGTGGCGAAGGAGCCCATGGAGAGGGGGACGTTGTAGAAGTCGGCCAGGACGTTGGAGGCCGCGCCGAAGAGGAAGTCCTCCGGGCCGCCACCGGTGTATCCGCCGGTGCGCAGGTCCATCGCGGTCTGGGCGGCGGCGTAAAAGACGGGCGCGCCGGGGTAGGCCAGTTGAATCATCGCCAGCGCACTGATGACCTCGGCGTTGCCGACGACCAGGTTGCCCGCCAGGGTGACCGGGGCCGTCGTCCCGCAGGCAGTCATGGTCATAAAGCCGACGGGGATGCCGGCCTCGGCGGCTACCAGCGCCGCCTCCAGGGTACCGGGGTCCTGGCCCAGGGGCGGCGCGGTACAAAGGGCGTAGGAGAGGACGGGACGCCGACGCAGTTCCTCCCGCCCGCCCGCAATGAGGGCCGCCATTTCCACCGACGCCCTTGCCTCCCGCTCCGAGTAGATGCTCTCCGTCTGGACGTGCTTGGTGGTGTTCTCCCAGGCCGCTTTCAACTCCCAGAGGCCCCGGGTCTCCGGGGGACGGTCCTGGGCAGAGACCGGAATCCAGATGAAGGCCACTTCCTCCACATAGTCGGCCACGCGGACAATCTCCGCGACGTCTTTCAGGGCAGACCGCCGCCGCTCCCCCGTGTAGAGATCAATGACCTGCACGCCGCAGCCGTCGGTGCCGACGTAGACGTGGTTGCCGTCCAGGGGCAGGTCCTGGGCGGGGTCGCGGGCGGCCAGGGTGTAGACGGGCGGGGCCTTCTTCAGGGCATCCTCAATGAGATGGCCGGGGGCCCGGACCACCATCGTATTTCGGTCCACCTTCGCGCCGTGGGCCTCCCAGACATCCAGAGCCTTCGGGGACGGGAAGCGCACCCCGACGGTCTCTATGACCTCCAGGGTGGCCTGGTGGATGCGCCGGACGTCTTCGGGGCTGAGAATCTCCAATCGCAGGCGCGGGTTGGTAATGGATTTGATCGGTCGCGACATAGGGCTCCTTTACGGGTCGCAGGTCGCAAGGCGCAGGTCGCAAGGCGCAGGTCGCAGGTCGCAGGGCGTAGGGCGCAGGGCGCAAGCCCGTGCTACTTGCCGAGCAGTTGCCGGGCCACGGCCACCGCGCCGATGGCGTCCTCGCTGTAGCCGTCGGCGCCGATTTCCTGGGCCCAGGAGCGGGTGACGGGCGCGCCGCCCACCATGACCTTGACCCGGGAGCGCAAGCCGGCGTCCTCCAGCGCCTCAATCACATCCCGCTGGCGGACCATGGTGGTCGTCAGCAGCGCGCTCATGCCGACAATGTCGGCCTGGACCTCCCGCGCGACTTCCACGAACTTGCCGACGGGCACATCCACGCCCAGGTCGTAGACGCGGAAGCCGCCCACGGAGAGCATGGTCGCCACCAGGGTCTTGCCGATGTCGTGGATGTCGCCCTCCACGGTGCCGATGACAACCGTCCCCAGGGTCTGGCGCTGACCGCCCTTCCGGGTAATCTCCGGTTCCAGGACGGCGATGGCCGCCTTCATCGCCTCGCCCGCCAGCACCAGGTCGGGGAGGAACATCTCGCCCCGGGCGTACTGCTCGCCGACGTAGTCCACGCCGGGAACAAAGCCCTTGTTGATGGCCTCCAGGGGGTCTATCCCCTGCTCCACGGCCCGTCGGGCCAGGTCGGCCGCCGCGTCGGGATCGCCGTCTATGACGCTCTGGGCCATAGCTTGAAAGAGTTCATCGGTCATCGTTGCCTCCGGGGTTCAGGGTTTACAGGTCGCAGGGCGCAAGTCGCAGGGCGCAAGTCGCAGGTTGCAGGGCCTCCCCCTACTCCCTACTCCATACTCCATACTCCATACTCCATACTCCCAACTATATCACAGGACAAAACGGCTGTCAAGTGGAGAATTGAAAAACGAAGAAAAAGGGTTGCAGGGGATTGAAAAGTGTGTTAAAATGGGCAAAAGATGTTGATTATCGTATTGAAGACGGAGGATGCGAATGAACGCCGGACAGGTTTCTGAAAGAAAAGGGATTCTCCCAGGGCCTCAGACCCAGGCGGTGGTGGAACGGAGCCAGCGGGTGGTGTCGCCGTCGCTGCCACGGGCGTACCCGCTGGTGGTGAAGCGCGCGTACGGGTGCACGGTGGAAGACGTGGACGGGAACCGCTATCTGGACTGCATGGCCGGCATCGC
>JBBIKR010000095.1:0-11686 GCA_037445395.1 Thermoflexales bacterium
GTGGGGAAGGTCTCGTCCAGTTGGGCCATCCGGCCGCCGATGGACGGCTCCCGCTCCACCAGGTAGACAGGGTATCCGGCGTTGGCCAGTTCCAGGGAGGCCTGGATGCCGGCGATGCCTCCGCCGACGACGAGGGTGGCGGGGTTGATGCGGACCCGGGAGGCGAAGAGGGGCTGGTGATAGCGCACCCGCATGACGGCGGCCTCCACCAGGGCTCTGGCCTTCTCGGTGGCGACGGCGGGGTCGTCGTGGACCCAGGAGCACTGCTCCCGGATGTTGGCCATCTCAAAGTAGTAGGGGTTGAGGCCGGCCGCCGCGACGGCCCGCTGGAAGGTGGGCTCGTGCATCCGGGGCGTGCAGGAGGCCACCACCACCCGGTCCAGGCCCAGTTCCCGGATGTCCTTCTGGATCAGTTCCTGGCCCAGGCTGGAGCACATGAAGCGGTAGTCCCGGGCGACGGCGACGTCGGGGAGGGTGGCGGCCCAGCGGGCCACCTCCGCCACGTCCACCACTCCGGCGATGTTGGACCCGCAGTGGCAGATGTAGACGCCGATTTTCATGGAGCACCCCCATAAGGATGCAGGAATGCAAGATGCAAGAAGGCAGGATGCAAGAATGTAAGGTGCAGGTTGGTTGGTCGTCCGGCAAGGAGCGCGGCGGAGTGCCGTTAGGGTGATCGGGACGCCACTTCGCTGGCGCTTCGTGGCCGACCCCAACCGGTGCACATGCAGGATTCAGATGTGCAATGGTTCCGGCATGGGCAGGCCGGTCTCCTTCCGGCGCGGTTTGCGCTCCGCCGTCTCCTCCTCCGGCGGCGGATTGCGCCATTTCTCCAGCACCCTCTCCGCCGAGACAATCTCCTGCCCGAAGCCCAGTCTTTCCGGCTCAATCCCGAAGGCCAGGCCCATCATCTGGGTGAAGTAGAGGACGGGGATGCGGAAACCGGAGCCGAAGTAGGCGTTGACCTGGCCCTGGTAGGCATCCAGGTTCAGTTGGCACATCGGGCAGGCCGTGACCAGGGCGTCCACCCCCAACCGGTCGGCGTTGGAGAGGAGGTAGTAGATCATCCGGTAGGCGGTGTCGGCGTCCAGTTGGGTCATATGGCCGCCGCAGCAGTTGGCCCGCAGGGTGTAGTCCACCACCGTCGCGCCCAGCGCCGCCAGCAACCGCTCCATCCGGGTGGGGTATTCGGGGTCGTCGTGGCTGGCCGGGCGGACGGTGACACAGCCGTAGTAGGCGGCCAGGCGCAGGCCCCGCAGGGGCTTCTGGACGTGGGCCGCAATTTCCTCGGGGGTGAAGTCCTCCACGATGACCTCCAGCGCGTGGCGGGAGCGGACCCGTCCCGGTTCGTAGTGGAGGTGGCCCGCCGCCAGCGCCTCGTTGACCGCCCGCGCCAGTTCGGGGTAGAGGGCCATGCTCTTGTCGGTTTTGTACATATTGTAGTAGCAGGCGGAGCAGGGGGCCACCACCTGATCCAGGTCGGGGGGGACCAGGGCCAGGTTCCGGGCCACCAGCGCGTAGGCGGGGAGGAGGTCCAGGGAGAAGTACTCGGTGGCGCCGCAGCAGTTCCAGTCGTCAATCTCCACCAGCTCTATGCCCAGGACTTCGGCCACCGCCCGGAAGGACTCATCGTAGGCGGCGGCGTTGCGCTCCAGGGAGCAACCGGGGTAATAGGCGTACCGTCTCACCATGCACCTCCCAGTTCTTTGGCCCGGCGGAGGATGGCGCGCAGTTGGCGGATGCCCTGAATCCGCTTGGGGGTGAAGGACATGCGGCCCCGGGTCACCATCCCCAGCATCAGGGGGGACATGCGGATGCTCTGGAGGGGGTGATGGCGCAGGTAGTGACCCGTCGCCAGGCCCAGTTCAAAACTGCGCCCGTAGGTCTCCACCTGCCCGACGAAGGTCTCGGAGAAGCCGGTGATGGAGGCGGTGTAGTAGCCGGCCTTGATGGCCAGCCGCTTCAGGCGGTACATGATGTCCGTGATGGGGATTTCCTGCGGGCAGCGGATGGTGCAGTAGTAGCAGGAGACGCAGAACCAGAAGGTGTTGCTCTTGAGGACCTCTTCCCGCATCCCGGCCAGAATCATGGCGAAGAGTTCGCGGGGGGTGTGGTCCATCGCCTCCCCGGAGGGGCAGGAGCCGCCGCAGGTGCCGCACTGGATGCAGGACTTCAGCCGCTCCCCGCCGGGGATGGCGATGACCTCTTCCAGGAAGGGGTTGGTGGGGGTTTCTTCGGGCATGTACACCTCCGGTCGCCAGGCACACGCCGCTTCAGTCGGCGTTGATCTGCATCATGATGGAGTTGTCATCCGCTGGGCTTCCGGCTGATGGGGTCAGGCTTGCCCCTTATTATCGCCCGATTCGCGAATTTTGCCAAGTGGGCTAACTACCTCACCCCTCCCCCTGCCCCCTCCCCTCTCCTGGCCGAAGGCCAGGAGAGGGGAGGGGGTTGAGGGAGGGGTTTTGGGGGCGGCGGCTTCGCCGCCGCCCCCAAAACCCCTCTTCTCCCCTGTTTCGGAGGGGAAGGGGGCAGGGGGTAGTTACCGGTTGGGGCGTTATCTCCTCGGTTATCCTGACCTGCCGAACAGGTATCCCTCCACCTCCGCCAGGCGCTCCACGCCCTTCACCTCGTAGGGCAGAAGCGGCAGTTCCACCAGCGTCAGGTGGTCGTCCAGTTCCTCCCGCAACTGGCGGATGTACCGCTGCTGCATCTCCCACCGCTGCCGGTGAAACTCGCAGCCCGGCTCCCGGATGACGTCGTTGACGATGAGATAGCGGACGGTCAGGCCGTGACGGCGGAGGTCCCGCATCACCCGGCGGCTCTGGTAGACCCCCAGCGCCTCCGGGATGGTGACCATGATGAACTCCACGTTCTCCGGGTCGGTGAAGAAACGGATGGTCTGCTCGGAGAGTCGCTTCCAGCTCTCTATGATTTCCAGGAACGGGGTGCGGGAGAGTTTGAAGGTGTCCCGGACCTCCAGGTAGACCTTCGGAGCCACCCGCAGGTGCTCCAGGAAGCGCTGGGGCAGGCCCAGGAGACGGAGGGTATCTCCGGCGGGCGCGGTATCCCAGACGATGAGGTCGTAGCGGTGGTCGCGGATGCGCTCCAGGATGTAGTCCAGCATGAACTCTTCCTGGATGCCCGGGGCCATGGCCACGTAGTCCACCACCTCGTCGTAGGGGAGGTCCACCAGCGCAGATGCCGCCGCATAGACCTCCGGCCCGAACTTCTCCTTCCAGCGGCGCATCACCTCGTCGGGATCAATCTCCAGGCCGTAGAGGTTCTCCACGCCGGGGATGGGTCGCTCGGCGGGGCCGATGTCGGTCTCAAAGATGTCCGAGAGGGACGGGGTGAGGTCGCTGGAGATGATCAGCGTCCGCAGGCCCCGGCGGGCGAAGTGGAGCGCCGTCGCGGCCGAGGAGGTGGTCTTGCCGACGCCCCCTTTACCGCCGAACATCAGCACCCGTCGGGGGGCGGAATCCAGGGATGCCAGGGTCACTGCTGCACACTCCGATAGGCGTGGCGGATGCCGCCGTCCTCCCGACGGCGTAGCGCCTCCGCCAGTTGGGGCGTCATTGCCGCGCCGAATCGGTACTGGAAAGGCCACATGGTGCGGGCGTGGAAGATCCCCACCCGGTCACCGTCCTTGAGAACCACATCCAGACCGGCATCCAGGCCGGTGAAAGCGGCCAGCGCGCCGCTGACAAACACAATCCCCCGCTCATCCTCGGGGATGCCCAGGTGCTTCAGCAGGTCCTCCAGCGTCGTCCCCTCGGGCATGGCGAGGTTCAGATGGGCATAAGCGCCCCGGTCTTCCGCACCGCCGTAGCGGGCCAGCGGGCCGTAGAGCCAGATGTCCAGGTGGATGGATGACATAAGGCGTGCTCCTTATTTCGTGTCGCGCATTCCGTTATGCTTCTTCGCTCAGGACGACGACGGTGACGCCGTCCCCACCTTCTCCTTCCTCGCCGGAGCGGTAGGAGCGGACCAGGGGGTGGCGGCGGAGAGAGTCCCGCACCGCCTGGCGCAGGGCGCCGGTCCCTTTGCCGTGGACGATGTGGGCCCAGGGGAGGCCGGCCAGCGCGGCCGCGTCCAGGTAGCGGTCCAGGTTCTCCAGTGCCTCCTCCACCGTCTGGCCGCGCAGGTCCAGCCGGAGGGGGACGGTGGGGTGTGCGAAGCGGACGGAGGATGGTTCCACCGCCGGGGGCGGCGGAGCGCGCCGCTCCAGTTCCCGCGCCGGGACCCGCACCCGCAGGGAGCCCACCTGCACTTCCGCTTCGTCGTCCACCAGGGCCCGCAACTGGCCGACGGCCCGCAACGACTTCACCCATACGGTATCCCCGGGCCGGAGGGGGCCGGTGGGGAGCAGGGGCTCCGGTGCCTGGAGGGATTCGGCCACTTCTGCCGCCAGACGGTTCAGTTCGGCCTCCGCTTCGGCGACGGTAGGGGGCGGGTGAGGCGCGCAGGATAAATCCTGCGCTACAGGTGGTGTGAGATAAACCTTGCGCCACTGTTGCCGCAGGGCGCGGACTTCTTCCCGCAACCGTTCCAGTTCCTCCAGCGCCTCCCGACGGGCCTCCTCCAGAATCGCCGCCCGCTCCTCGTCTATGCGGGCCAGGCGGCGGCGGAGTTCTTCGGTCAGCCGCTGGGCTTCGGCCCGGGCGGCGTAGGCCTCATCCCGGGCGCGTGCCGCCTCCAGCCGCAGCCGGTGCAGGTCCGCCAGCAGATGTTCGGTCTGGCGCTCCTGGGGGGAGAGGAGCGCCTCGGCCCTGCGGACGATTTCCTCATCCAGGCCCAGCCGCCGGGCAATCGCCAGCGCGTTGGAGCGGCCCGGGATGCCGATGGTCAGACGGTAGGTGGGCCGCAGTGTCTCCGGGTCAAACTCCACGCAGGCATTGCAGACGCCCGGGGTCAGTTGCGCGTACGCCTTCAATTCCGGGTAGTGGGTGGCGACCAGGGTGACCGCGCCCCGTTGCCGGAAGGTCTCCAGGAGCGCGCGGGCCAGGGCCGAACCCTCCGCCGGATCCGTCCCGGCGCCCAGTTCGTCCAGGAGGACCAGCGAGTGCTCGTCGGCCCGGTGGATGAAAGAGAGGATGTTGGTCAGATGAGCGGAGAAGGTGGAGAGGGATTGTTCTATGGACTGTTCGTCGCCGATGTCGGCGTAGACGGCGGCGAAGACGGGGAGCATAGAGTTCTCGTCGGCGGGGATGTGCAGGCCGGATTGGGCCATGAGCGCCAGGAGCCCCACGGTCTTCAGCGTCACCGTCTTGCCGCCGGTGTTGGGGCCGGTGATGACCAGGATGTGGGTCTCACTGTCCAGAATCACGTCTATGGGGACGACGGTCGCCGGGTCCAGAAGGGGGTGACGGGCCCGCAGGAGGCGGAGGCGGCACTCCGCTGCGCTTCGTGCCGCACTACGAGCGTTGTCGGTCGCGATGATTGGCTCCACCGCGTCCAGTTCGTCGGCGTAGTGGGCTTTGGCGAAGGCCAGGTCCAGGTCCGCCAGCGCGTCCACCGTCTCCAGAATCTCCGCGCCGCGCGCGGCGACGCGGGCGGAGAGGTCCGCCAGGATACGCTGGATTTCCTGCTCCTCCGCCGCCTGGAGTTCCCGCCAGGTGTTGCCCAGTTCCACCACCGAGAGGGGTTCAATGAAGAGCGTCGCGCCGGAGGCGGAGCGGTCGTGGACGATGCCCCGGATGCGGCCCTTGAAGTCGGCCTTGAGGGGGATGACGTAGCGGCCCTCCCGCATGGTGATGATGGGCTCCTGGAGGAAGGGGGCCGTCTCCGGGGAGGAGATGATGCGCTGAAGGCGGGTGATGAGCCGGTCGTGGACGGTGCGCAGTTCGCTCCGGATGCGCGCCAGGGCGGGGGAGGCGTCGTCCCGGACCTCCCCGCGCTCATCCAGGACGCGCTCTATCGCCTCCACCAGTTCGGGGCAGGGCTCCAGGCGGGCGGCGACCGCCGCCAGGCGGGGGAAGTGGGCCTCCTGCCGGGTGACGGCCTGCCGGAGCCGTCGGGCGGCCTGGAGGGTCTGGGCGATGTCCAGCAGGTCGGTGGGAGCCAGGATGGCCTCCCGCCGGACGGCTTCCACCATGGGGCGGACGTCCCGCGCGCCGCCCAGATCGGTCAGGGAATAGAGGGACAGAAAGCGGCGGGCCTCGGTGGTGGTGGCCAGCCGCTCCCGGATTTCCGCCGGGTCGGTGCTGGGGGCCAGCGTCCGGGCCTTTTCGGCCCCGGCGGAGAAGGAGGCGTGGGCCGCCAGCCGCTCCAGGATTTTGGGGAGTTCCAGGGTCTGCCAGTGTTTCATGAAAGGGTATCTTGATAACACCTCACCCCCCCTGCCCCCTCCCCTCTCCTGACCGCAGGTCAGGAGAGGGGAGGGGGTGCCGCCGCAGGCGGCTGGGGAGGGGTGAGGACAATGTTGCGCTTCTGCCGATTTCCCGTACAATAATAAGGCCGACCCCTTAATCTGTCAAGCGGAGGGATTCTGATGAAAGCGCTTTGCTTCCACGAGCACGGAGACCTGGATGTACTGCGCTACGAGGACGTGCCCGACCCTCAGCCGGGGCCGGGACAGGTGCTGGTGCGGGTGCGCGCGTGCGCGCTGAACCACCTGGACATCTGGGTGCGCCGGGGATGGCCGGGGTTGAAACTCCAGATGCCCCACTGGTGCGGGGCGGACATCGCCGGGGAGGTGGCCGCGCTGGGGGAGGGCGTCTCCGGCTGGGAGATCGGGCAACGGGTGGTGGTGGACCCCGGTATCTCCACCGCCGAAGACGAGTACACCCGCCGGGGGGAGGACTCCGTCAGTCCGGGATACGTCATCCTGGGGGAGCAAATCCGGGGCGGACAGGCGGAGTACGTGGCCGTCCCGGCGTCCAACCTGATGGCGATGCCGGCGGGTTGGGACTTTCCCCAGGCGGCCGCGCCGCTCCTGGTCTCCCTGACGGCCTGGCGGATGCTCATCCACCGGGCTCAACTGCGCGTGGGCGAGTCGGTGCTCATCGTCGGCGCGGGTGGCGGGGTCAACTCTATGGCCATTCAGATTGCCAAACTGGCCGGCGCCACCGTCTACGCCCTCACCTCTACCGAGGAGAAGATGGCCCGCGCGAAGGAATTGGGCGCCGACGTCGTCCTCAACTACCGGGAGGACCCCGACTGGCCGAAGACCCTCTACAAACTGACCGACCGGCGCGGGGTGGATGTGGTGGTGGACAATGTGGGACGGGCGACGCTGGCCCAGAGCATGCGGGTGGTGGCCCGGGGCGGCCGCATCGTCATCGTCGGCAACACCTCCGGCCCGGAGGCCCAGATAGACATCCGCTTCATCTTCGGCAAGCAGATCAGCATCATCGGCTCCACGATGGGCAGTCACCAGGACTTCCGGGACGTGATGGCGCTCATCTGGGCCGGGAAGTTGAAGCCGGTGGTGGACCGGGTGATGCCGCTGGCCGAAGGGAAGCGGGCCTTTGAACTGATGGAGCGGGGCGAGCAATTCGGCAAGATTGTGCTGGTGCCGTAGGGGTGACCGTCACCTTCAAGGTGACGGTCACCCGTCTCACCGGATGGATTTGAACCCGCTACCCGTCAGCACCACCACTACCGTCCCCTCCAGGCGGGGCCGGAGGCGGCCCAGCGCGGCGACGGCCAGGGCGGAGGTCGGCTCCACGAAGAAGCCCTGATGGGCCAGACGCTGCCGGGCCGCCAGGGTCTCCTCGTCGGGGACGGCGATGATGGCGCCCCCGCTCCGGCGGACGGCTTCCAGAATGGCCCGCCCGCGTACCGGCGCGGCGATGCGCACCCCCTCGGCGACCGTTTCCCCCTCCTGGACGGGCGTCGGCTCCGTTCGTCCTTCCTCCCATGCCGCCGCCAGCGGCGCGCAGGCTGTCGCCTGGACGCCGAAGAGGCGGGGTATCCGTCCCCCCAGTTCGGCAAACCCCTGCGCCAGCCCCAGCAGCAGACTCCCATGCCCCACCGGAAGGACGACCGCGTCGGGCAGACGGCCTCCCAGTTGCTCCCAGATTTCGTACGCGGCGGTCTTCATCCCGGCGTGGATGAGGGGATGGTAGACGTGGCTGGCGTAGACGGCGCCCGAGGCCGCGGCCTCCAGCACGGCCCGGGCGGCCTGACTGCGGGGGCCGGGCACGGCGACCAGTTGGGCACCGTAGGCGGCGATTTGCGCCTGCTTCACGGGGGAGGCATGGGCCGGGACGTAGACGGTGGCGTGAATGCCAGCGCGGGCCGCGTAGGCCGCCAGACTGCACCCGGCATTGCCGGAGGAATCCTCCACGACATGCCCCACTCCTGCCGCTGTTAGCGCCGTCACCAGAACGGTCGTCCCCCGGTCCTTGAAGGAGCCCGTGGGGTTGAGGAACTCGCACTTCAGGAGGACGGGGAGGTCCCCCCAGCGGGCCTCCACCAGGGGCGTCATTCCCTCCCCCAGGGTGACCGGGGGGACGTCCGGCGGAAACGGCAGCGTGTGCCGGTAGCGCCAGAGGGTGTAGTCATCCTGCCGGATTTGGGCCGGGTCCAGGGAGGGCGCGCCGCGCAGGTCCAGCGTCCCGCCGCAATCGCAGCGCACGCGCGTGGGGTCCGGCGGATACGACCGATGACAGAGAGAGCACAGAAAATCCATACCTTGCCTGCCCGGAGATAGATTTACCGCGGAGGCGCAGAGGGCGCAAAGGAATACGTGCCAGCATCTACGGATGCCCCCGACGTTCAAACGTACAGATCGTTGAAATAATTCACCAGCAGTTCATCCGCCAGAGGGTCGGGGAGAATGTCCAGAATCTCGTTGATCAGCGCCAGTTCTTCCGGGAGTTCACTCCCCTGGATGCCGACCGTCTCCATCAACTGGGCGAATGCCGCCATCGGGTCGGAGTTCTGGAGCGCCCAGGCGACCATGGCCCGGATGTTCTCCGTATCAATGGGTGTGGCCCGCTTCACCTCCTCCACCGCCTCCCGCAGGTCCGCCAGCAGCGCGTCCACCCGGTGCGCGTTCCCGTAGTTGACCGAAATGTGCAGACTGCGCGGGGTGCACGGGGTGGAGGGCTGGGCCTGAATGTACCAGCCCCGCCGGGCCATCGCGTCGGCCAGTTGGAAGACGTTGATCTGGTCGGACGTGAAGGAGATGAGACACATCGCCGGTTCCCCCAGCACCCGCAGTTCTGGAATCTCGTTGATGCCCCGGATCAACCGCTGGGTCGCCTCGTGCACCGTCCGCACGATGTGGATGAACCCCTCCTCGCCCAGGTAGTTCAGTACTGCCCAGGCCCCGGCCATAGGCCCGCCCGACTTGCTGCTCAGGATGGTGGTGTTGATGAGGGTGTAGCCAGTCGTCTCGGCGCAGGCGAACAACTGGTAGCGGCGAATCTCCCTGTTGCGGTAGAGAACGGTGGAGGCCCCTTTGGCGGCGTAGCCGTACTTGTGGAGGTCGGCGGAGATGGAGGTGATGCCCGGCACGGCGAAGTCAAAATCGGGGACGGGATACCCCATTTTGCGCAGGAAGGAGAGGTAGAACCCGCCCACACAGGCGTCCACGTGGAAGAGCAGGCCCTTCTCCCGGGCGATTTCTGCGATTTCTGCGATGGGGTCTATCACCCCCTGCGACCAGTTGGGTGCCGAGGCGACCAGGAGGATGGTGTTGGGGGTGATGGCGGCCCGCATGGCCTCGGGGTCCACCTGGAACGTCTGGGGGTCTGTCTCCACCACCACAGGGCGGACGCCCAGGTAGTGGGCGGCCTTGTGGAAGGAGCCGTGGGCGGTGATGGGGAGCACCATTTCCGGCTGGGTGACTTCCGGACGATGGGCCCGGGCCCAGTCCCGCGCCGTCTTCACCGCCAGCATGTTGCTCTCCGTCCCGCCGGTGGTGATGTGGCCGACGACGTTCTCGTCGCCCCGGAGCAGGTCGGCGACCATCCGCACCACCTCCGTCTCCAGCCGCAGCAAACTGGGGAAGACGGTGGGGTCCAGGGCGTTCTCGGTGAGGAACATCGTGTAGGCCCGGTTGACGACCTCGCGGACTTCATCGCCGGGGTTGTAGACGTAGGCCCAGACCCGCCCGGCCTGCCAGTCCAGGTCGCGTGCCTTGAAGCGCTCCAGTTCGGCAAAGATTTCTTCTTTGGGACGGCCTTTTTCTGGGAGTGGCATGGTTCCTCCATAGTGGAGATAACGAGGCTTGCGGGAACGGCCGCACGCCGTTCCCCCAAGCCCTCATAATTAGCAAACCCGGACGATTGCCTCCTGCCACCGTGTGCCCGTGACCCCGCGGGGCCGGCCCAGGGGATACCGGTACATGCAGTAGGCGATGATGAGGCAGGCGATGATGGGGGTGATGCCGATGAGGAAGCGGATGCCCCAGACGGCGCTGGCGGGCTGGACGTCACTTCCGGCGATGTATCCGGCGGCAGACATCACTGCCGCAAAGAGCACCCCCTGGGCGGAGAAGGCCAGTTTGATAATCCCCGCGTTCATCCCGAAAAAGATACCCTCCCGACGGTAGCCGTGCCGGGACGCGTCGTCGTCCACAATCTCCGAGAGGACCGGAAACGGCATAATCATAGAGCCTGCCAGCCCCGGTGCAGCCAGGATGGTTCCCAGGAGCCCCGCGTAGAAATTGCGGGCGAAGGTCATCAGCAGGAATCCGGGGATGAAGACGAAACTGGCCAGAATCCAGGCCCGGCGATAGCCCAACCGGGGGACGATGGGCCGCCAGAGCAGGATAGAGGGCGCGGTGAGCAAAATGGGCACCCCCAGCAGGATGGCCTCCACGTCCCCCGGATTCATCCGCATCCCGAACACTTCCGTCGGGCCCACGATGCCCAGGGCGTACTTGCGCCAGAAGGGAAGCGTCGCTGCCAGGACCAGCCAGATGTACTCCTTCGCCATGTTCGCGCCCAGAAACCAGCGGAAGGGCACGCTGGAGAGGACAATTTTCAGGGACTGGAGCAGGCCCACGGTGCCCTCCTCCGCCAGCGGGCGCTCCCGAATCCCGATGGCGGCAATCAGATACCCGGCGGCGACCAGGGCGCCCATGATGGCCCCCATCCAGACGTACCCCACCGTATCCGCCAGGATGGGCGCCAGGATGAAGGAGAGCAACAACGCGATGACCGCCAGAACCTCCCGCGCGGCGGAGAGGTTCACCCGCTCCCGCACCGTCGTCGCGATTTCCGGGAAGAGGGAGGTGTAGGCGATCCAGGTGAGGCTGTAGAGGCCGTCAAAGATGAAGAGGATGAAGAAGAAGTACGCGGCCAGCACGGCGGGGCTGTGGCCGGGGGGCGTCCAGAGGAAGAAGAACGAGAGGCCCAGGGGGATGGCCCCGAAGAGGACGTAGGGGACGCGCCGGCCCATCGGAGAACGGGTTCGGTCGGAAATCTGGCCCATCAGCGGGTCGTTGATGGCATTCCATATCCCGTAGACCGTCCAGATGATGCCGGCCACTGCGGCGTTCAGCCCCAGGATGTCCACGTAGTAGAACTGGATACGGTTGCCGAAGACCTGGTAGGCGATGGTGTTGGCGAAGTTGCCCATAGAGTAGCGGATGTAGAAGAGGGTACGTCGGGTGCTGTTCATGTTCCTCCTTTCCGGCTGGGCTGAAGGATGAGGGGTTTTGCGCTGGCCCACGGGCACCGCCAAAACCCCCAGGAATGCGAATATTTAACGAGGCTGTGATCTAAAT
>JBBIKR010000095.1:11696-14826 GCA_037445395.1 Thermoflexales bacterium
GGGCCCGCCTTCCGCGCGCGGCTGAGGGAGGCGGTTGTGGCCGGCCCCCCCGCCCCCCCCAAAACCCCGTTCTACTGCATCTGTTCCCGGATGATGTCCTCTATCTCCCCCCGCAGGGCCGGGTCCGTGTTCAGGTCCAGGGCACGGATGAATTCGGCTCGCGCCGCCTCCCGCTGGCCCCGCAGCAGATACAGTCGCCCCAGGTCGTAGTGGGCCACCGCCAGGTCCGGCGCCAACTCCAGGGCTTTCCGGAGTGCCTCCTCCGCCCCGGCATTGTCCTCGGCGAAGAGCAGCGCGCGGCCCAGCAGGGCGTGGGCGTCGGCCGAATCCGGCGCCAGATGTGCCAGGGTGCGGGCTGCCGTGACCCCGCGCGCATCACCGGGAAACCGGTCCAGGTAGAACCGGACAACCGTTTCCCAGACGGACGGGTCCTCGGGCGCCAGTCGGGTTGCCTCCGCCAGCCAGATGTCGGCAACCGCATACTGTCCCAGGTCGGCGTAGAGGACGCCCAGGTAGAGCGCGAAGGCCGGGTTCCGCGGGTCCAGGTCGTAGGCGGCTTCCAGGTGCGGGCGGGCGGCGACGGGGTCCCCCCGGTTCAGGTAGTGCAGGCCCAGCAGGGAGCGGGCCAGCGGCGAATCCGGCGCCAGGCGGGCGGCGGTCTCCAGATGGGCGCGCGCGGCATCGGAGCGGCCGATGCTCTCCAGCGCGTGCCCCAGCAGGGCGTGGGCATCGGCGAAGTCGGGGAACCGGGCCGTCGCCCGCTCCATCGCCAGGACGGCCAGGGCCGGCTCGCGATGGGCCAGTGCGGCCTGCCCCATGCGGGCCAGGCGGGCGGCAGGTTCCTTCTCATCCAGCGCAGCGAGCACGTCTCTGGCAAAGGGAGTATCGGCCGCGCGCAGATGAGGCCGGGCCGCCGACGGGTCGCTGAGGGCCAGCAGGAAGCCCAGCCGCTCCCGGGCCGCCGTGTCTGCGGGGTCGCGCTCCACCAGGGTCTGGTACGCGGCCCAAGCGGCCCCCTCCCGCCCCAGGTAGAGGTCCCCGCGCGCGACCAGATGGAGCGTATCCGGGTCGCTCCGCAGGGCCAGCGCCCGCTCCCCCTCCGCCACGGCCCGCTCCCAGTCCCCCTGCGCGGCGTAGAGGGCCGCCCGCAGGGACGCCACTTCCCCCGGGTCGGCCCCCCGCGCCTCCGCCTGATCCAGCGCGGCCAGCCCCTCCTGGGGACGGTTCCAGTCCCGATAGAGGCGGGCCAGCCGCAGATAGGGGACCGGACTCTCCGGACGGGCGTCCGCCGCCTGCCGGTAGGCCGTCTCCGCCGCCGACCGTTCCAGGCCCTCTGCATGGACATCCCCCAGGGCCAGCAGGGCCGGGAAGGGGTCGGGGGTGGCCGTCACCGTCGGGGGAACCAACGACCCTCCACAGGCCGTCAGAAGCGCTACCAGCAGGAAGTGAAGCGTGAACAGTGAAGCGTGATCAGTGAAACGTGCCCTTTGCGTGCTCTGCGGTGAGAGATGTCGCCGTGCGCTGATGGGAAACCGGTCCGGGAGCATCGTCCTTCAGGGATGGCCCTTGAGCGGGCACGGCGGTGAGTTACACGATCGTGGTTTCCTGCACCCGGATGCCCCGCTCCTCCAGTTCCGTCAGCACCGGCCCGTAGATTTCGGGCAGGACGGGGATGTGGACGCCCGTCAGCCGGATGACGCCCTGGAGGATCAGCCGGGTGGCGATGGCCGTCGGGAGCCCCACCGTCCGCGCCATGGCCGTGTCGCCGTGGGGGATGCCGAAATCCACCAGCCAGGAGCGAATCCGCTCCCGACGGTCCGGGTATTCGGCCACAAATTCGTGCAGCAACACCACCATATCCCGCTCGCCAGGGGCGTACCGCAGTTTCTCCTGCATGCGGACCGCCAGGACGTCCAGAATCGTCCGCTCCGGCGGAAGAGGGTCGTCGCTGAGGAGTCCCAGCCACTCAAAGCGGTCCAGGATAGGAGAGTCGGCGGGGATGTTCAGGTGGACGGCCAGGTCCCGGCGCAGGTCGGAGGTCTCCGGACGACCGATCAGGTGGGCCAGCAACTGCCGGTAGGTCATTCCGGCCAGGTCTTCCCGCTCTGTCAGGTCCAGGAGCCCCAGTTCCACAAACTTCTGCCAGGTCTCGCACCAGCCGGGATAGCGGAGCGTCCCCCGGTACATCGTGCGGGCCTCCGGGATACCGTAGAGTTGGATGTAGGGAAGAGAGTCCCGGTTGGGGTATGCTTCCAGGTCGCCGACGCCCTCCACGGGCACCGTGTGGCGGGTGGCGAAGAGGCGGCGGTTGGGGACTTCTACCACCTGCCCGTCCTCCAGATAACGGGCGTCGTTGCGGCCGGCCAGGAGCACCCCCCGGGGGCTCCAGGAGAACTTGTAGCCGAAGGGATTGGTGTTCGCTTCCGGCGCCGGGAGCCCCCCGCAGTAGGAGCGGAACGAGACCACCTGCCCACCGCCCGCGTGGACCCGGTCTATAATCCGCATGGCGGACATGTGGTCAATCCCCGGGTCCAGGCCGATTTCGTTGAGGAAGAGGACGCCGGCCTGCCGGGCGGCGCCGTCCAGGGCGCGCATCTCGTCCTTGACGTAAGAGGTGGTGACCAGGTGGCGGCGGTGGCGCAGGCAGGCCTGGGCCACCTGCAGGTGGTGGATGTACGGGAGCATGCTGACCGCCAGGTCGGCTCCGGCAACCAGGTCGTCCAGATGCTCCGGTTCCCGCTCAATGTCAAAGGCCAGCGCCCGGCCGTTGGGACGGTCACCGATCAGCGCGCGGGCCTTCTCCACCGTCCGGCTGGCGACGGTGACCTGGAAATCCGGTTGGTCCAGCAGGTACTGGACCAGAGGACGGGCAACCAATCCGGCACCCAGAACCAGAATTCGCGACATCGTTCCTCCTTGAGTAGTATTTCACCACGGTGTTAACGTTGTGGCCCTGTAGTACAGGTTTTATCCCAATGTCACTAACATTTGTGGGCACAGGGCAGGCTTTTGAGCCTGTTGGCAGCCTGGAAAGGCAGTAGCGCAAAACTCACCCTGTCATTGCGAGCCGCCGAAAGGCGGCGAAGCAATCTCCCTGCGACGAAAAGGAGATTGCTTCGGGTGCTCCGCA
>JBBIKR010000096.1:0-14662 GCA_037445395.1 Thermoflexales bacterium
TGAGCATGCAGCCTCCGGCCGGGTATGTGGCCAGCGGGCCCTCGGATATGATGGTAGCCCTGGCTGGCGCGGCCCGGATGGACGTGGCATTGGGCGCCAAGCGGGGAGAGAGCCCGGCCGTCACGGCCACCCCCGGCGTCGTTCTTCCCACCCCGGCCGGTGGCGGAGAACAACAGCCGTCCTTCTGGTCACAGGCCCTGCGGGGGATGCTCGGCATTGCGGGCATCCTCCTGCTGGTGCTGGCAGTGGTCATCGGAGTGGTGTTTGTCCTCTCCCGTCGTCGGTGAGACGGCGAAGTTCGGGGTTGGGGGCGGCCACACAGCACCGCCTCCAACCCCCTTTTTCAGGATGGACTTTAACCGCTTCACAGGGCATCGTCAGACCCACGGACACCTCTGGCTTCTCGTCGCCGGAGCCTGCCTGGGCACGTTTGCCCTCCGGATGGTCCAACTGGCGACTCCGGTGCTGCGCTGGGACGAAGGCTGGACGATAGCCCACGGCATGCTGTCCTGGCCTGAGGTGATCCGGATTGCCGCTCTGGAGTGGCATCCGCCGCTGTTTTACCTCCTCTACAAACTCTGGCAGTCGCTGGTCGGGGTGAACACTTTCGCGGTGCGCGCCCTGGCCGTTCTGGCCGGAGTGCTGACCGTTCCCCTGACCTATGTGGCCGCGATGACCTGGGCATCCGACCGGCGGGTTGCGGTCACTGCGGCCCTCTGCAATGCCGCACTCCCCCTTCTGGTCTACTACGGGCAGGTCAACCGCATGTATGCCTGGACGCCGGTGGGCGTTCTCCTGGCGACCTGGGCGCTGTTGCGAGCCACGAAGAAGGCAACCTGGACCCGAGGGATTGGGGCAGGGGTTGCCACGGCCATTGCCCTTTATCTGCTGTACTACACCGTCTGGCCCCTCCTGGCACTCTACCTCTACGTTCTGCTCACCCGACCGCGCGCCTGGCGGGCCATCCTGCTGGCCGCCGGAATCGCCCTCGTCCTGTTCGCTCCCTGGCTGCTCTACGCGTCCGGGACCATCCAGAGCCGGATTCAGCCCGGCCCGCTGGCCCAATCTCTCCGGAATACGGCCGAATTCATCGGCCCATCTCTCTTTGGCCTGGTATTCGCCTACGGGCGGGGATGGACGGCCGTCGGCGTCGTGGGAGGACTGATACTGCTCGGGCTGATGCTGACCCCCTGGCGCCGATGGTCCTACCTGCTCCTTCCGGCTCTGGGAATCATCATTCCCGTCCTGGGCGTCTCCTACGGCGCTCAGGCCGTCCGTTTTTTTGCGGTGCGGCACCTTGTCCCGGCCGCGCCGTTCCTGGGGCTGGCCCTGGCCTGGGCGCTGGAGCAGTTGCGCCGCCGGAGCCGGTGGTTGATGCTCCTGGCTGTTGCCATCCTCCTCGTCACCTTCTGGCCCGTCCGCCTGGCCGTCTACGCGAAGATGCTGGAGGTCGTGGACCCATTTGACCCCGCCGCCGACTGGCGGTACCTCTCCCCTCTTCTCCGCTCGGATGACCTGGTTTTCTTCAACAACCTGGCAAAGGCCGGGTGGTACGAGGAGAGCCGGAAAGGTCAGGGGGCGCCCTGGTCCTACGCGCTGACCTGGGAGCCGATTATAGAACCGCCAGCCGTCATCGCAGAGCGGGTGGAGGCCGCCATGGAGGACCATCACCGCCTCTGGTTCGTCCTGTACAAGGGCACGATTGGGGCCAACAACGACCTGCGCGGCTGGCTCTCCGCCCATCCGCGCCTGTACCCGATGTGGGAGGGCTGGGCCGGCGACACTCTGGTCCTGGGCTACGGAGTGCCCCATGGGCCGCTGGCGGAGTCCCCCGCACGGGGGGTTCTGGCGGACGGGTCGGTGGAACTGACCCGTGCCTGCTTTACCCCGATCGCGGAGTCTGCAGCGGCAGTTGAATTGGTCTGGCGTGTGGACGAACGTCCCACCCGTCCCCTCAAAGTATTTGTTCACCTGATGTCTGCGGACGGAAAACTGGTCGCCCAGCACGATGTCCCACTGTCCGAGTCCTGCAGGGCGTCCGCCGGGGAGCCCTGCAACGACCGCCACGGGGTTGCGCTGCCCGCCGACGCGCGGGGTCTCCTGACCATCCGGGTCGGCCTGTACGACGAGGAGACGGGCGAGCGGATGCGGTGGGAGGACGGAGGGGAATTCCTGACGCTGGGGCAGGTCAGGGTGGCGACACAGGAATAGCGGAATTCGGGCAATCGGCTTGCCTCCTGCCCTAACCGTGTTATAATCGGCGACATGTAACGACACTGGCCGAAGTCATCTTAAGGAGAGATGGGCTGATGAAATACCTGCGTATCGGATGGATCGTTCTGGCTGTGGTTCTTCTGCTCGGTTTCGGGAGTCCGGCCCACAGTCAGGAAGGGCCGAATCTGTTACGAAATGGCGACTTTGAGGAAGGGGGGCCGGGCCAGGCCTGGCCTTTCCAGGATGGCATCCCGGAAGTCCAGGTCGCTCCGGGATGGCGGGCCTTCTATCTGGATAATCCTCCGCCCTACGCTGCCGTGCCGGACTACTGCCAGGGAGACGCTCGCTGTGCCTGGGGGCGGCCGGAGTTCCGGGGAGTGGCTTCGTACGAATACGCTTATCGGGTCCGTTCCGGCCAACTGGCCCAGAAATACTTCTCCTGGAACCGACAGCACGAAGCGGGTCTCTATCAGCAGGTCGGCGGTATCCAGCCGGGGACCCTCCTGCGCTTCAGCGTCTGGATTCAGACCTGGTCCTGTATGCCGGCGCCGGGCACCTGGAACCAATGTCGTACAGCGCCCCTCTCGGACAGCCCCGCGCCGATGCACATCTGGGTCGGCATTGATCCCACCGGTGGTACCGACTGGTCGGCCCCAACCGTGGTTCGGTCCCCCGAAGGGAATGCCTACGACCAGTGGACCCTCTTCCAGGTGGAGGCGACGGCTCAGTCCAGTACGGTCACCGTGTTCATCCACTCTCGCGCCGACTGGCAGGACAGAGTTCCCCGCATCAACAACGACGTCTACATTGACGACGCCAGTCTGGTGGCGCTGGGGCAGGCATCGCCCACGCCGCCGCCCCCACCGCCGACCAGTCCACCGGGCACCACAGGGGGCTCTTCGTCCACCACCGCCGTGATGCCGGTCGTACAACCCACCCCCCGGCCGGACGGTTGCCGGGTCCACATCGTCCAGCCCGGCGACACGCTCTTTGGCATCGCCCTGCAATATGGCATCCCGATGGAGGACCTGGAGCGGCTCAACGCCGGCTCGCTGGGGCCCGATAAGATGATCTGGGTCGGGCAGGAGATTATCCTATCCTGCCCGGAGGCGACCCCAACCCCTGAACCCACCCCCACGCCGGAGGCGACGCCCACTCCCGAAAGCGGTCAGGTCTGCGTGCTGGCCTTCCACGACCGCAACGGGGACGGGGTCCGCCAGCCGGAGACGGAGGAACTCCTGCCCAACGCGGTCTTCTCCCTGAGCGACGCCACCGGACTGGTGGGCCAGTACACTACCGACGGCATCAGTGAGCCCTACTGCTTCCCCGGCCTTCAGCCGGGCGCATATCAGGTCGCCGTCCAGCCCCCGGCCGGATACGGCGTCAACGGTCCGGCCCAGATGGCGCTGGCATTGACCTCCGGCGGTCAACTGGAGGCCGCCATCCCCCTGCAACGGGGCGCTTCTGGTAGCGCAACCCCGGCCGTTGTCCTGCCCACGCCGGAGGCGACCCCTGCGGTCCGGCCATCCATCTGGCCCCAGGTCCTGCGCTGGGGTGCCCGAATCGGCGGCATCCTGCTGGTCGGCCTGGCGATGTTTATGGCTGTGCAATTTTTCCTTTCCCGCCGCTAACGGAACACGCAACACGGAGGTGCAGTCCATGGCAGCGAATGACACAGAGACCAGGGGCGGCCCATCGGCCCTGCAGCGGGTCGTTCACCACTTTCGGGAATTCGGGGAGTGGCTGGCTGCCGGCAACTGGGTCTACGGCGCCATCGCCTTCCTGGTCATCGGGGCGCTGCTCCTGCCGCCAATCTCCCTACCGCAGCGACTGCATATTACCGGCTACACCCGCCTCAGCGCGGCAAATCCGTCTGTTTCCCATCCCGATGGGCTGACCGTTCGCGTGAACCCGGAGGACAACGTCTCCCTGCGGGTTCGGCTGGACTCGGTCCCCCAGGCCATCTTCCTGCAGGGCTCCGGCGGCACGGACCTGAAGGAGGCCCTGGCGGCCATCCCGCCCGTCCTCCAGGTCAAGAGCCCCTTCTACCGCATTCAGGCCGGTTCCCGCACGACCGGCCCGGCGACCATAGAGGTCGTCATCCCCAATGACGCTGAACCCTGGGAGACTCTGGACCTCTATACCTGGACCGGCACAACCTGGGAGTGGGTCGGTGGGACCCTGGACCGGGAACGGGAGGTGCTGATCGCACAGGTTCCCCGTCTCCCCTCCTCGGTCGTGGTGATGCAGACCCTGCCGGTGGTTCCGGCCATCGGCACGGTGGCCCAGGGCGAGGCGGTGAGCGGCCCGGTGGCGGGCCTTCTCACCCAGGTGATGCTCCCCGGCCTCTACCTGGGCGCGGACGGGATGCTCATCGGCCGGTCCCCGACACCTCCCTCCGGCAGCCCGGAAGCCCTGCTGCTGGTGGGCAACCGTCCGGCCGGTCAGCCCCTGAACCGGGCCCTGCTGGAGGACCTGCTGACCAATCCGGACGTCCAGGCCCGGCACATCGCCGAGATTCTCTCCAGAGCCTCAGGCTACGCCGGGGTCGCTCTGAATTATGAAGGACTGCTGCCCGAACAGAGAGATGCCTTCTCGGCCTTCGTGGCCGCGCTGGCCGACGCCCTGCATGCCCAGGGTCTGCGGCTGGAGGTGATGGTGCCGGCCCCGACCCGCACCGACTCCGGTTGGGACCCCGGCGGCTATGACTGGGCCGCGCTGGGCCGCGCTGCCGACACTCTGGTCTTCCCTCTTCCGGATAATCCCATTGCCTACGCGGAGGGCGGTGCAGTCCAATCTCTGATGGAGTGGGCCGTGGGGCAGGTGGGCCGCTACCGGCTGCGCGCTGCCGTCTCCTCCCTCAGCGCCGATTCCGGCCCCGATGGAATCCGATACGTGGGCCTGGAGGAAGCCCTGGCGCCCTTTGGCCAGGTTCAGCCGCCTGCCGAGCCCTCCGTCCAGCCCGGCCAGGAGGTCGTCTTCTCGCTGGTCGGTCAGGTGACCAGCATCACCCCACAGGAAGCGGCCGGCACCTACGCCATCGCCTACAAGACCCCGCAGGGGGAGAGCCGCACGGTCTGGCTGGGCACCCCGTCCTTCCTGGCCCGCAAACTGGACTGGGCCCTCCGCTACCACCTGGGCGGCGTCGTCGTCCACGACCTGCTGAGCGCGGGGAACATGCCCGGTGTGGCAGAGGCGGTGGACGGGTACCGCGTCGCAGCGGGCCTGCCGCAGCCGACCGCACTGGAGGTCGTCTGGAAGGTGGAGGGCCCCCAGACCGCCGAGGAGCGGGTCACCCTGAGCCAGCCGGAGTTCCGCTGGAAGGCCCCGGAGGCGGCGGGAACCTATACCGTCTCGGCGGCCATCGCCGGAGTGAGCCGGGGGTCGGCCCAGGTGAACGTGGCCGCCCCCACTCCAATGCCCACCCCCACGCCGACACCTGCGCCCGCGGCGAGCATGATGACGGCTGCGACCGGTGCCGCTCCGGCCTGCATGCAGGCCCAGTTCGTCGCCGACGTGACCGTGCCGGACGGGACGAAGTTCAACAACAACGAGACCTTCAAGAAGACCTGGCGACTCCGCAACAGCGGCACCTGCGACTGGCCCGAGGACACCGTCCTGGTCTTTGCCAGTGGGGAGAAGATGGGCGGTCCGGATTCCGTCCCCGTGGGCCTGGTGAAGGCCGGGGCGACGGTAGACATCAGCGTGGACCTGCAGGCCCCGGCCAATCCAGGTCGCTACACGGGCCTCTGGTATGTGAAGGCCAGTGGGGCCAAAATCCCCGGCAGCGATGTGACGGTCGTCATTCAGGCCGGTGAAGTGGCCTCGGCCCCGCCCTCCGCTCCTGCCCCCGTAGCACGGGGGAATTTTGAACTGGGCGGCCACGTGGCCAATTTCGGTTTTCCCTATGCCAGCCAGATGCGCTACGCCGGGATGAACTGGGTGAAAACGCAGATTCGCTACCCGGCGGACGCCTCCGGCGTCATTGCGGCGGCCCACGCGGCCGGCTTCAAGATTCAGGTGAGTGCCCTGGGTCCGGCCAATATGACTGGTCAGGCCGGCTTTGAGCAGGAGATTGCCCGGTGGGTGGCCGGGATGGCTGCCGCGGGCGCCGATGCCATTGAGGTCTGGAACGAGCCGAACATTGACCGGGAGTGGCAGAACGGCCTGATTCATCCGGCCAATTACACCAAACTCCTCTGCGCCGCGTATCAGGCCATCAAGGCGGCCAACCCCGGGACGGCGGTCATCAGTGCGGCGCCGGCTCCCACTGGCTACTTCGGCGGCTGCTACCCCCACGGGTGCGACGACAAACCCTGGATGGAGGGAATGTTTGTCGCCGGAGCCGCCAACTGCATGGACTACATCGGCGCGCACCACAACGCCGGAGCGACGGCCCCGTCGGCCCGCACCGGTCACCCCGCCGACAGCGGCGACCATCACCACTCCTGGTACTTCCTGCCCCAGACGGAACTCTACTACAACATCTTCCAGGGCACCCGGCAACTCTTCTACACCGAGTTGGGCTACGCGTCCCAGGAGGGGGTGGAGCCGTTCCCGGATAACTTCTGGTGGGGCCGGGGCACGAACAATGCACAGCAGGCCGCCTGGCTGGCGGAGGCGGTCCGGCTGAGCATCCAGACCGGGATGGTGCGCTGCATCATCGTCTGGAATGTGGACTTTTTGCAGGCCATCCCGGGCGACCCGCAGAACGGCTATGCCATCATCCGGCCCGGCGGCATCTGCCCGGCCTGCGACGCGCTGCATGCCGTGCTGGGGTCGCGGTAAAGAATTGCCGTTTGTGGGGGCGGCTGCGCCGCCGCCACAACCTCTATCCGCCATCAGGAGGTTCTATGTTCCAGCCGTCCCGTTCCACCCGAGAGCGCCAGCAACTGATCATCGGCATCGGTCTGTGGCTGGTGGTCTTCATGCTGGGAGTCTTCTGCCTCTGGTGGGGCTTCTTCGCCCCCCAGCCAGAGACGTCCCGGCCCGTTGCTGAAACCGCCACTCCCACGATGACTGCTACCCCGGTCGGTGGCCTGGTGCCTCTGGCAACTGCTACCCCCTCCTCGGGCACTGGTTCCCAGCCCACCGTCCCGCTGGAGCAAGAGGTCTTCGGTTACGGTATCGCTGCCCACGCCGTTGTCGGCGACCCGAACTACACGATGGACGTGGTGAAGTCGCTGGGACTGGGCTGGGTCAAGCAACAGGTCCGCTGGGACCTGGTGGAACCCAATCCGGGCCAATACAACTGGGGAATGTACGATGGGGTGGTGGACGCTGCGAACATGCGCGGCCTGCGGGTCATGCTCAGCGTCGTGCACGCTCCGGCCTGGAGCCATACCAGTTATGTGGACGACAACCCCGAGGGCGCTCCCCCGGATGACCTGACCCTCTTCGCTGACTTCCTGGGCCGCCTGGTGGACCGCTACCGGGGCCGCGTTCACGCGATAGAGGTCTGGAACGAGGAGAACCTGGACCGGGAGTGGGATACGGCGGAGGGGGTGAGCCCGACCCGCTACGTGGAGATGCTCCGCATGGCCTATCAGGTCATCAAGAGCCGCGACCCCAACATCATCGTCATCAGCGGCGCGCTTTCCCCGGTGGGCGCCACGGCCACCGACTCCAAGAACCCCAATCGCATCATTTACATGGACGATTTCCAGTACTACCAGGAGATGATTGCCAAAGGGTTCCTGAGTTATGCCGACTGTGTGGGCGTCCACCACAACGGCTACAACATCCCCCCGGACATCGCCTGGGACGACAAGACCTATCAGGACCCCACCGCCCAATTCCGGGCCTTCTGGGATAACCCCCATCCCTCCTGGTCATTCCGCAGCACCCTCTGGCGCTACCGTGACGCCATCTCCGGGATGAAGCCCCTCTGTGTGACGGAGTTCGGCTGGGCCTCCTCCGAGGGATACGGCCCACCCCCGCCCGGCTTTGAGTTCGCGCTGGATAACACCGTTCAGGAGCAGGCTGATTACATCGTCCGCGCGTACCAGTTGATGCGCCAGTGGGGCTTCGTCCGCCTGGCCTTCCTATGGAATCTGGACTACATCCAGAAGACCGGCCTGCCTCCAGAAAAGGACCCATACGGCCCATACAGCATCATAGACCCCCAGGGGGTTCCCCGTCCGGCCTTCGGGGCCATCATGAGCATGCCCAAACCGTAGCACAGGAGGTATCCTGTGCGGCCTGTCGCGGTGGGAAGATGGACGCTGTTCTGGAGCGCAAATATCGGGCCCTGGAGGAGTTCACCGCCCGTGTCCGGAACAGTCCGGTCGGAGACCGGATCGCCCGGATGATTCTCTACGGCAGCGTCCTGCGCGGGGACGCCGGGCCGGAGAGCGACGTGGACCTTCTGGTCGTCGCGACCGGAGATGTACGCGCGGTCTGGCAGGCGCTGGGCGATATTGCCTTTGAGGTCTTGCTGGAGCACGGGGAACTGGTCTCTCCAATGGTCTACTGCCCGGACGAATACCGCCATCCTCACTTTTTTCTGCGGGAGATTCGGGATACGGGAAAGGAGGTATACCGCGTGGACGAAAACACCATGCGCCGCCAGGAGGCGCTGGACCTCCTCACCCTGGCTCAGGGATACCTGGAAATGGCCCGCGCATTGAAGGGCAAGCGAGAGTACATCCGGGGTGTCATTGACATGGCGTACAACGCGGCCGAGTTGAGCGCCAAAGGACTGCTCCTTCTCCGGGAAGGCGAGTGGCCGAAGACCCATAGTGGGGTCGTTCAGCAATTCAGCAGGGTCTTTATTGTGAATGAACCGGTCGTGGAACCCGGAGTCGGACGGGCTTTCCGGCAGGCACTGGACTGGCGCAACCGGGCCCGGTATGATCCCCATGCGATCCTGACCGAAGCGGACGCGGATGATGTGATAGACGTTGCAGAACAACTGGCGAATCTCCTCCAGCAGGAAGTGTATGCCTCCTGACCGGCACCCGCTTCGGCTGTTCGTATATCTCCTCCTGGCATTGGGCATTGCCGGATTGCTCTTTCTGGGCAGACCGTCCTCCCCTGTCTCTGCGCCTCCCACCCCCACTCCGTCCCCGCTCCCCACCCCCACCTCCTGGCCGCGGGTCCGGCTGGGGTCTCCCGAATACGGCATGGTGGCCTTCCTCTGGTGGCGGGAGGAGGTCGCCGACCGGGACCTGAACCTGATCCGGGACGCCGGGTTCACCTGGGTGCGGCAGAACCTGCACTGGATGGACGTGGAACTCTACAAAGGGGGCTTTGACTGGCGCTATAGTGACCGGATCGTCCGGCAGGTCCAGGAGAAGGGGCTTCACCTGATGTTTCGCCTGCACGGCCTGCCCCGCCCGGGATGGGTCTCCCTGCCCGATGACCCGGCGCTACCGGTGCCGGTGGAGGACTTCGCCGACTTCTGTGGCGCGGTCGCGGCCCGCTATCGGGGACAGGTGCGCGCCTACCAGGTCTGGAGCGAGCCCAACCTGGCCCGGGAGTGGGAGGCCCGGGCGCCCAGCCCGGAGGGATACGTCCGCCTGCTTCGGGCCTGCTACATCGCCATCAAAGAGGCCGACCCGAACGCGCTGGTCGTCTCCGCCGGAATGGCACCGACGGGCACCGGATTGCCCATTGCGATGCCCGATACGGATTACTTCATTGCGATGTACGAGGCCGGAGCCGCGCCCTATTTTGACCTCCTGGGCGTCCACGCCGCCGGATTCGCGGCCCCGCCGGAGGTCTCACCCGATGAGGCGGCTACCAGTCCTGCCTACGGAGAACAGCGCTTCTTTTGCTTTCGCCATACCGAGGATATCCGGGAGATCATGGTGCGCTACGGCGATGCCGACAAACAGGTCGCCGTCACCGAAATGGGATGGACGTCCGATCCGGTCCACCCTGATTATTCCTGGTTCGCCGTCACCGAGGAGCAGAAAGCGGACTATCTGGTGCGCGCGTTTCGGTATGCCCGGGAGCACTGGCGCCCCTGGATCGGCCCGATGTTTGTCCTCGCCATCGCCGACCACGACTGGACTCCCGATAACGAGCAGTACTGGTGGGCCATCACGGAGCCGGGCTGGCCCCTGACCGTGGTCCGCCCGGCCTACGAAGCGTTGAAGGATATGGAGAAATAAAGAAAAACGGGGCAGCAAACGCTGCCCCGTCTTTTTCGGCCCGCTGTCCGTTATGCGGGGAAGTTCGCGTCCCGGTTGAACCGGTCCCAGGCCAGGGAGAACAACAGAGGCGGGCGGTGCCGCACCGGGGTGTTCACAACGGTTTCCATCCATCGCTCCGTGGCCTGGGCGGCCCGTTCAAAGCAGGAGGCGGTAAAGGCCCGCAGGGGCTCTGCTCGCTCCGCTGGGCCGACGTCCCGGTATCGGGCGACCATCTCCGCCGCTTCTCGCAAAAAGGATGCTTCCAGAGCGTCCCGCTCCTCCCGGTAGAGGGGCATCCGGGTGGCGTAGTCGCGGATCACCTGGCGGTGAAGACGTTCGTGGCCCCACCACAACGTGCGGGGGTCATACGTGCCCGTGGGCTCCACATCCAGGCCGGGTACGGAAGGAAGCCCCGCACCGCCCAGGAATACCGGCTTGAAAATACCCGTGCAGGGGGCCGAAGTGCCGGTCACCCAGACCACAGGCATGCCGGGGATGAGATGGGCGACCATCGCGCCCACGGACTGGCTGGGGCGGGTCGGGCCGAACCCGGCGTGGACGCAGAGGGTATCCATCAGCCAGCCCCGGCCGGGATTCCAGAGAGGGTCGGCGGCGGCCTCAGGCCCGTGGTCCCGCAGGGCCGCCATCATCGTCTCCGCGGTGATGCGGCCTTTCTGGGCTTCCAGGATGGCCGTGGAGCGGCGCTGGCGGGCTCGACAGCCGTCCAGCCGGGTGTAAAGGAAATCGGAATAGCAGCGGGCGAAATGAAAATCGTCCCGGGATGCGCACCACCCCTTCGCCACCGCGTATTCCACCAGACCCGGAGAGGCTTCATCCCATTCGGAACCGATGGTCAGGCCGTTGGAGATGGTCCGCACATCCCGCACCCGTTCGGCGGCCCACTGCTTTCCGACCGTCTCCAGCACCCAGGCTTCCTGGGGATCGGCAATGATATAGGAGTTATGATAGTAGGTCCTGTGGCGGAAGCCGCAGTTCCCGCCCTGACCGTAGGTTTCCAGTAACTGGACGATGATCTCCAGCGCGCGGCGGGCAGTGTCGGCCCGCTCCAGCGCCAGACGGATAAAATCCATCCCGATCAGCCCGGGGGCCTTGTTGTAGGGCTCCCGGGTGAAGACGGCCTCGTTGCCGATCGCCACCCCGTGTTCGTTGACGCCCATTTCGCAACCCCAAATCCAGAAGGGCTTGCAGAGCAGGACTTCGTACGTTTCGGGCACCTGGGGCAACTCCATGTAGGTGCATTTCACCGTCGTTCCGAGTTCGTGCTGGGCGCGAGGAATGTGGACCAGTACATGAGCCTCGTTTGGCTCCCGGTCGCTGTTTTTGGCCAGAATCACGGTTCCGTCAGCAGTGGCGCTGCCTGTCGCAACCAGCGTGTCGCACATCCTTTACCTCCTGGCAGGTCGTACTTTGTGCCACCTCCTCGGTGGCGAGCAGTGTCGTGTCCCAACGGATGTCCGAAATCCAGTTCCCTCTACTGGAAAATTGTAGTAAAATCTGAGAGGGGAGCATTGCCGCTACTTTCATGAAACTGCCTGCAGATCCGCCAGGGCCTGTCGGTAAAGAGTGGGGGCCTCCCGACGCAACCGCTGAAAATCCGCTACCACGCGTCCGCCGGAGACGAAATAGGCCAGTGCTCCCAGAAGACTGATGCCGTTGACCGATGAGCCCTTCAGGACGCCGGCGGGGTCAAAGAGCAGGAGCGGGTAATCGGGGTCGGCGATGACGAAGTCGCCGGGGAGGTCAAACTGGGTGGCGGCAAAGCAAATGGCCGTGACTGCCTCGTCGGGGGCATCGGGGCCGGCAATGGCGACGGGGTCAAAGCCGATGGCCTCCAGTAGGGAGATGCGGCATGCCACGCCCCAGCGCCGGACCCGCAGCACACACCCGGCCTGGCCCACCCGCACCGGTTCGCAGACGGCCGCGTAGCCTGCTGGCAACTGGAGGACGACCGCGTGCTCCCGCAGGGAGCCCTCCTCGGAGACACTCCAGTAGCAGACATGCCAGTCCTCCACCGGGTACCGACCGGGCAGGTTGTTGAGCACCCGGGCGGTTGCCGGTGCTCGGCTGGGACGGAATGCGTTCCCTCCTCGCAGTGCCATTGGCCCTCTCACCTCATTATAACATAGCCAGAGGAGAGGACAACCGGCAATATCACACAAAGACACGAAGAATATAAAGTTTTTCTTTGTGCCTTTGTGTCTTTGTGTGAGAGACGCGCCTTTGTGTGAGAAACACCCACTTCCCGAAGGAGAGGGGGCAGAATGCTGAGCCCTGAAGAACGGGAGCGGTTTGCCCGACAACGGGTTCTGGAAGGCATCGGCGAGGCCGGACAGGAACGGCTGAAAGCGGCGCGTGTTCTGGTCGTGGGCGCGGGAGGTCTGGGATCGCCTGCCGCGCTGTACCTGGCCGCTGCAGGCGTCGGTACCCTGGGCATTGTGGACTACGATACGGTTTCCCTTTCCAACCTCAACCGGCAAATCCTCCATACCACCGCCGAACTGGGCCAGCCCAAGACGGAATCGGCCGCGCGGCGATTGAAAGCCCTGAACCCGGACCTGAATGTGGTTCCCTACCCGGAGAGATTGACACCCCAGCGGGCCGTTGAACTGGCGGCGGCCTATGACCTGGTAGTGGAATGCTCGGATAACTTTGAGACCAAATTCCTGGTCAACGCGGCCTGCGTCCAGACGGGTACCCCTCTGGTCTGGGCGTCCGTGCTGGCCTGGGAGGGACAGATGTCGGTGGTGATGCCAGGGCAGGGGCCGTGCTACCGCTGTCTCTTTCCCCCGTCCATCTGCCTGGAGAAAGTGCCAACGGCCCGAGAGGTCGGTATTCTGGGGGGCGTCGCCGGAACTTTCGGCGCGCTGGAGGCGGTGGAGGCGGTCAAGGTCATCCTGGGCATCGGCCGTCCACTGGTGGGCCGGCTGCTGGTGTGGGACGGACTGAGGGGCACATTTGACGAAGTCGTTTTCGCCCCTCAACCCGGTTGCCCCGTGTGCGGGGGGAACGTTGCTCCCTGAACGAGAATTGATCCCACTTGCATTTCTTTGAATTGTGTGGTAATCTATGGAAAGAGAAGTTTTTATAATCGCTGCATTTCTGTCACCCGGTGGCCACGCAGGAGCACCTGGCCTCTGAAGGAGGGGATCATGCTCAACAAACTGCTGAACCTCTACAATACCCGCCGAACGACCCTCGCCTTTGCTACTGGCGCCGTCCTTGGCCTGCTGGTGGGCCTTCTCTTCGCCTGGGTCATCTGGCCAACCTCATACTACAACGCCACCCCCGCGATGCTCCGCCAGGATTTCCGGGACGACTATCTGGCGTGGGTCGCCCGCGAGTATGCCCAGAATCAGAACCTGGAGCAGGCCCAGACCCGCCTGGGTCTGGCGTACTGGAAGAAAGACCCCGTCGCCGTGCTGGAAGAGCTGGCCCAACGGCGCGGCGGCGCGGACGGAGAGAATCTGAGGACACTGGCCCAGGCTCTGAAAGAGGCGCCAGCCCCTGCCCCATCCGGACCCACTGCCCTGCAACGAGCACGTCCTCTCTTCCAGATTTGCGGCATCGGACTTCTGGCCGCCGCACTGGCCGCCCTCCTGTACTTTGCCCTCTCCCGCCTCCGCCGCCCCCGGGTCCGTCCGGTCTCTGAGCGGGCCGCCGCCTACCGGCAGGTGGAGCCGACCCGCTGGGAGGAGGAGTCTCCTCCGGCCCTCCAGTTCAGCACCACCTACGTCCTGGGCGACGACCATTATGACCCCTCCTTCAGCATTGAACGGGGTGCGGATTTCCTGGGGGAGTGCGGAGTGGGCATCTCCGAGGCCATCGGCGTGGGTGACCCGAAGAAGGTGACCGCGCTGGAGGTGTGGATGTTTGATAAAAGCGACATCCGCACGGTGACCAAAGTGCTGGCCAGCGGGTTCGCCTACCAGGACCCGGCGTTGCGGGCCAAACTGGCGGCGAAAGGGGAAATCGTCCTGGCCGAGCCGGGTGCCGAGGTCATTCTGGAAACGACCACCCTGGTCCTGCGGGCGCGGGTGGTCAACATGGAATACGGAGTCGGACAACTCCCCCCGGAGAGTTTCTTCCAGCGTATTTCCCTGGAACTGGGCGTGTGGTTCAAGGAAGGGGAAAGTGCGTCGGCGGAGAGTTTTCCCTTCCCGCCGACATTATAGGCGCTATGCGGGGTGAATTCAGCCCGACGGGTAACCATCGGGCTGATTCCACAAGGCTCTGCGGGCTGTTTTTGAGCCCCGAAGGGGCTTCGCAGAATCAGCCCGACGCTTCAGCGT
>JBBIKR010000097.1:0-14522 GCA_037445395.1 Thermoflexales bacterium
CCTGGCCTTCGGCCAGGAGAGGGGAGGGGGTGCCGCCGCAGGCGGCGGGGGAGGGGTGAGGACCTCACTCCACCCCTTCCCGCACCCACCCCAGATACGCCTCCAGCCCGCGCCGAATCGGGACCTGGACGACTTCCGGCACCTGGTAGGAGTGGTGCTCCCGGATGAAGGCCTCCACGTCGTCGTAGCGGGCGGCCGTCGTCTTGATCATGAGCAGCCACTCCGGGTCCCGGTGCAGTTCTCCCTGCCAGATGTAGGTGCTGGTGACGGGCATCACCTGCACGCAGGCGGCCAGTTTTCCAGAGACCAGCCCCTCGGCCAGCCGGTGCGCCTCTTCTGCCGTCCCCGCGGTTGTCATCACCACGCAGTATTCGTCCACTATATTTTCTCCACAATCTCCCGGAATTCTTCAAACGGGATGGCGGTGAGAGTTTGCGTCGTGCAGTGGCCGAAGATGTTGGCCAGGAGGGCCACCCGGGCGGCGGATTTCGCATCGGGGGCCTCAAAGATGTGCAGGAAGTCGTACTCCCCCAGCAGGGCGTAACTGGCGATGCGCCGCACCTCCGGACACTCCTCCTTCAGCCGCCGGTCAAACTCCCGGTCCATCTCCGAAAGCGCCCGCACCTCGCCGGGACTGCGCAGCGAGATTTTGGAGAGCAGGATGAACGTCGTCATCGCCCACCTCCTCGGACTACCGGCTAACCGCTGACCCCTACCGGTTATTCATGTTATCCGCGAAAAGGGCCGCGTTGTCAAGTTCTTTGACAAATCCCCTGTCTGCGCTATACTGATATGTCAAGCCACCGCTGGTTGATCCATCTATGACCGGCACCCAATCCCCTCTTCTGACGATAGACGACGTTCTTTCCCTGGTCCGGGACGGTCCGGAGGTCCGGGACCTGATCGCGCGCGCCTACGAGTTCGCCGCGCAGGCCCACGAGGGCCAGTACCGGAGGTCCGGCGAGCCCTACATCCAGCATGCGCTGGCCGTCGCCGCGCTGCTGGCCGAACTGCGGATGGACGCGGAAACCGTCGCGGCCGGCCTCCTCCACGACGTGGTGGAGGACCGGGGGGTCCCGCTGGAGGAACTGAAGTCCCAATTCGGCCCGGAAGTGGCACGGATGGTGGATGGAGTGACCAAATTGGGGCGGGCCAACGAACTGGGCCGGATGCGGGAGGGGGAACGAGACGAGCGGGAACTGGAGAGTCTGCGCAAATTCTTCCTGGCGACGGCCCGGGACGCGCGGGTGATGCTCATCAAACTGGCCGACCGGCTCCACAACATGCGCACGCTGGACGCGCTGCCGCCGGAGCGCCAGCAACGCATCGCCCGCCAGACGATGGACATCTACGCGCCCCTGGCGAACCGGCTGGGCATCTGGCGCTGGAAGGGGGAACTGGAGGACCTGGCCTTCCGGTATCTCCAGCCGGACATCTACTTTGAAATCGTCCGGGAACTGGAGGCCCGGGCACCGGAACGGGAAGCCGATATTGAAAAGCACATCGCCATCCTCCAGCACCACCTCCGGCTGGAAGGGATCAACGCCCAGATTACGGGCCGGTCCAAGCACATCTACAGCATTTACCGCAAGATGCAGCGCAAGCAAATCCCCCTGGAACGGGTCTACGACATCCGCGCCATCCGGGCCATCGTGGAGACCGTCCCCGACTGCTACCACGCCCTGGGCGTCGTCCACAACCTCTGGACCCCCATCCCCGGCGAATTTGACGACTACATCGCCCGCCCCAAAGAGAACATGTACCAGTCCCTCCACACCGCCGTGGTGGGCATCGGGGGGAAAGTCCTGGAAGTGCAGATTCGCACCCACTACATGCACCGGATTGCCGAATACGGTATTGCCGCCCACTGGCGGTACAAGGAGGGGGCCCGACAGGACCGGCTATTTGAGGAGAAAATCGCCGCCCTGCGCGCTCAGATTGAGGCCCGCAGCGAGGCAGAGGACGCCGGGGAGTTCGTGGAGGCCGTCCAGACCGACATTTTTGAGGACCGGGTGTACGTCTTCACGCCCAAAGGCATGGTGGTGGACCTGCCTGCCGGTGCGACACCCATAGACTTCGCCTACGCCATCCACACCGAAATCGGCCATCGCTGCCGGGGAGCCAAAGTCAACGGGCGATGGGTGCCCCTGGACTACGTCCTCAAAACCGGTGACCAGGTGGAGATTATCACCGCCAAACGGGGCGGTCCCAGCCGGGACTGGCTCAATCCGGCGCTGGGGTACGTCAAAACGGCCCGTGCCCGCAACAAAATCCGCCAGTGGTTCCGGCGACAGGACCGGGAGCAGAACATCGCTTCGGGGCGGGCCATCCTGGAGCGGGAACTGAAGCGGCTGGGGCTGGGCGAACTCCCGCACGAGGCGGTGGCGGCCCTCTTCGGCTACGAGAAGGTGGAGGACTTCCTGGCCGCCATCGGCTTCGGGGACATCAACAGCCAGCAAATTGCGGCGAAAGTGGTGGAGGCCCAGCGACAGACCCAGCCGGAGCCGGAACTGCCGCCTCCGGCCCCCATCCCCGCCCCGGTCTCCCATGAGGTCCACGTCCTGGGCACCGGCGGTCTGCTGACCCGGCTGGCCCGCTGCTGCCACCCCCTCCCCAACGAACCCATCATCGGATACGTCACCCAGGGGCACGGAATCACTGTCCACCGACGGGATTGCCCCAACATCCTGAACCTGCGCCACCCCGAACGGCTGATAGAGGTGACATGGGGTACCGAAAAGCAGACCTTCCCGGTGCTGGTCTCCGTAGTGGCGTACGACCGGACGGGGCTCCTGCGGGACATCAGCGAGGTGCTGGCCAAAGAGGGGGTGAACATTGCGGGGGTGAGCGTGGGCCGCCAGCAAAACCTGGCCACCCTCTACCTCACCCTGGATGTCACCGACATCGGTCAGTTGGGCCGGGTGCTGGCCCGCATCTCCAAAGTCCCCAACGTGATAGAGGCCCAGCGGCAGACGAGGTGATACACAATACGTGATACGTGATGCGTGATGCGTGATACGTGATTAGCGTCCGTTCGTGGCCCAGAACGGCGGGCGTTCCATCCGCCAGAGCCCCCAGGCCCCCAGCAGCGCGGCCACGCCCCCCACGATGTACCCCTCCACCACCGACGCGCGGGTGACGAAAACCGCCAGCAGTCCCAGCACAAACGAAACCACGTAGAGGGTGAGCACGGCTTCCCGCTGGGAGAGCCCTGCCGCCACCAGCCGGTGAGAGACGTGGTCCTTGCCCGGCGTCGTCAGCGGGTTTTTCCCCCGGCGCAGGCGGGATAGGGTGACCAGCGCGGTGTCAAAAATGGGGAGCCCCATCACCAGCACCGGCACCATCCAGGTGACAAAGGTGACATTCTCCGGAAAACGGAGTTTGATCCCGATGGCCGCCAGCATAAAGCCCAGGAAGAGGGCGCCCGAATCGCCCATAAAGATGCTGGCGGGGTTCAAATTGTAGAAAAGGAAACCCAGACAGGCCGCCAGAACCGCCACGGCCAGCGCCCCCACCAGATACTGCCCGCTGAAAGAGCACATCAGCGCGAAGTAGGCCGCCGCAATGGCCGCGACCCCGCCCGCCAGCCCGTCCATATTGTCCAGCAGATTGATGGCGTTGGTGATGTAGACCACCCAGAAAACGGTCAGCAGGAAATCCACCACCGGCCGGCCGAACGTGCCCACGCGGACACCGGTGGCCCAGAGGAGAAGGGCCGCCAGTATCTGCCCGACCAGTTTCACCGCCGGACGCAACCCCCATCGGTCGTCCACCAGCCCCATAAACGAGACGGCGGTGGCGCCGATGATAATGGAGCCGAACTGGGCAAAGTTATACCGTTCTCCCAGCGCCAGGGCCGCGGCCAGCACGGCCAGGTAGATGGCGACGCCGCCCAGGCGCGGGACGGGGGAACGATGCACCTTACGGGCCGAGGGCTGGTCTATGATGCCCAGATGAGGGGCCAGATAGCGGGCAAGAGGAGTCAGCGCGATGCTCAGCACCAGCGCGCCCGCGAAAACCAGGAGATACGCGGTCATCGGAATGACCCCCAACGATGCAGGGTACGGCCACTGCTACCCCCCGCCGACCGGCGGGAACAGGCTGACCTCATCGCCGTCGGCCAGGGGATGGGTGTCGTCCCGGGCAATGCCGTTGACAAACGCGACCCGCACATGGTCGGCGGGCAGGCCCAGATGCTGGACCAGTTGCCCCACCGTCGCCCCGTCCGGGAGTTCCACTTTCATCCCCTCGCCAACTCCCAGTTCGGGGTAGTACCGTCGCAGAGTGGCAAAAACTTTGACGTTGACCCGGATCATTCCGCAACCCCTGTATGATTTTTAAAAGCAAGGCTTACTCATTGGACTGCTTGAGCACGGCATCCACCACATCCTGACTGATGCTGAAACCTTTCTGCCGCCATTTCTCTATTTCAGGCCGGATACTCGGTAAAAGCCCCATCTGTTTGGCCTTCAGCAAAACTCCCAGCCTCCCAATTTTTCTAATCCCCATCTGAGAAAGTTTCCGGCGGCCTTTTCTCTCATCCATCAATACCAGATCTGCACCGAGTTCCCGGGCCAATACGATCACTTCAGCCTCGCCAAAATCCATCTCGTCCAGAGCCATACTTCCATTGCCAGACGGTCTTGAACTGCCACCACTTTTACCCACCTGGCAGCAGATACTTCCCGCTTTGCCCCTCCCTCCTCACGCCCTTTCTCCACGGCTTCAGCATATACTGCCTGAGAAATGTAAATTTCGCCAAAAAGATGCCGAAGCAAGTTGAACTTCGCTCTGGTCAATGCCTAATTGAAGCCGGAAAGCAGGAACGCGAACTTCAAATGTAGCCTCCGCCACTTTCACTCCTCCCGATGAGACAGTCACAGCCCTGCAGAACGCACCGCCAGGGCACTTCTGACCCCCATCCGCAGCCGCCGCAGGACCTTCGCCGGGGTGACCCGACGGAACCGCTTCCACTGCCGACGCGCCCAGCGCCGGAACGCGTTCCACGGCTTGCGCCGCTGGCTCTCCGCCATCGCCCATCTCAGAAACTCGTAGTCCTGCCCCCGAATTTTCGGCTCCGTGGGGTTGCGCCGGTAGGAGTCGTAGTCGGTAATGCGGCTCAGGTCGTGCTCCACCACGAAGTCGTAGAGGTCGGTCCCGGGATGCGGCGTGAAGAAGGCCGGGCTGTAGTAATCCGGGTCTATCTCTTTCATCATCCGCACCGTCTCCATCACCTCTTCCTTCGTCTCGGTGGGCAGGCCCATCATGTAGTTGGCCCAGATGGCGATGCCGTACTTCTTGCAAATACGGGCGGCTTCCAGATTCTGGGCCACCGTCGTGCCCTTGCGGATGAATTTGAGCACCCGGTCGCTGCCGCTCTCAAAACCGATGAAGTACCCCCGCAGGCCCGCCCGTACCATTCGCTCCACCATGTCCTCGTGCTTCACCACGATGTCCGCCCGGGTCTGGCAGAAGAAGGGCAGGTTGAACCCCTCGGCGATGTACCGCTCGGTGAACTCCATCACCCACTCCCGGTCCTCCGTCAGACAGTCGTCGTGGAACATAAAGGATGCGAGATGGTAGCGGTCCACCAGGTAGCGGAGTTCCGCCAGGACGTTATCCACGCTGCGGCGGCGCACCCGTTTGCCGAAGAGATAGTCCTCCCCGGGCTTGCAGAAGGTGCAGTTGTAGATGCATCCCCGTCCGGCGATGATGGTGGCGAAGGGCGGGGGGAGTTCCTCCACAAAGGGGACCTCCGGGGAATCCAGGTCGTAGCCCCACTTCTTCCACTCTTCCAGGAAGAGGTCCCGGTCGCTGAAGGGGATGGCGTCCAGGTCCGGCGGCTCCCCGCGCAGCACCCGATGGGGCGGACGACGGCCTTCGGCGATGGCCTGCAACAACTGGGGGAAAGTGATTTCGCCCTCGCCGGTCACCAGGTAGTCCACATGGGGGATGCGCAGGCTGTCCTGCAGAGCGATGGTGACGTGGGGCCCGCCGATAACCGTGACGACGTCGGGCAGGACCTCTCTGGCGATGGCGATGGCCTGGCGAGCGGGGTTGTAATCCACGCTCATCATGGTGACGCCGACCACGTCGGGGGCACGCTCGGCCAGGACTTCCCGGAACTGGTCCCAGCCGGAGAGGGCGCGCAGGTCAATCAGGTCCACCTCAAACCCCTGCGCTTTGGCGGCCGCGCTGAGCGAGGCCAGCCCGTGGGAAATCCAGCCGGCATCCATCCCCTGCTTGAGGGAATTCCAGCCCCGGCCGGCGATACCGGGGTAAATGAAAGTGGTTCTCAGGCTCATGGTGGACATAGCACAACGATGAAAACTTCAGGGCTTACGCACCTGGAGATTGCTTCGGCACTTCGTGCCTCGCAATGACATCTTCACGGGCCTGGAAAGGTCATTGCGAGCGGCGAAGCCGCGAAGCAATCCCCTCACCGCTGTCCAATTGCGTAACTCCTAAACCTATTGGCGGCTTCGCTCTTTCCCGCCGTCATCAGGGCAGACAGGAATTTCGGGCAGATGGCTTCACCATCTGCCCGAAATTCCCCCCGGAGAGAAGGTCAGCAAACGGAATATAGTAATCGTATCCCTTGCCTCTGGCGGAGTGCGAAGCCCCTGCAACACAAAACACCCTCACAGGCAAGGCAAACGCCTGCAGGTCTCAGCGATATTGCCGGACTTTAGCCCTGCGGCAAGGTCAGGCGGTAAACGCAGTGCTCGTCGCCAGCGGCAATCTGCTGGACGCGCTCCGGTTCCACACCGGTCACCAGGGCGATCAGGCGGACGTCCGCTTTGCAGGGCAGGTTGTGGCGCCGGGCCACCCGCTCGTAGGGGCAGTTGGCAACCGTGATCCGGTAACCGCCGTCCTCTTTTTCGGCCGTCGCCAGATAGCCCAGCCCGTTCAGGAACTCCATGAGGGCTTTCAGACGGGCGCCCATATCCCCTTCGGCCGATACCTGGCGGGCCATCCGTTCGGCGACCCCGTTGATGACGGCGTCCAACTCCTCGGGCGACATCCGGGCTTCCAGTTCCTCCAGCAGGGCGTCGGTCAGCCGGTCGTACTTTTTGGGGAAGAGTTCCTCCGCCTCACCTGCCAGCCGGTAGACATGCTGTGGGCGACCCGGGCCCGCCTTACGGAGAATTTGCGGCGGACCGATCAGCCCGTCCCGGTAGAGGACATCCAGGTGGTGCCGGATGGTCACGGCGGTCAAACCCAATTCGCGAGTCAGTTCGTTCACCGTGGCCTGACCGCGCATCTTGATAATTTCCAGGATTCGCTGTCTGGTCTCTTGCATGGCCTACCTCCTGGCTTTCATGATACCATATTGCCAAAATTTTGTCAAACTCCAAATCGTCATTATGCCGGAGACATCGGCCAGGCCACTCCCCATCCGCGACTACACCACTACACTCAGGCCTTGAGGAATCACCTCCAGGTCCAATTCCCGCACATCCAGCGCCAGCGTCTCTCCATCGGCGTGGACGACCTGGGTCCCCTCCCGTACCCTCACCCGCACCCGGCGGGATCGTGCCATGATGACCCGTGGGTCCCCCACCTGCGTCCCTTTCATAAACCGGGGGACAAAGGAGAGCATCTCCAGTTGGCTCATCTTCTTGCCGATGCACAGGTCAAAGAGGCCGTCGTCAGGGCGGGAGAACGGGGTCATCAGGAAGCCACCGCCCATCCGCCGTCCGTTCATCACCGAAATCATCAGCGCGGGCTGTTCCAGCGTCCGGTCGTCCAGTTCTATGCGGGTGAGGGGAGCCCGGTAGTAAAAGAGAAGGGTGCGCAGGACGGCGATCAGGTACACCAGAAACCCCCGCAACCGCCGGAGCCGGGAGGCGACGACATTGACGGCGGCGTCAAAGCCGATGCCGATGCCGTTGCCGAAATAGCGGAAGCCCCGCGCGTGCCCCACGTCCACCCGACGGGTCTGCCCCCGGGCCAGCGCCGCACAACCTTCCTCCAGGTCCAGGGGAATGCCCATGCCGTAGGCGAAGTCGTTGCCGGTACCCACGCAGAGCACCCCCAGTGCCGCCTCGCCCTCCCCGGCCTCCCGCGCCGCCATCAGGCCGTTCAGTACCTCGTTGGACGTACCGTCCCCGCCCACCGCAACGACGGTCCGGTAACCGCTCACCACCGCCTGGCGGGCCAGTTCCGCCGCATGCCAGGGCCGTTCCGTCCGCACCAGGTCAAACGAAAGGCCGTGCTCCCGCAACAACCGGACGATGCGCGGAATGACCCGCTCCCCGGCCCCCCGTCCGGCAACCGGATTGATAATCAGCAGTTGATCGGCCATTCCCCTGAGCACCTCCCAAGAGTTTCTTCATGGGAGATAAACCCCGGACCGGGGAAAAAGATACGAGCCATAGAAAAATTCATCGCAGGGAGCGCAGAAAGTCCGCGCCCTCTGCGATTACAGGTAAATATCCAGAATGTCCCGCAACATCGTCGCGGCCGAGGGAAGAGGCGTCGGTTCGTCTATGGCGGCCATCATGGTGCCGTAGATGTCGGTGTGGTAGACCACCCCCATCTGCTTGCGGCCCAGACGAGCCAGGAAGTGGTCGCCCGGCAGGGGAACTGGAGCGACCCGCATGGCCACCGAACCATCGGGGAGCCAGTCCGCCGTCGCCAGCAGTTTGTAGACCCGCCCTTCCCGCCGCGCGGCCACCACATCGGCGCCACCCAGACCGGTGATGCCGGTCCGGTCCACGTCCTCCAGACGGGCCGGGAAGTCCATCACCGCGTTGACCAGGATGACCAATTTGGCCGCCGCGTCCCAACCCTCCAGGTCAAAGGACGGGTCGGCCTCCAGGACGCCCTCGGCGCGGGCGCGGGCCTGGGCCCCCTCCCAGGAAAGGCCGTCGGCCAGGAGTTCCAGGACGTAGCCGGTGCAGAGGTTGGGGACGGCCTCTATACGGTGGACGGTCGCGCCGCGCAGGTCGCGCTGACCGATGTAGAGGGCCGGGAGCCCCCCGGCGACGGTGCCGTCAAACCGGAGTTGTACGCCCCGGCGGGCGGCCAGGTCGTGGAGTTCCCGATAGGCCAGCACCAGGGGGCCCTTGTTGGGGGTAACAACATGCATCCCGTGCTCCAGGGCCATCCGGACGTGGCTGAGGCCCGGTTCGGCCCCCTGGCGCAGGTTGACCGGAGAGGCCTCGCAGAGGAGGTCGGCGTCGGCCCGGGCGATGAGATCGGCGGCAGGGCGGTCGGGCCGGCCCACGCCGGGCAGTTCGGCGACGGAGCCCCCAGCCTCCTTCAGCGCGGCGACGCGGGCTGGGTCCAGCCCGGCAGGGTCGTATGCCCATCCCCGGCTGTCGGCGGCGCCGACCAGGACCAGACGCAGGCCGTAACGGGCTTCTACCTCCGGCCCTTTCTGAGCCAGCAGGTCGCAGAACCGCCGCCCCAGGTTCCCCAGCCCGACCAGGAGCAACCGGACGGTGGCAGGAGCAGACACCGTCAGCCTCCCAGAGCGGCCTCCCGGCCCAGGCGGAACGCGGTCCGGTTGGCGTCGGCGTAGCGTGGGGGAACCCGCCGGACGACGGCCTCCTCCCACACCTCCGGCGGGGTCTCCAGAAGCGCGGAGAGGGCCCCGAGAATGACGCTGTTGACGGCGCGGGTCGTCCCGGCCCGCTCGGCCAGGCCCAGCCCGTCCACCACGACCACCCGCGCGGCCCGGCGGCGCAGCGCCTCCAGAAGGGCCGCTTCGTCCGGATAGACCGCGTTCCCCACGGTCACCGACATCGGGGCCATCTTCTGGCGGTTGACGACGACGCTCCCGCCCGGCCGCAGCCACTCAATCCAGCGGGCCGCCTCCAGGAGTTCAAAGGCCACCAGGACGTCCACCGTGCCCTGCTCGGCAACGGGGGCTCCCACGCGCTCCCCCCAGCGGACGTGGCTCTCCACCACCCCACCCCGCTGTGCGAAGCCGTGCACCTCCGACTTTTTGGCCTCCAGGCCCAGGTCCAGCCCGACCTGGGCGGCGATGTCCGAAGCGGTCAGCACCCCCTGACCGCCGACGCCGACGAACAGGAAGTTCATGTTCATTTCACCCTCCTACGGGCCGTACTGCTCGGCCAGATAGGCAATCAGCAACAAGCGCTCTTCCTCGCTGAGTTCAGCCCCTCGGCCGACCATGCGGGTCACCGTTTGCTCCCATTCGGAAGAGGTCTTCTGGGCCTGCTGGACCCGCTCCAGCGAATGGCAGACGGAACAGCGCTCCTGAAGCAGGGTGGCGCCGTCCGGCGGGGTCGGAAGAATAGAAAGAGGAGAAATGGGTGAATCGGTCGGTCGGGGAGGACGCTCACAGGCAACCATCCCGACGCCGATCAGCAGAATGCAGGAGACGAGAAAAAGAGTTCGTCTGGACATGGGGCTCCTTTATAAGGTCTTCATCCAGATTCCTCGCTCAATCTGGCGGACCATTCCCAGGTCCCGTAGTTGCTGAAGAACCTGCCGGATTTTGGGCCGGATGTTCTGGTTCTCCGGATAGTACTTTCTGAATTCCTCTTCAAGAGGATATAGGTCCCGTGGCCGGAAGGGGCCATCCGGTAGTTTTGTGAAGACGAGTTTTTGCCAGCCGAAGAGGTCTTTCTCGGTAGGAATGGGGCGACGTAATGAGGATGCCTTTTGCCGGAACTGGGCCGTCAGCGTTCGCATATGCGCATTCCGGTCAGAGTCGCGGCCCTTTTCTCCTTTCGCCCGGCATATCTCCTCGTAAAGGGTCAGGAATTCCGGGTCCGGCTCTACCCGACGCGGGTCAAATTTCAGGGTGTTGTAGAGGGCCATCGCGTCCGATACGATCTCTTCGCCCAACCCGGCGCGGATAACGGCGTTCGCTTCCACATTTTTCGTCAATCCGCTCTCGGTAAGGTTGGACGATCCGATGACAATCGTCGCCTCATCGCCCGCCGTCGCGATGTAGAGTTTGGGATGATACACAGCCGTTATATCATCGCTGGCAAAGCAGTAGAGGGCAACCCGACGGTCCTCCTGTGACATCCGGTAGAGGCGCATCAAGGCGTGCGGATCGGTACCGAGAAGGTCCAGCCCCACCAGGAATTCCAATCGTCCGTTTCTCCGGAGACACTGATGGAAAGCAGACTCCAGGAGAGCGACACCCCCAACCGAGACGAAAGCGACTGCAATTTTGCAGTCTTCGGACTGGGCAATGACGGGCAGGATGGTATCCAGCAGTTTGCAGGAAAGGTTATCTACCAGGCTGACCTTCATCTTGGCCTCCCGCCCGTTGACCGGAGGACTGTTTTCGGTTATCCGTACGGTCGGGGCCCGGCAGTGGACGCGCCGGTCAGGACGGCACCGACGATGCGGACGTGGGCCCGTTCCAGGAGTTCCCGCGCCTGGCGGGCCTGCTCGCGGCGGGTGCGCCCGGCCTCAACCACCAGAAGCACCCCGTCCACCTTCATCCCCAGGACCGCCGCATCGGTAACGGCGAGAACCGGCGGCGCATCAAAGATCAGAATGTCGGCCCGGGAACGGAGGACGGCGATGATCTCCTCCATCCGGCGGGAGCCCAGCAGGTCGGCGGGGTTGGGGGGAAGCGGCCCGCTGGGGAGGAGCCAGAGGTTCTCCACGCCGACTTCCAGCAACGGGGGATTGGTCCGGGCCTGGGGGTCCACAAACATCGTCGTCAGGCCGGGCTCGCTGGAAACCCCGAAAATCTTGTGGAGGGCGGGGCGACGCAGGTCGGCGTCCACCAGAATCGTCCGGTGCTCCCCCTGGGCCATCACCACCGCCAGGTTGGCCGCCGCGATGGACTTCTCCCCACCGATGGCCGGGGAGGTGACAATCAGCGTCTCCACGGGCTGATCCAGACCGGCGAAGGTCAGGTTGGTCCGCAGTGTCCGATAGGCCTCGGCGGCCGGTGAACGGGGGTCGGTCAGGGTGATCAGTTGAGGTTTGCTCATGGTATCGTCTCCCGTCGGTTATTCGGTCGGAGGGACAGTCCCCAGTACGGCCAGACCCAGCCATTGCTCCACGTCATCGGGGGTGCGGATGACACCCGACTCGGCCCATTCCAGGAAAAACACGATGACGAAGGCAATGATCAGGCCTAAAATGGCCCCGGCGACAGCCATAATGGGCAGACGCGGGGGCCAGGTCTGGGAGTATATGGGTTCGTCCCGCAGTTCGGCAAAAACCCGGTCCTCCTTGCGCTGTTGCTGGTTTTCCCGGTCGCGCCACTCCACCAGCAGTTGGGCCCAGGTTTTGGCAATGCGGTTGGCCTCTTCGCCGTCGGTGTCCTCAACCTCAATCCGGATAATCATCCGGTCATCTTCGGCGGCGAAACGGGCATTGGCCCGCAACTCCTCGGGCCTCATATCCAGTTGCAGTCGGTTGAGCACTTCCTGGGCCCACTTATTGGAGTCGGCGACGCTCATATAGGACCGCAGGAGCGTCTTGGCGGACTGGGTGAGGCCGAAGTCGGGCCGGGCCGGCTGGATGAGGACTTCCGCGGTGGACTGGTAGACAGGGGTCTGGAGACGGCTGAAAGCCACAGCGCTGATCGCCGTCGCCAGCACCGCCACCACGATGATCCACCATCGCTTGCGCAGAATGCGGAGATACTGCGAAAGTTCCATCGGGTTCACCTCCTTCAGATGGGCCTATTTTACCACGAGAAGGGATGAGCGCAAAGGGGAGTTGCCGCTCTCGCTGTTTTGAGGTATACTCTCCCCACGATGGACTTCTTGGATAAGATGTGGGCCATCGTCATCAAAGACGTGGCGACGGAATGGCACACCCGGGAGATGGTCAGCGCCATGCTGGTCTTCGCGGTGCTGGCGCTCCTGGTTTTCAGTTTCGCCCTGGACCTGCGCGGGGCAATGGCCCGCGCCGCCGCGCCGGGCGTCCTCTGGGCCACCGTCGCCTTCGCCGGTACGCTGGGGCTGAGCCGCTCCCTGGTCCGGGAACAGCAAACGGGCTGCATAGACGGCCTGCTGCTGGCGCCCGTGGACCGGACAGCCATCTTCTTCGGCAAAGCGCTGGGGAATCTCGTCTTCATTATGATCGTGGAAATCATCCTGCTCCCGCTCTTTGCCGGGCTGTTCAACGTCCCGCTACTGCGCCCCGACGTTGTGCTGGTGACGCTGCTGGGAACGGTGGGGTATGCCGCCGTGGGGACGTTGCTGGCGGCGATGGCGGTGAACACCCGCGCCCGCGAGGTCCTTCTCCCCATCCTGCTCCTCCCCCTGGCCTTCCCGGTCCTTATCGCGGCCGTCCAGACCACCGGTACGCTGCTGGAAGGGGGGACGCTGGCGGAAGCGAGCGGCTGGCTGCGCCTCATCGTCGTCTACGACCTGTTGATTCTGGCCGTTGCCACGCTGACATTCGGATACGTTCTGGAGGAATGAACAATGAACCGACACCGCGACCTTCCTGGCCTCATCCTGGCCCTCGCCTCAACGGTTGCCGTACTGACCGCCCTGGGGATGGTCTTCCTATACGCCCCCCGGGAGGCAACAATGGGAGATGTCCAGCGCATCTTCTACTTCCACGTCTCCTCCGCCTGGGTGGGCTTTTTCGCCTTTTTCGTCACGTTCCTGGCCGGCATCCTCTATCTGATCCGGGGGGAACGCCGGTGGGACATTCTGGCCCTCTCCTCGGTGGAGGTGGGGCTGACGTTCATCACGATGGCGGTCATCACCGGCTCCCTGTGGGCGCGGCCGGTCTGGGGAACGTACTGGACATGGGAGCCCCGGCTGACCATCTCGGCGGTCCAACTGCTCATCTACGTCGCCTACGGGATGTTGCGCCGGGCGGTAGAGGGGCCGGAGCGCCAGGCCCGCTTCGCCGCCGTTTACGGCATCGTCGCTTTTGTGACGGTGCCCCTATCGTGGTTCGCCATCCGCTGGTGGCGCACCATCCACCCGGACATCCTCACCGGCGGCGGCGAGATGACGCTGACCCCCCGCATGGTGCAGACGTTGCTGGTCTCGCTGGCCGCGTTCACCCTGCTCTACGCGACGCTGCTGCGTCAGCGGATACGGCTGGAACGCTTCGCCGACGCACTGGCCGCGTTGAGAATAACCCGATGACCAGTGACCAGTGTACCAATAGTGACCAGTGTACCAATATACCAGTTACCAACCTACCGCCTGAAGGAGGAACTATGCCCGTCTATCTGGTTGCGGCGTACGCGGTTTTCTGGGGGCTGACCTTTATCCTGGTCTTCTCCATCTGGGCCCGCCAGCGACGGCTGGAGCGGGAACTGGAGGCCCTGCGGAAAGCACACCCGTCGGATCAATAGCACCAGATGCCTGGAGAAGCGGATAGACGAGGCTTCCGTCCAGGGAGCGATCCTCGGCACCCTCATTTGGCCGGAGGGTGGCTATATGACCGGTGGGGGCATGCGGCGCCTTTTTATCTGAACGCCGCGGTGCTGCTGATCGGCGCGCTGATGGTCGGCCTGATCCTGCAGGAGACCTGCTCGCGCGCGGGGTAACCCGGCGGCATGAAATGCGGGCGGCGGCGCACCCTTCGGGTGCGCCGCC
>JBBIKR010000098.1:0-9184 GCA_037445395.1 Thermoflexales bacterium
GCCCCACACCCCCCCCCCCCCCCCCCCCCCCCCCCCCTCCCCCCCCCCCCCCCCCCCTCCCCCCCCGGCGGGCCCGGTGCGGGGTGGGGGTGCCGCCGCCGGGGGGGGGGGCGGGGTGAGGAAAGGGCGAAACCGCCTATGGACCCCGTCCTCTCTCTGCTGGCCCGCCTGCGGGCGGACCCCGAGGTGATGCGCTGTGTGACCGCCTGGGAGCGGTTGCCGGCCCGGGCGGCCCGCTTCGCCCCCTGGCCCGCCGCCCTGGACCCCCGGCTGGTGGCGGCCGCGCGCGGGGTCGGCATAGAGGCCCCGTACACCCACCAGGCCGAGGCCATGGAAGCGGCGCTGTCGGGCCACAACGTCGTCCTGGCGACCGCCGCCGCCTCCGGCAAGTCCCTGGCCATCCATCTCCCCGTCCTGCAGACTCTCCTCTCCGACCCGACGACCACCGCCCTCTACCTCTTCCCCACCAAAGCGCTAGCCCACGACCAACTGGCCGCCCTCCAGCCCCTGCTCTCTTCGTTCTCCCCACCTATCCCCGCCTCCCCCTACGACGGCGATACTCCCACCGCCCAGCGGACCGCCATCCGCCAGAAGGCGCGCCTGCTGGTGACCAACCCGGATATGCTCCACCTGGGCATCCTCCCCTACCACACCCGCTGGGCCCGCCTCCTCTCCGGCCTGCGCTGGGTCGTCCTGGACGAACTCCACGTCTACCACGGCGTGTTCGGGAGCCACGTCGCCAACGTCCTGCGGCGGCTGCGCCGGGTCTGCCGCTTCTACGGCGCCGACCCGCACTTCCTCTGTGCCTCCGCCACCATCGCCAATCCCCGAGGACTGGCGGAGCGACTGCTGGAAACGGAAGTCCATCCGGTGGTAGAGGACGGGGCGCCGCGCGGGGAGAAGCACGTCCTTCTCTACAATCCACCCCTGGTGGACCCGGCGCTGGGCATCCGCCGCCCGCTCCTTCTGGCGGCGCTGGACCTGGCCTCCCGCCTCCTCCCGGCGGACGTCCAGACCATCTTCTTTGCCCGCTCCCGCCTGAGCACCGAAGTCCTCCTGGGGTATCTGCGGGAACGAGCCCCCGCCTGGGGGCAGGACCCGACCGCTATCCGGGGCTACCGGGGCGGCTATCTGCCCTCCCAGCGGCGGGAAATTGAACAGGGACTGCGGGAAGGGACGGTCCGGGCCGTCGTCGCCACCAACGCGCTGGAACTGGGGGTGGACATCGGGCAAATGGCCGCCTGCATCATGGTCGGCTATCCCGGCTCCATCGCCAGCACCTGGCAGCAGGCGGGCCGGGCCGGGCGCCGGGCCGGCGCGTCGCTGGCCCTCCTGATCGCCGGCCCTTCGCCGCTGGACCAGTACCTGGTCACCCATCCGGAGTTTCTCTTCGGCCGGCCGGTGGAGGAGGCCCACCTGAACCCCGATAATCCCGCCATCCTGGCCGACCACATCGCCTGCGCCGCGTACGAGTTGCCCTTTGAGCGGGGGGAGCCCTTCGGGGCACTGCCGGACGCGGAGGAGTGGCTCCGGTTTCTGGAGGAGACGGGCGACCTGCACCGCTCCGACGGGCGGTACATCTGGGTCGGGGAGGGGGAACCGGCGCGGGCGGTGGGCCTGCGCACCAGCACGCCCGATGTGGTGGTCATCCAGGACGTGGGCACCGACCCGCCCCAGGTCATCGGCAAGATAGACCGGCCCAGTGCGCCGCTGCTGGTCTATCCGGGCGCGGTCTACCTGCACGAGGCGGAGATGTACCGGGTGGAGGACCTGGATTGGGAGGCAGGGCTGGCGCGGGTGCGGGCAGTGGAGATGGACTACTACACCCGTGCCAGCGCGACGACGGACGTCCAGGTTCTGGAGGTTCTGGAGGAGCGGGCGCTTTCCGGCTGGGAGGTGGCCTGGGGGACGGTGGAGGTCACCAGCCGCGTCACCGGATACCGGCAGATTCGCCGCTACACTCACGAGGTGCTGGGTTGGGGGGAGGTGGACCTGCCGGAACAGCGGATGGAGACGGTGGGGGTCTGGATAGACCTGGGGCCGGAACTGGTGGAGCGGTTGCAGGAAGCGGGCGTGCTCCGGCCCCCCACCGACTACGGCCCGGACTGGCCCGCACAGCGGGCGGCGGCGCTGGCCCGCGACGGTTACCGTTGCCGACACTGCGGGATGCCGGAGCGGGAGGGGCACCCGCTGGAGGTCCACCACCTGGTTCCTTTCGCCGCCTTCGGCTACGTCCCCGGGGTGAACGACCTCCACCGTCTGGCGAACCGGCTGGAGAACCTGGTCACCCTCTGCCCGGCCTGCCACCGACGGGCGGAGCAGGCGCGCGGGGCCCGCAGCGCGCTCTCCGGCCTGGCCTATCTCCTGCGCCACCTGGCGCCGCTGTACGTCCTCTGCGCGCCGGGGGACCTGGAGTCGGTGGTGGAAGCCCGCGCTCCGGCCACCGGCTACCCCCGGGTGACGGTGTACGACCGGGTGCCCGGCGGGGCCGGGCTGGCGGCCCGCCTCTATCAGTTGCTGACGGAGGGAACGGTGCTCCTGCAGGCCGCGCTGGAGCGGGTGACAACCTGCCCCTGCGCCGACGGCTGTCCGGCCTGCGTGGGGCCGGTGGGGGAGCAGGAGGAGGGGACCAAAGAAAGAACGCGGCGGTTGCTGGAGGAGATGAGAGGGTAACCCCTACCGGAGCATTTCATCCAGGATGTCGGCCCCGCTGCGGCCCGTCCGCCAACTGACCGCCAGCCGCAGGTCGCGCCGGAAGCCCGCCGTCAGGTCGTCCCCGGTGGCGTAGCGCACCAGCGCCAGGGCCCGGACCGCGTTGGCAATCGCATAGCGCGGCTCGTGCCGGTCCAGGTCCTCAAAGAAAAACGTGCAACTGGCGTACATCCGCTGGCGGTAGAACTGCGCCTCCAGCAGCCACAGCAACCGCCGGGCCTGTTCGGTGGTCAGACGGCCCAGGCCGTTGCCGCAGAGGAAGCGCTCGCCGTCCACCTGCCCCAGCACGACCGCGATGTAGGCATCCCGCAACGGCCAGGGGGCCAGCCCCAGCCGCTGGGCCTCGCAGGCGTAGACCTCGTCCAGTTCGGAGGTCAGGTTGTCCAGTGCCCGCCGCAGCGCCGCCTTCCAACGGCCGTCGCCGGGGGTGCAGGGACAGCCCAGGGCCCAGCGGTACAGGTTATGCTCGCAACTCCAGGCACTGTTCTCCACCACCTCCACTTCCGCCCGGGGCGGGTGTTCCCGGAAGTACGGCCCCAGCGTCACCGGTGAGCATCCCACCCCCTCCGCGCCGTCCAGGATGCGCTCCAGCACGTCTATCCCCTGGGGATGGTGATGCCCGAAGGTCTCCCCGTCGGTGGCGATCAGCACCAGCCCCCCGCGCCGACAACGCCACTCCAGGTACTGCCGCAGCCAGTGCTCCGTGCCTTCCGGCGCGGGCATCTGGAAGGCCAGCGCGTCCGAGAGGGCGCGGTCCCGGACGAACACGGCGATTTCCCGCCCGCCGGGCAGGCGGACCCGGTACGGCCCGGCCCCGTCGGTCAGTTCACCCCGAACCTGCTGGTCGGAGAGGATGGTGAACCGGATGCCCTCGGCGGCCAGGACCTCCAGCGTCTCCAGGTCCACTGCCATCTCCGGTAGCCACATCCCTTCCGGCGGGTGGCCGAAGCGGTGGGTGAAACTGGCGATGCCCCAGCGGACCTGGCAGATTTTATCCCGACGGCGGGCCAGGGGGAGAATCGTGTGGTGAACGGCCTGGGCGACGCCGTTGCCGGCTCCGTGGGCCTGGTAGACAGCGCGCTCATCGGCGACGATGCGCTCGTAGGTGTCGTGGGCGTACTCGTCCAGCCAGCGGGCCAGCGTGGCGCCCAGGTTGAAACTGATGCGGCGGAAGAGTCCACGCCGGGCCAGGGGCGCGTAGCACTCGGCGGTGATGCGCTCGTTCCAGTTGGCGTACGGCGCCGCGTCCACTTCGCGCGGGACTTTCCCGGTGAACGGGTCTGCCCGGGGCGGCTGGTAGAAGTGACCGTGGATGCAGAAGGTTGCAGGGCGCATGTTGCAGGGTGCAGGTCGCAGGGCGCAGGTCGCAGGGTCGCAGGGTGCGGGGTTACTCCCGTGCGGTGGAAAGGATACGCCGCATGGTCTGGGGGCCGTATCCGACCAGGCCGACCGTTCCCAGCCGGTCCAACAGGGTGGCCCAATGGGGATTGCGGGCAAAGACTTCCCGGAAGAGGGGCAGGGCCTCCTCCAGCCGTCCGGCGTCTACCAGGGTGACCGCGTGCCAGAAGCGGATTTCCTCGGAGTCCGGAGATAACCGGTCGGCGGCACGGTATTCCTCCAGCGCCCGCTCCACCTCACCTTTGCCCAGCCACTCGTCCCCATGGTTCATGTGCCGGTAGGCCCGGTGGAGTCCGACCAGGCGGCGGAGTTCGGCGATGGGCTGGGGATGGTCCTCCACCCGCAGGTCCATCACCGTGTCGGCCCAGGGGCGGCCGGTGGAGACGGGCTCCACGATGAGGATGCAGGCGCTCTGCTGGCCGCGAATGTCGCCCCCGGCGGCCTGCCCGGCCTCCAGCGCGGCCAGCATCCGCTCCGCCAGGTCGCCGGAGGCATCCCGGTACGCCCGGGCCATGGCGGGCCAGACCTCCGGGCCCAGCATCATGTTGGCCTGGACGGAGAAGCCCTCACCGGTTTCGTGCCCGGCCTCCGGGATGCAGCGGCGGCCCGTGTGGACGGCGACCTGTCCCCGGGCATCCACCATGGCGACCTGCCGGAGGTCCCGGCCGTCGTCGGCCTCCAGGAGGGCCGCCAGGGCCTGGGGGGCGGAGTAGCCCGCCCGCATCAGGGCCAGCCCCAGCGGGCCGTAACGGACCTCCACCAGGGCCTGGGTGGCGACGGCACCGACGCCGGCCTCCGCCCACGCCACCACCGTCCCGACAGAGAACCAGTGGGATTGGACCGCCACCCCCAGTTGTCCGATCTGAGGGTCGCGGGCGACGATGGAAAATGTGCAAGCAAGAGGAAATCGCATCGGGTCTCCTTCGCCTTGATCGGGAATTGGCCACGAATTCCGGGAATCTCACAAACGGCACTCCGCTGCGCTCCGTGCCGGACTACGAACGCGAGGACGTTTGTTAGTGCGCTACGAAGCGAAGCGGAGTAGCGCCTGTGACGGCACTCCGCTGCGCTCCGTGCCGGACTACGAGCGCCGCGCAGACAGGATGAATCCTGTGCTACGGGTCCCGTGGGTCTCTTTCAGCCAGCCCGATGACAGGCCACCAGATGGCCGTCTCCCACATCCACCAGCCGGGGCTCTTCGGTCGCGCAGAGGGGCAGCGCCTGAGCACAACGGGGGTGGAAGGAACAACCCGGTGGGGGATTGAGCGGGCTGGGGACGCTCCCCTGAAGGACCACCCGCGCCCGCCGGGCCTGGGGGTCCGGTATCGGGGTGCTGGAAACCAGCGCCCGGGTATAGGGATGGCGGGGGTCATAGAATATGCGCTCCGTCGTGCTGACCTCCACCACCCGACCCAGGTACATCACCGCAATCCGGTCGCTGACGTGCTGGACCACGCTCAGGTCGTGGGAGATGAACATGTACGTCAGCCCCAATTCCGTCTGCAGTTCCTTGAGCAGGTTGAGAATCTGCGCCTGAACGGAGACGTCCAGCGCCGAGGTCGGTTCGTCCAGCACAACGAACAGGGGGTTCAACGCCAGCGCCCGCGCGATGGCAATCCGCTGCAACTGTCCGCCGGAAAATTCGTGGGGATACCGGTACAGGTGGTCCGCCGAGAGGCCCACCCGTTCCAGGAGTCCCGCCACCCGCTCCGCCAGCGCGCGCCCTCGCAGGTCAGTATGGGTCACCAGCGGCTCCCCCACCAGGTTGAGGACGTTCATCCGGGGGTCCAGCGAGAGATAGGGGTTCTGAAAGACCATCTGAAAGTACCGGCGGCGCTGGCGAAGGGTCTCCCGGTCCATCTGGAGCAGGTTCTCCCCCCGAAAGAGGACTTCGCCGAACGTCGGCTCCACCAGCCGGAGCAGGCAACGCCCCAGGGTGGTCTTCCCACAGCCGGATTCCCCCACCACCCCGAAGGTCTCCCCCGGATAGATGGTCAGGTCCACCCAGTCCAGGGCACGGACAACCTGTCGGCGGCTGAAGAGTCCGCCCCGCAGGACGTAGTGCTTGGTCAACTGGCGGGCCTGGACCAGCGGTTCGGTCATCGCTCCGCCTCCCCGCTATAGAGGTGACAGGCGACCTGATGCCCGTCGGCCACCTCCAGAAGCACGGGACGCTCCTGGCGACAGCGGTCCCACGCGAAGGGGCATCTGGGGTGGAAAAGACACCCCGGCGGCGGCTGCAGGCCGTCGGGTACGGTGCCGGGGATGGCCTGGAGAGGGCGGCCCCGGCTGGAGGGATGGGGGATGGCCGCCAACAATCCCCGGGTATACGGGTGCTTCATGGACTGGAAGATGGCCTCTGTTGGCCCGGTCTCCACGATGAACCCGGCGTACAGGACGGCGACCCGGTCGCAGGTCTCGGCGACGACGCCCAGGTTGTGGGTGATGAGCAGAATGGAGAGCCCATGCGTCCGCTTCAAATCCACCAGCAGGTCCAGAATCTGGGCCTGGATGGTAACGTCCAGCGCGGTGGTGGGCTCGTCGGCGACCAGGACCTCGGCGCCGCAGGAGAGGGTCATCGCGATCATCACCCGCTGCTGCATGCCGCCGCTCAACTCGTGGGGGTACGTATCCAGAATGCGCTCCGGCTCCGGCATCCCCACGGAACGGAGGACCTCCGCAGCCTGACGGCGGGCGGCCTCCCGGCCCATCCGGCGGTGGCGGCGGGTGACCATCTCCATCTGCTCGCCCACCGTAAAGACGGGGTTCAGGGCCGCCGCCGGGTCCTGGAAAATCATGGCGATTTTCCCGCCCCGCAGGGCACGCATCTGGGCCGGGGGAAGGGTCAGGATGTTCTGGCCGCGAAACCGAATCTCCCCGCCGACGACCTGGCCCGGCGGCGGGATCAGCCCCAGCAACGCTAGCCCCGTCACCGACTTGCCGCACCCCGTCTCCCCCACCAGGCCGAGGATTTCCCCCGGGTACAGATCAAAAGAGACCCCGTTCAGCGCGTGGACCACCCCGGCATAAGTGGGGAAATGGACCCGCAGGTCACGGACGGAGACCAGAGGTTCCTTCATCGGGCGGCCCTCCGGGTGCGGGGGTCGGCGATGTCCCGAATGCTATCGCCTAACAGGTTGAAGGAGAGGGAGACCAGGAAAATCGCCAGGCCGGGGAAGGTGGCCAGCCAGGGATGGTTGATGAAGTAAATGCGCCCCAGGTTGACCATCTGTCCCCAGTCCGGGGTCGGAGGTTGAGCGCCCAGACCGACAAAACTCATTGCCGCGCCGGTCAGGATGGCGGAGCCGATGTCCATCGTTGCCTGGACCAGGACCGGCGTCATCACGTTGGGGAGGATGTGGCGGAGGATGACGGTCCCCTCCCCCACCCCAATCCCCCGGGCGGCCTCCACGAACGACCGCTCCCGCAGGGAGAGCGTCTGGGCGCGGACCAGACGGGTGTACCAGGGCCACCACGTGAGCGCGACGGCAATCATTGCGTTGGTGAAACTGGGCCCCAGCGCAGCGGCAATGGCGATGGCCAGGAGGAGGGACGGGAAGGCCAGGAAGATGTCAGTCAGGCGCATGATGGCCTCATCCAGCCAGCCGCCGAAGTAGCCCGCCAGCGCTCCCAGCGGCAGGCCGATGGCGACCGCAATGATGACGACCAGAAATCCGATGGAGAGGGAAGTCCGCCCGCCGAACAGAATCCGCGCCAGCATATCCCGGCCCAGATTGTCGGTCCCCAGGGGATGTTGCCAGGAGGGTGGCTGGAATTGTTCCAGGACGTTCGGTCCCCCCCGGCCCTGCTCCGGGTAGGGGGTGAGCCAGGGGGCAAAAATGGCGCCGAAGATGAAAAACAGAATGATGACCAGGCTGGCAACGGCCAGCCGGTCCCGCAGGAACGCCCGCCCCATCAGGCGGTACTCCTCCAGTTGGGAGCGGTGCTCGCGCGCCCATTGATCCAGGGACAGCCGGAGGACGGTCATTTCAGGACGACTCGCGGGTCCAGTGCCACCTGTACCAGGTCCAGCACCAGGTTGATCAGGACGTAGAAGACGGTCACGATCAACGTGACCGCGATGATGACCGGGAAGTCCACATTGAGGATGGCCGATGTCACGTAACTGCCCAGACCGGGCCAGGAGAAGATGACCTCCACCAGAATGGCGCCCGTCAGCGAATAGACGAACGAGAGCGCCAGGACCGTCAGGGTGGGGACGACGGCGTTCTTCAGGGCCAGTCGGAAGAGGATGGTCCGTTCGGGAAGTCCGGCAGCGCGTGCGGCGACGATGTACTTCTCCTCCAGCACCTCCACCATGGTGGAACGGGTCATCCGGATGGTCAGGCCGATGGCGTAGGTCGCCAGGGTGAAGGCCGGGAGGATGATGTGAGTCAGCGCATCGCGAAAGGCGGGCCAGTTGCGGGTGACGAGGGTATCCACCAGGTAGAATCCGGTGACAGTCTGGATGGGCCGATAGAGGGTGGTCTCAATGCTCACCCGCCCGCCGATGGGCAGCCAGTGGAGTTGGCTGAAGAAGACCAGTTGGAGCAGAAGGCCCAGCCAGAAGGTGGGGATGGAGACGGCGGCCACCGCCACCAGTCGGCTGAAGTGGTCCAGGAGGCGATTGCGCCGGGCGGCGGAGAGCACGCCCAGCGGGATGCCGATGAAGACGGCCATCGCCATCCCGACCAGCACCAATTCCAGCGTGGCGGGCAGGTAGGCCCGCAGGTCCTGGATGATGGGCTGATGGGTCTTGATGGAGACGCCCAGGTCACCGCGCAGGAGGTTGCCCATGTAGTAGAGGTACTGGACGTAGAGCGGGCGGTCCAGGCCCAGTTTGACGCGCGCGGCGGCAATCTGGTCAGGGGAGGGACGGGGGCCCACCCAGAGGGCCGCCGGGTCCGATGGCACCACGCGCGCGATGAAGAAGGTGACCACGGAGACCCCGAAGATCACCAGAACAGCCAGCAGCAGCCGCCGGATGACGTATTCCCAGACTTTCATCGGCAGAGCATTCATGCTGGCGGCGGGCGGCGCCGGCCCCCCCCCCCCGGCCCGCCCCCTGCGCGTC
>JBBIKR010000098.1:9194-14297 GCA_037445395.1 Thermoflexales bacterium
GCCGAAGGCCGCCGCCGCCAGGCCCGACTCCTCCTCTACCGGGACAGTTCGTAGAAGAAGACGACGTGCGGATAGGAGGGGTTGTCCACATACCCCTTGATGTCGGCCCGCACCGCGTGGGTGTTGACCAGGTCGTAGAAGAAGACCGCCACCGCGTCGTCCACCAGGATTTGCTGGGCCTCCACGAACAGCCGTTCGGCCTCAGACCGGTTGCTTCCGGAGAGTTCGTTGGCCCGGTCTATCAGTTCGTCGTACTGGGGATTGCAGTAGTAGCCCAGATTGAAGAGCGTCTCCTCCTCGCAGTGGAACATGCTGTAGAGGAAACTGTAGGGGGAGACGTAGTCGGGCCACCAGTACATCACGAAGATATCCTGCGCCTGCATCGGATCGGATTTGCCCAGGTCCCACTGGGCCTCCCAGGACATCCCGCGCACCTCCAGGTCAATCCCCAGTTTCGCCAGTTCGGCCTTCCAGACCTCGCCGACCTGCCGCTCGTCCAGGTCCCCCGCGACGTGGGTCATCACCAGTTTGAAGCCGCCGTTGGGGTATCCGGCCTGAGACAGGAGTTCCCGGGCCTTATCCAGGTCATAGGTGTACTGGAACAGTTTGTCGCTGTGGCCCCACATCCCCAGAGGCACCGGACCGCGGGACTGGACGGCGTAACCGGAGACCACCGTCTGGATGAACTGCTCGTAGGGGAAGGCGTAGGAGATGGCCTGCCGGACCAGTTTGTTATCCAGCGGGGGCTTGCGGACATTCAGCAGGCCCACCAGGTTCTGGAACGCGGGGTTGGTATAGACGACGACGTCGGGGCGGGCATCCAGCGCGGCCAGGTTGGCGCGGGGTATGTCGTACGTGACATCAGCAGTACCGGCCTCTACCATCTGCTGCCGGACCGTCGGGTCCTCCACCACCTCAAAGACGACTTTGGTGAACTGGCCCGGCTTCCAGCCACCCCAGTAGTCGTCAAAGCGGGTGATGACCAGCCGGCGACCCCGCTCGTAACTCTCAATGGTATATGGGCCGCTTCCACAGTCGTGGCCTTCGTTGAACCACTCGCTGGCTTTATCGCCCTGCGCTTCCACACAGGCCGGGCTGAAAATCCAGGAGCCGTAGCCGGAGGCCGCGATGAGATCCAAAGGGGCAGAGTACTTAAGTTTGAAGCGGACGGTATAATCGTCCACCACCGTGATCTCTTCCACCGGGTCCCAGATGTAGGAGGCCCCCATACCCAGTTTGATGGTGCGCTCAATGGAGTATTTGACGGCCTGAGCGTTGAAATCGTTGCCGTCGTGGAACTTTACTCCCTTGCGCAGGTAGAAGGTCCATTCAGTGGCATCCGCGTTGGATTCCCAGCGCTCGGCCAGACCGGGCCGGAGCAATTGGGGATGCATCGGTGGGTTGTACCAGACGAGCGTCTCATAGAGGTTGGAGACGACCGCCGAGTCGTTGGAGTAACTGACGCTGGGGTCAATATCCGGGAAGGAGGTGGGGTGGGCATAGACGGCCACGTTCTCCTTCGGTGGAGCCGGTGTCTCCTCTGCGGCCGGCGTGGGCGTAGAGGGGCGACAGCCGACCAGGGAGAGCAGCAACATCAGGGCAGCCAGAGCGACCAGCACAGAGAACGAACGTTTGGGCAGCATGTCTCCTCCTTAAATAGATAAAAGGGTCTGGGTAAATGACCGCCATCAACGCGAAAGTCGCCAAAATTGCCGCCTGCGCGCTCATTCCCCTCCCGAAGGCCGGATGGGACGGGGAGACCAGGGGTACGGGGCTGTTACAACCCTGTCCAGGCCATATGGCCCGGGCGGTTACGAAGGCATTATAATACTCCTACGCCAGGTTGTCAAAATCCAGCGCGAAGACATGGGGGTGTGGGTAACCACCTGCCCTCGCAGAAAGAAACCCTCATCACTTCGCCCCTACCACCTCATAAATCCGGACACCCTCCCGGTCATAGACCACTCGCAGAAGCCCCCGGGCAACCATCCCATCAAACTTGGCCAGCCCGGCAGGGTCGTAATAGAGGCGCTCATAGGGGCCCACGTAGACGTACCGGACGTGGTACCGGTGCAGAATCTCCAGCGCCCGCTCCGGGTCGGGAGTGTTGTAGCACTCCTGCACCTCCCAAAGCCGGCGGTCCACTTCCTCCCCCATCCCCTGCTGCACCTCGTGCCAGCGCCAGCCAACAACCGCCGGCAGGCCGGTGTAGATGGAGACACGGTTCCCCCAGAGGTACTCCCGCGCTCCCAGCCCCTCCAGGATGACCGGCGAGCCCTGGACGTTCTCCAGAAGCCAGAGAATCCCTCCATAGTCCGGCCCCAGGTCCACTTCGCCGTGCACATCCCCGGTGCGGCTATAGCGGATGTAGGCCATACCGTCCAGCGTGGGGCCGGTGGCGTGGGTGAACCGGTCCCCCACTTTGGCCGGGATGCTCATCACCGGGAAGAGGGCCATGGCGAAGAACACCGCCGTCATCCCCCCCCACCAGAGCCGCCGGGCATCCCGGGGCCACGCGTCCGTCACGTTCACCAACTCCACCAGAGCGACGGCCGCGCTCACCGAGAGCAAGGTCCAGGCCTGGAAGTGGAACTTGAAAACGGTGTTCATCCGCCCGATGTCCCCCTCCAGCACCAGGACTTCCACACCCAGGGTCAGTGCCAGAGCGACCGCTACCCAGAACGAAGGCAAAGCACGATGAGCCGGCAACAGGAAGGCCAGAACGAAAGCCAGGACGCCCATCGGCAGGGCAACTGCGGCCACCGGCACTCCGCCCAGTTGGGCCGCGAACAATCCACAGAACACCAGTCCCCCCAGCCCGAAGATGAAATGGGTTAACCGCCGGCCCGAAAGCCCCTGCCACGCTTCCACCAGCAGAAGCGTGCCCAGCGGCAGAAGAAACTGGCCCAACAGCAAAATGTAGATGTCCAGCGGCGTACGGGCATCCGTCCACAGGCGCACCCGGTTGTAGGAGGCGATGTAGGCGCGGATGTAGGGGAGGAAGAGCAACACGGTCAGCCCGGCCAGCAGGAGGGGGAGAGAGATGCACGAAAGGCGCGAAAGGCACGAAAGGCGCGAAAGGCGCGAAAGACGCGAAAGGCGCGAAAGACGCGAAAGTTCGCGGAAGGCCAGGACCGCCATCGCCAGCAGGAAGTAAGTGGGGTAGTCCCAGGTGTTGGTCGCCCGCAGGGCACCGATGATGAGGCCCGCCAGGAGCAGGGAGAGCCCGGTCGGGCGGCCACGCCGCAACCCCAGCACCCACTCCACCATCACCACCAGCGCGCAGAGGGTGTACGGCAGGGCCAGCAGATGGGCATGGAGGTCGGCGTACAGGAAGGTGAACGCCGGGAACTCCGTGATGGGCCCCACCCCACTGGAGTCCGGCGGAATCATCCGGGTGGGATACCAGTAAGGCGTCTCCGGACGGAGGGGTAGACGGGCACCGCCCAGGACCATCCCGAAGCCTTTCATCGCCTGAACCAGTGACTCCAGGCCCGGAATGGTGCTCCGGAAAGGGACCTCGCCCGCGATCAGCCGGAAACTGTCGTAAAGAAGCCGCGCTTCCCCCAGGTTGCCCAGTACCAGGAGAAAGAGAACGGCAAGGAAGCCCGCGATGTATGGACGCCACTTCGCTTCGCTCCGTGGCTGACTACGAGCGACAAGATTGAAGGCCACGGAGAACGCCGCGCCCCCGGTCAGAGCGTAGAAGAGGGCCAGCGCCAGGTTGTAGGCAATGGAGGGCATGATGCCCGTCAATTTGGCCAGCGTCCCCACCAGGACGAAACCAAAGTAATAGTAGTTGATGTAGCCACCGGCAAACCAGGGGTTATAGGGCGGGAACCAGGTGGATTTGATGACCGCGTTCAGGTAGGCGAAGTCCATCGGCTTCTCGCCGCCGACGACCGGATGCCAGAGGTCGGGGTTCTGGGCCCGCACCCAGGCCCAGAAGGCGTAGAGGGCCAGAAACAGGCCCTCGTAGACCAGGAGCAGGGTCCGGGAGCGGTGCAGGAAGTCCCGGAAGTCGTCCCGGCGCGGCCGGACCGCCAGCCCCCCGGCCGCCGCCAGCAGCAGGACGGCCAGGGCGATGGTGCCGCGCGTGCTGGGCAGAACGTGCAGGCTGGCCGCCAGCCAGGTCAGGTAGGAGACGGTCAGCAGGCCCACCGCGCGGGCGATGCCGTAGCCCCGGTCGGGGAGGCCCGGGAGGGCCCGCCAGAGCAGGGGGAAGGCCAGCCACCCCAGCCCACCGGCCGCCAGGTACCAGACGACCGCCGCCAGGAACGATAACCGGTTCAGGGGACTCTCTCGCCGAAACATCGCCGCCCAGGTCCCGCCCGCCTGCTGATCGGCCCAGGTCTGCGCATCCAGAAGGGGCCGACGCCCGGCCTGAGGCCCGTCCCCGGAGGGGAGGAAGGGGAGAATCCGCCGCCAGGTGCGCATCGTCTCCTGTTTGGGCGTCACCCAGACGACGTGATCCAGGAGCGAGGCCGGCAGGAGCGCCTCGGCCCGTGCCCGCGAGTACGCGGCGGTCTTGCGGAAGATGAGGACGCGGGGGTGGTCGTAGACGCTGAAGGCCTCCTCCGCCGGGGGCAACGGTACCGATATGGCCGCCGCGCGGTACCGGTACAGGGCCTCCGGCACGGGGAACGGCTCCTCCGTATCCGGGAACTGGAAGGGGCCCAGGGCCGGGTAGGAAGTGAAGTCGGCAACCAGTTCAAAGCCCAGTTCGCCGCTGAACAGGGCCCGGTAGTAGGCAATCGTCAGTGGGTAGCGGGTGGGCAAACGGACGATGGACGCATAGAGGCGGTTGGAGCCGATGATGATGTAGTCCGCCTCGTCCAGCCAGTTCAACAGGTCCTCCCGCTTCTGGGGCGTGTCGTCGTGGTAGAGTTGGAGGGTGCCGTCGGAACTGGTGGAGAGTCCCCGATACATCCCACCGAAGGGATCTTTGCCGTCCACTCGCAACGGCGGCGCCCAGTCCCAGTGTTCCGTCGCCAGAACGGAGCCGGTGGGGATGTTCTGGAAAATCCAGCGGGAGGCCGCGATGCGGGTGTGGGGCCGCCGGTAGACGGAGGTGAAGGCCAGGGCCCAGAGGAAGGTGAGGGC
>JBBIKR010000099.1:0-8817 GCA_037445395.1 Thermoflexales bacterium
TTCCGCGCCCGCCGCCACCGCCGACGCCTCCACCACCGTCTCCGGGATGTCTTTGGGTTCCCGGAAAGCGCCGGCCACCAGGAGCCCCGGACGGGAAGCCCGCTCCGGCGCAAACGGGTCCGTCACCGCAAACCCGTACTCGTTCAGTTCCACCCCCAGCGCCTGGCCCAGCGCCCGGGCCCCCCGCGGTGGCCCGAAGCCCACCACCAGGACCACCAGGTCAAACTCCTCCTCCCCCACTCTCCCGTCATCGGCGACGGTCTTCAACAACAGGTTCCGGGTCTTCGGGCGCTCCTGGACAGCAGAGACCATACAGCGGCGGTACGTCACGCCGGGAAGGGCTTTCGTCTCCTCAAAATAGGTCTCGTAGTCCTTCCCGTAGGTCCGAATGTCCATAAAGAAGACGGTGATCTCGGTATCCGGCTCCAGCGCCTTGACCACCCGCACGTGCTTGGCCGTGTGCATGCAGCAGACGGACGAGCAATACCCCCGGCCAATGGACACGTCCCGCGAGCCGACGCACTGGATGAAGGCGATGCGGCGCGGCCGCTGCCCGTCGGACGGGCGGACGATGTGGGCGCCGGTGGAACCGGCGAAACTGACCATCCGCTCAAACTGGATGCTGGTGAGGACGTTGGGGTAGTACCCCCAGCCGAATTCTCCCTTCAGGCGGGCGTCAAAGGGCTCAAAGCCGGGGCTCAGGATGACCGCCCCCACCTGCACCTGGCTCTCCGTCGGTTGCATATCCAGGTCAATGGCCTCCGTCGGGCAGACCTCCACACACTTCCCGCAGTGGGTACAGACCGACATGTCAATGACGTATGCGGGCGGGATGGCCCGGAGCGGCGGGCGGTAAATGGCCTTTTCCTTCGCCAGGTCCCCCTCGTACTGGCTGGGCCGCTCCACCGGGCAGACCCGCGCGCACTTCCCGCAGAGGATACACCGCTCCGGGATGACGTAGCGCGGCTTATGGTGAAGACGGACGGTGAACGCGCCCGGCTCTCCCTCCAGCCCCACCACGTCGGTGTACGGGACAATGGTGATGTTGGGATGCAGGTCGCACTCAATGGTGGGACAGTACGCCGGGCGTCCCGGGACCATATAGCAGATCCCGCAGGAATCGGTCGGGAACGTTCGGTCCAGCAGGTGGAGCGACCCGCCGATGCCGGGCGCGCTGTCCACCAGAACGACCGGATAGCCGGCCTCCGCTAACAGCAGCGCCGATTGCATCCCCCCAATTCCTGCGCCAACAACCAGAATGGAATGAGAAGTTGGAGTCCTGACGTTGTCGGTCATCCGTTCCCCCGGTAGGTGTTGCGGATTGCGTGTTGCGGATTGGGTGAAGACGTTTAGAAAATCCCTATCTACGATACACAAGTTTTTCGGGCAATTCCAGTGTCAAGGAACACTTACCCAATAAGACAGATGTCATATTCTTATCATCACCGTCTTGTATATTTCACCTCACCTCTATCCGACTTTCTCCAGCACTGGCCGTGGGTCTATCATATGCTTTCCCCACCACTTCTCCACTCCGGACAGGCCGAAGGCCAGGCCCATCAGTTCGGTGAAGTAGAGGACCGGGATTTTCTTCTCCAGATTCTGGCGGGTATCCAGGTTGATCTGGCACATCCCGCAGGCACAGGCGATCACGTCCGCCCCGGCGTCCTGCGCCTCCTTCGCCAGACGGGTGGAGAGGGTCACCACCACCTCACTCCGGCTGAGGGAGAGGCTGGCCCCGCAGCAGTCCACCTTGTACGACCACTCCACCGGCTCGGCGCCGAGGGCTTCCATCAGCACGTCCATCCGCGTGGGATGCTCGGGATCGTCCCAGCCGGTGAACTCCGGCGGGCGCACCAGGACACAACCGTAGTAGGACGCCACCTGCAGCCCTTTCAGCGGGCGGGTCACCCGCCGCTGGACGGCCTCCAGGACCTCGGGCTCCGTCAGCACCTCCAGCAGGTGGCGGACGCGCGGCCGGCCCGTGTAGGTAAACCCCAGCATGGCCTCCATCTCCCGCCGCCACTCCGGATTCTCCCGCAGGACCCGGTCCGCCTGCAGGACGTGCTGGTAGCAGGCCGGGCACGGCGCGACGATGTCCAGCCCATCCTTCTGGGCCAGGGCGACGTTGCGCGCCGGCAGCCGCAGGGCCAGTTCATGGTCCAGGCTGTGGGCCGACGACGCCCCGCAGCAGTTCCAGTCCTCCAGTTCCACCAACTCCACCCCCAGCGCCTCACAGACCGCATCGGTGGAGAGGCCGAATTCCACCGCAGTGGTGCCAATGGTACAGCCGGGATAGTAGGTATATTTCATCGCCGAGCCTCCTCAGCGGATGCATGTGCCGATTCCTTCAGCCGCTCCGAGTAGAGACGGCGGACATCGGCCAGGCCGCGAATGCGCTCCGGCAGGAAGGAGATTTTCCCCTTCAGAATCAGGCCGACACCCATCCCCAGGTCGGAGAAGAGGTCGCGGCTACGAAGTTTGTATTCCATCAGCATACTCAGTTCGTGCACCCGGCCCCAGAGGCGGATGCTATCCAGGAAGGACCGGTGGAGCGCGTAGACCATCGGGTCGGGCTTGTAGCCCTCCTCCAGCGCCATGTAGCGCAGTGTGTCAAACATCGGCGCCAGGCGGATGTGATTGGGGCAACGGGTCCCGCAGGTCTCGCAACCCACGCAGAGCCAGATCGCGTTGCTGGAGAGGACGGTCTCTTTGCGGCCCAGTTGCACCAGCCGGACCACCTGGGCGGGCTTATAGTCCATCACATCGGCGACGGGACACCCTGCCGAGCACTTCTGGCAGAAGTAACAGCGCAGCAGGGGCTCCCCACTTCGCTCCTGCACCTTCAGGCTGAACGAAGGGTCTATGACAGCACCAGCCATCCCTTACCTCCCACTGGTAAACTTGCCTCACCCCTCCCCCGCCGCCTGCGGCGGCCCCCCCTTTCTCCTGACCGCAGGTCAGGAGAGGGAAGGGGGTAGCGGCGAAGCCGCTGGGGGTAGGGTGAGGCTGAACAGTTACGCTAAAACTTCCCCCTCTGCTCCACCAGATGCAGCACCAGAATCGCCATGTCCAGCGTCTCGCCCGTGCTGGTGATGAAGTAATCTCGGAGCGTCGTGGCGTGCTGGAAGCCCAGGTCCAGAAACGCGCTGATGACCTGCGGCTGCGTCGTGACGACTTCGCCGTACAACTGGTAGAGCCCCAGGCGACGGGCAATCTCAATCAGACTCTGCACCATCAGCGTGCCGATGCCCTGCCGCCGATAGCCCCGGTCCAGGAAAATGCGCACCCAGGCCAGATGCCGGTGGTAGTGCTCTCCGAAGTGCAGCGTGGCGTTCCCGATCAGTTGATCGTTGACGAAAGCGACCAGCGGGAAGACGCGCCGGTAATCCAGGTTGTCCACCCAACTGGCAACGACCGCCGGGTCGGCTGCATCTATACGGTACCACTCCAGGTCCTCCCGCGATGCTCGGGCGAAGAGGTCCACAAAGGCTTCCTTGTCCTCTTTCCGGAGTGGCCGCAGGAGCAAGCGCGCGCCGCCGGGCAGCACCTTCGTCTTTCGGTAGTTGGCAATTTGATCCCAGATTTCGTTTGCCATTATAGCCTCCTCCCGTCAAACATTACGGCTGGCACATCTGCTCCAGAACTGGCCGCAGATGACCCTCAACATCCTCCAGCAACGCAATCGCTCGCAAATCCAGCTGTTTCGCCAGTTCCCGGATAACCTCGTATCCGAGGAAGTACCCTGTCTCCTTCATTCCCTCTATCTCAAACCAGGAACCGAAGAACGCATTGACCGGTCGTCCTGCAATCACTGTTTTCAAAAACTCGGTGGCCAGCCACGCTCTGTGTGTCCGGCACCAATCCAGCCAGCCTTTCCAACTCCTGACCTGATGCCAGTTCTCCGACCCCAGAAGCAACGTCTCACAATACTGGGCAAACCCTTCCTCGTAAAGTTGCCACCAGGGACCACTTCCAGGAGGCTTGCCATCCTGCACTCGCCAGTAATGATGCAACAGGTGTCCCATCTCATGGGCCACCAGACCCCGCACCGCCTCTCGTTCGCTCCAGCCACACTCAGCAATGCTTTCCAGACCGAACAGAATTGCCGGTTCACCGTTCAATGAGGTTACCCACCCCGCACCGCAACCAATCCCCACGTAGAAAATAAAAGTAGCCGAACCGTCAAACCCTGTTACCTCCTGTGCCCGGAGATAGAGCGGCCCGCAGACCTCCCGTAGACTTTGATAAGCCTCCCGCATCGCGGGGAGTCGCTCCGCCAGATAGGGAAACACCCGCTCCCGCGCCAACTGCCGCCAGTCCAGCCCCTGGGACACATAATCCTCCATCTGCATCGCCAGGAGCGCAGGCCACCGGGCCATATACCCTGTCGCCCATCCTTCTATCTGTTCCTCCAAAGACTGCTCTGCGGCCCGTTCCCACCACTCCAGAAAAGCCGGGAAGGTGTCCAGCAACGCCACCTGCGACATGCTCCCTGCGACCTGCGACACGTCACACCACTACATCCGCCATCGCCAGCACCTGGACCGGCTCCCAGTTGTGGATACGGCTGGCCTTGTTGGGACAGGCCACCACGCACGCCCCGCAGGTCTGGCAGAGGGCCGGATTCACCGTCGCGATCTGCCGGACCGGGTGGACCTCCCGCGCGCCATACGGGCAGACCGCCACACACGCCCCGCAGGCGGAGCACAGTTCCTCAACCACATAGGCGACGGTGGGCTCCTGGACCATCGCATCCTGGGCAAAGAGTTGCAGGACCTTCGCCGCGGCGGCCGCGGCCTGGGCCACCGTCTCCGGGATGTCCTTGGGCCCCTGTCCGGCCCCCGCCAGGAAGACCCCCGCCGTCAGACTCTCCACCGGGCGCAACTTGGGATGCGCCTCGCTATAGAAACCGTACCGGTCGGCCTGGATGTGGAGCGTCTGGGCCAGGGAGAGGGCTTCCCGCGAGGGGAGCATTGCCGTCGCCAGAACGACCAGGTCGGCCTCCACCTCCACCGGACGGCCCACCAGTGTGTCGGAGCCCCAGACCACCACCTTGTCGCCCCGGCGGAAAATCCGGCTCACTTTGCCCCGGAGATAGAGGACGTCGTACTCCTCCATCGCCCGCTGGACGAATTCGTCGTACCCCTTCCCGCCGGAGCGGATGTCAATGTAGAAGACGTAGGCCTGCCCGTCGGGGACCCGCTCCCGGAACATCATCGCCTGCTTGGCGACATACATACAGCAGACCTTGGAGCAGTAGGAGACACCGTGCTCCGGGTCGCGGGAGCCCGCGCACTGGACGAAGACCACCTCCCGGGGCACCCGCCCGTCCGAGGGCCGACGGAGTCCCGTCCGCAGCATCTCCTCAAAGGTCAGCCCGTCCACCACGTCGGGAATCTGACCGCCGCCGTACTCCGGCAACCGCTCCAGCGGATACGGGTCCCAGCCGGTGGCAACGACGACGGCCCCCACCTCTTCCGTCCGGGCTCCGGCGGGCGTCTCCAACTCCACCGCGAAGTTGCCCACGTAGCCTTCCAGTCGGGTCACCCGCGCGTTGAGGACGACCTCTATGTTGGGGTGCTCCAGGACCTGCCAGATTCTCTCCTCCAGAAGGCCGGGCGCGGCCTCAAAGTTCAGGTACGTGCCGGAGAGGCGGGCCATCTTGCCGCCCAGGCGGTCCTCCCGCTCCACCAGCACCACCGGATAGCCTCCGTTGGCGATGTCCAGCGCGGCCTCCATCCCGGCGATGCCCCCGCCGATGACCAGCGCCCGCCGGATCAGCGGCAGCCGCAGCGGGACCAGTTCCTCGTCCCGCTTCACCTTCTCCACCATCGCCCGGACAATCTCCACGGCCTTGGCCGTGGCCTCTTCCCGTTCGTGCTGATGGACCCAGGAGCACTGCTCCCGAATGTTGGCGATTTCGCAACGGTACGGGTTCAATCCGGCGGCGGCGACGGCCTGGCGGAAGGTCCGCTCGTGCATCGCGGGCGAACACGCCGCGACGATGACACCGTCCAGGTCGTGCTCCGCGATGGCGCGCTGGATGAGATTCTGGCCCGGGTCGGAACACATATACTTGTAGTGCGTCGCGAAGGCGACGCCGGGCATCCGGCCCGCTTCCTCCGCGACCCGCTCCACATCCACCGTCCCGGCGATGTTGATTCCACAATGGCAGATGAAGACGCCGATGCGGCTCATGCGATTCCCAGTGAGCAGAACCGTCTATTTCTTACATCCGATCTACCATACGGTGGGGGCCAACACCCAGCAGTACATAACAATCACCCTCAATCTCAAAGATCACCCGGTAGTTCATAGTAATGCTGAACTCCCAAAGGCCCTCCACCCCGCGTATCTTATGTACCCGCAGCGAAGGATGACGAGGGTTCTGGACCAGAAGCCTCAGTTTCTGAGCCAGCCGCTCTTGAATCTCTGGCGGCAATTTCTGGTAATCTCTTGAACCGATCTGTCCGCCGGATTTTCATCCCTCGGCCCCGGTGTTTAACTCAGCGAGGAGTTCCTCAACATCTTCAAACTCTTTAAACCGCCCGGCAGACAAATCAGCCTTTGCTTCCCGATAACGGGCCTGCCATTCCTCGGACCAGAACCAGGATTGGTCTAAACCCTCCCGCCTCCAGCGCAGGTAGTTGATGAAGTCCAGCACCTCTACCAGGTCTTCATCCACCAACTCATCCATTGCATATCTGGCAATTTCCCGAATGCTCCCTGTCATCGGTCACCTCCCTCACGCCAGCCCCACCATACTCGCCCCCACGGGAACGGGGAATCCCTTACCCCGCAGGAACTCCTCCACAGCGAAGAGGAACTCCATCACAAAGGGTCGGGTCGCCGCCTTGCCCATATGGCCCACCCGGAAAATCTTCCCCGCCAGCGGCTCCAGCCCGCCGGAGATGAGAATACCGTGCTCCCGGGCCAGGTAAGCCATCAACTCGTTGACGGTGAACTCCGGTCGGGCCCTGACGGCAGTGGCAATGGGGGAAGCATACGGGCCATCGGGGATAAACATCTCAAAGCCCACAGCCTCCAGCCCCCGGCGGACCGCCTGCGAGGCCCAGCGGTAGCGGGCGTAGTGGGCCTCCAGCCCCTCCGTCAAGATACGGCACAAGCTCACCCGCAGTCCCAGGACGTTGTTGGTGGGCATCGTGACCGGCGTCGGGTGCCAGGCCCCCCAGTTCTCGGCGTACCAGCGCCAGGTGCGCAGGTTGAGGTACCAGCCGTGGTGGTTCTCGTGGCGGTCCACCCACTCCCATGCCCGCGGGCTCACCGAGATGAAGGCCAGCCCCGGCGGGCACTCCAGGCACTTATTCGCCACCGTTACACAGACGTCTATGCCCCACTCGTCCACCGGCAGGGGCACTCCTCCCAGCGAAGAGACGGCGTCCAGAATCAGGGGCAGGCCGACCTCGTGGGTTACCTCGGCCAGTTCGCGGACGGGGTTCATCACAGTGGTCGCGGTTTCATGGTGGACGACGGCCACCGCGCGGGTATCGGGGTTCTCCCGCAGGACGCGCCGTAACGTATCGGGGTCCAGGGGTTGGCCCAGGGGAGCCTGGAAGGGAATGACGCGCAAGCCGTGGGATTCGGCGATCGCCCCCATCCGCTCGCCAAAGAAGCCGTTCATCCCCACCACGATCGCTTCTCCTTCGGCCAGCAGACTGCCGAAGGCCATATCCAGGAGCGCGGAGCCCGCGGCCGGGACCATAAAGAGGTCGCTCTGAGTGCCGAAGACCTGCTTCAGCATCCCGATCACATCGTTGTACACTTCCAGCCACTCTGGCCCGTAGTGCCGAGGGGTCGGCTGGGCCATCGCCGTCAGGACTTCCTCATCTACCTCGCACGGGCCGGGGATATACAGTTTGTAACGCATGGGTTATGCCTCCTGAAAGGGAAAAGAGAGCTCCATCTATGCGTCCCCGCCTCCCGCCCACTTTCGCAGCAATGGACGCGGGTCCGTGTACATCCCCTCTGCGCCCCAGTCCTCCTCCGGCAGCCCCAGCGCGATGGCCATCAGTTGGGTGAAGTAGACCACCGGGATTTCTTCGCCAGTGCGCCCAAACGCTGTTTCCCGCTGGGGCCAGTCCAGGTTGAACTGGCAGAGGGGACAGGCCGTCACAAGGACCTGGGCCCCATGCCCCCGCGCCGAGGCGACGATGTCCCGTGAGAGCGTCTCCGAGACGACGGGGTCCTTCACCGTCAGGTAGGAGCCGCAGCACTCCGTGCTATAGGGGAAGTCCACCGGCTCGGCTCCCAGCGCCCGGATCAGGTCGTGCAGAACGGTGGGAGCCTCGGGGTTATCCAGGCCGATTTCATCGTACGGCCGCAGGAGCAGACAACCATAGTAGGGAGCCGCGCGCAAACCCGTCAGCGGGCGCACCACCCGTCGGGCCAGTTCGTCCCAGCCCAGACCGTCCCGCAGGAGTTCCAGCAGGTGGACCACCCGCACGCGGCCCCCGTACTCCTGCTCCGTGAACCAGTTGATCCGCTCCCGCATCGCCGGGTCCCGCTCCAGCGCGGTCTGGGTGCGCTTAAGGACGTGGTAGCAAATCGCGCAGAGCGCGGCCACCTGCTCCCCGGCCTGTTCGGCCTGGTAGAGGACCCGCGTCGGGGCAATGAGGGCCATCGAATTATCCGTCGCCAGGGGGAAAGTCGCCCCGCAGCACTGCCAGTCCGGCAGTTCCACCAGTTCCATCCCCAGCGCGGCTGCCACAGCTCGCCCGGAGCGGTCGTACCCTTTCGCCTTCGTGGAGAGCGTGCATCCGGGATAGTAGGGGACTTTCATCGCCACATCTCACG
>JBBIKR010000099.1:8917-14143 GCA_037445395.1 Thermoflexales bacterium
CCGCCGACGATGGCCAGTTGGGGCAGTTCCCGCACCAGTTCTGGCGGCAGTCGGTCCAGGTCTATCTCCGAAGCCCCGGCGCGGAGGGAGATTTCCCGCAACGCCTCCATCAGACGGGGCAGGTCCACTCCCTTCGGGCAACGGGTGACACAGGTCAGGCAGGAGGCGCAGACCCAGATAGTGCGGCTCTGCAGGACCTCGGTCATCCCCAGTTGGGCCATGCGGATGACCTGGCTGGGGAGCATGTCCATCGCCGCCGCGACGGGACAGCCCGCGCTGCACTTGCCGCACTGGTTGCAGGCCAGCAGGTCCTCCCCGCTGATCTCCTCCACGTCGCGGACAAATTGACTGCGCAGTTTGCTGAGGGAAATTGTGGTTCGCATCACCCGCTTATGGGATCAGTCCCGCCGCCCGTTTGGCCGCGGTCAGGGTATTCCGGAGCAGCATGGCGATGGTCATCGGGCCAACACCGCCGGGGACGGGGGTCAGGTATCCGGCGACTTCCTTGACCTCATCAAAGTCCACGTCGCCGACGATACGGTAGCCCTGTTTGGCCGTGGGGTCGTCCACCCGGTTGATGCCCACGTCAATGACGGCGGCACCGGGCTTCACCCAGTCGGCCTTGACCATTTTGGGACGGCCGACGGCGGCGATGAGGATGTCGGCGCGGCGGCAGATACCGGGCAGGTCGGCGGAGCGGGAGTGACAGATGGTCACCGTCGCGTCCCGCTTCAGGAGCAGCATAGAGACCGGCAGTCCGACGATGTTGCTCCGGCCCAGGACCACCGCCTCCTTACCGGCAATCTCAATGTTGTACCGGTCCAGCAACTCAATACAGCCCGCCGGGGTGCAGGGCACGAACTTGGGCTCCCGGCCCTTCATCCCCAGTTCACCGATGTTGACCGGGTGGAAGCCGTCCACGTCCTTCTCAATAGGGATGGCGCTCAGCACGCGCTTCTCGTCCAGGTGGCGCGGCAGGGGCAACTGGACCAGAATCCCATGAATTTCGGGGTTGGCCCCCAATTCCCTTACCAGTCCCTCTACCTCCTCCTGGGTGGCGGTCTCCGGCAGGTCGTAGCCGAAGGAGCGGATGCCCACCTCGCCGCATTTCTTCTGCTTGGAGCGGACATAGAACTGAGAGGCGGGGTTGGTGCCCACCAGCACCGTCGCCAGGCCGGGGACGATGCCGTATCTGGTCTTCAGTTCCTCCACCTCGGCGCAGATTTCTCCGTGGATGGCCGCCGATACAGCATTGCCGTCTATCAGGATCGCAGTCATGGTGTCCTCCAGAGGATTAGTGATTGCCGATCAGGGATTACACTCAGTGCGCTGCTGGCGAATGGCGACCGTCAGCAAGCGCGATGTGAGTCAAGATGCCATAGCCAATCACGCATCACGCATCAGAATCACGATCAGAATTTCAGATACGACGGTGTGTAGATGACCTTATTCAGCAGCACCTGGACCGTCTTCCAGATGTCCACCTGCTCCGGGTCGGAGAAGTCCACGTCCTCGGGCTGGGGCTCCTCCATCGCCGCGATGCGGTCGTGAATCTTCAGGAGCAGACGGCCCACCGCGGTGGAATCATCCCGCTCCTCCACGATGCGAATCCACTCCATCAGGTCCCGGTCCAGGGGATCAGCGATGACCATGTCAATCCCCGCGCCCATCAGCATGACCATATAGGTGCGGTTGAGCAGGGGCCGCAGTTCGGACGGGACCTGGTTGGAGACATTGGAGAGGCCTCCATTGGTCAACGGCGGCGGGTCCCAGGCGTACTTCAGGGTACGCACCGCATCAATGCACTCCGGGCAGTACTCCTGGCAGCCGGAGACGGTGAGCACCAGCGGGTCAATAATCAGGTCGCTGATGGGGAAGTCAATCTCCAGCATGCGGGGGATGAGAATTTCCAGCGCGATGTTGACCCGCTCCTCGGCCTTGACCGGGATCATCCCCTCGCCCATCGTGAGGGCAATCAGGCGGGTATTGTACTTTTTGGCGACCAGCGGGACTTTCTCCAGCCGCTCCGGCGCTGCTGATGTGGAGTTGATGATCGGCTGGGCTTTGGTTACCACCTCGCAGGCCGCCTCAATGGCCGCCAGGTTGGTGGTGTCAAAGCAGAGCGGCACATCCACCACCTGCTGCACCGTCTCCGCCAGCCAGGGCAGAATCTCGTGCCCGGCCCTCTTTTGAGGGCCGATGTTCAGGTCAATCGCGCTCGCCCCGGCCTCCACCAGCCGGACCGCCAGGTCCTGGAAGAACTTCGCGTCCCGATTGGCGATCGCCTCTTTGACGCGCGGGGAAATGATGTGAATGTTCTCCGCAATAATGTACATTTCTACCTCCCTCCGTTGGTTGCAGGATGATGATTCCGCCCGGAGTCGCCTCCGGTAAAACGGGGATTAACCCGAACTTCCACCACTTTGCCGATTCCCCTCCAGGGCTTTACGGGCAATCTCGCGCACCGCCCGATAGACCGCCGTCTCCGATGGCAACTGGATCAGGGGCCGGCCCGAAATCTCAAACTCCGCCATCGCCGGGTCCTCCGGCACCGTCCCGATCAATTTCAACCCGGTCCGGGCGACGGCCTCCGCCAGCGGCGGCGGCAGCCCATCCCGCACCCGGTTCACCACCAGATAGACGCGCCCCACCCGGATGTCCAGGCCGGGGACCATCCGCGCCATCTCCCGGGCCGCGGCAATGCCCCGCTGAGTGGGGTCGGTCACCAGCAGTAGCACATCCACGTCGCGGGTGGTGCGCCGGCTGAGGTGCTCCATCCCCGCCTCGTTGTCAATGACCACGTAGTCGTAGTTGGCGCCGATCCGGTCCACGATGACCCGCAGCATCTGATTGGCCGCGCAGTAGCAACCCGGTCCCTCGGGCCGGCCCATCGCCAGCAGGTCCACCCGTTCCCCCTCCACCAGTGCCATCTTGACCTGCCAGTCCAGATAATCCTGCTTACTCATCCCACCGGGCATGGAGCCCGCCAGCGCGCCGCTGGACTGGACCAGGTCCAGCATCTCCTCGCGGATGTCGCCGACGGTGGTCTCCACCTCCATCCCCAGGACCAGGGGCAGGTTCATCGCCGGGTCGGCGTCAATCGCCAGCACCGCCCCACCCCGCTCCTCCAGCAGGTAGCGGATGAGACAGGCTGCAACGGTCGTTTTTCCGGTACCTCCTTTACCGGCCAGCGCAATGGTGACGGTCAAGATACCTCCTACACTACCGCAGTCGGCGCCCCTTCGTGCGGATCTCCCAGGCCAGTGGATGCTCGTCGCAAAACTCTGCGGGACGGTATATCATCCCTCTCCCATCAGCGCCGCCACCGACGGGAACTGGCTCAGGTCGGTGTGCGGCAGGAAGAGGGCCGCGTTGAACTCGTCAAAGAAGGTGTTGTCGGCCGAGAGTTCCAGATAGGTCATCATCCGGCCCACCTCGGTCACCCGCCGACGCATCTCGCGGGAGACCAGGGCATAGTACGCGCCCCGTACCGAGGTGTTGCCCAGGAAGTGGAAACGGTCGTAGGGCATGTCCGGCAGCATGCCGATCTGAATGGCCTTTTCCACATTGATGTATTGACCGAACGCGCCACCGATGAGCACCCGCTGGGCATCCTGGAGCGACAGGCCCACGCTGCGGGCCAGGACGGAAAAGCCCGCATAAATCGCCGCCTTGGCCCGCATCAAGTTGTCTATGTCCACCGCCGTGATGACGATGTCCCGGCCCGTGGCCGTCTCATCGGCCCAGGCGACGACGTATTCCGGCCCGTGCTCCCCCCGCCGCACCCGCGGCGTGGGCAGGTCCAGATTGATGTTGCCGCTCTTGTCCACCACTCCGGTGACGAACATCTCCGCCAGGAGCGAGATGAGACCGGAGCCGCAGATGCCCCGAGGGCGCTCGTCGCCAATGACCTTGTAGGTCGCCTCGTACGTCTCCGGGTTGATCCAGACCTCCTCAATCGCCCCGGCCGTGGCCCGCATCCCGTGGACCACCCCCGCGCCCTCAAAGGCCGGGCCGGCGGAGCAGGCACAGGAGATGAGCCAGGAACAGTCCCCCAGCACCATCTCCCCGTTGGTGCCCACGTCTATGAAGAGCGTCAGTTCGCCCGAATCGCAGAGGCCGGAACTGAGCACTCCGGCCGTGATGTCCGCGCCCACGTAGGACGCGATACCGGGCAGACAGTCCACCGTCCCCTCCGGGTGGATTCCCAGGCCGACCTCCCGCGCCGGGAAAGTGGGAACGTGATTGACCACCGGGATGAAGGGCATCAGCCGGATGGACTCCGGCGGAATGCCCGCGAAGAGGTGGATCATCGTGGTATTTCCGGCAACCGTCGCCTTGTAGATTTCATCGGGGCGGATGTTCTGCTCCGCGGCGACCTGGGCGATCAGCCGGTTCAGCGTGCCCATCACCAGTTCCTGCAGTTCCCGCAGGCCGTCCCCTTTAGACGCGTAGATGATGCGGGAAATCACATCCTCGCCGCGGGCAATCTGCCCGTTGTAGTCGGCGGCCTGGGCCATCACTTCTCCCCGCATCAAGTCCACCAGCCAGACCACGTTGCTGGTGGTGCCGATGTCTATGGCCACTGCCCAGAGGGTCCCCAGATGCTCGCCGGGCAGGACGTCTATCAGGCGCGGCGGCCCTTCGGGACGGTCCCAGGCATCCAGTTCCACCACCGCCGTCACTGTCCATTCCCCCTCTCGCAGGGCACGGGGGAGTTTCCGCAGGACCGGCAGGGATGCCTGCACGTCGCGCAGCCCGTAGCGGCGGGCCAGTTCCCGCTGCAGGCGAGACCAGTCGTCGGTCTGGTCGGCCAGGGACGGGGGTTCCAGGGTGACCGCGAATTTGCGCAGCGGCTGATCGTGGCGGTCGTAGGGGAACGGGAGTTCTATCTTCGCGGCCCGCTTGGTCTCCTTGATGCGGCGCTCAATCCGCTCCTGCGGCGGGACGAAGACGACAACGTCGCTCTCCACCAGGGTCTGGCAGGCCAGCGCGTATCCGGCGGCAACGTCCTCCGGGGAGAGGCGCTGGGTGGAGCGGCGGCGGACCGTCCCCGACTCCACCACCACGGCACAGCGGCCACACCGCCCCTGCCCGCCGCAGGGCATCAGAATATCCACCCCGGCCTGCCGGGCGGCGTCACTCAGAAGAGTGCCAGCAGGTACGGTAACCCGTCGGTCTGCCGGCTGGAAGTGGACGGTGACGGTGGGATCGGTCATGGGTCAG
>JBBIKR010000100.1:0-14077 GCA_037445395.1 Thermoflexales bacterium
TTTGAGCATTCTGCTGGCACGCGTGGCATACCGGGAGTCCGAATAACGGAGCGCCGGGCTGTCCACCGCCAGGAGCGCCGATTGGAAATCGGCCTCCCTGGTCGCTTTCGCGCCCGGCGTCGGCCTGCGCCGACGCATGCTCCCGGTCGGCGAAGGCCGACCGGTGGCTGGAAGCCCAAAGAGGACGACGCCTCGGGCGAAAGCCCCCTCGGGCCGAGGCCCTCGGGGCCGAGGGCTCGGCAGCCTGTCCCGAGCGAAGCGAGGGATGGCCCTTCAGTCGGCGCTACCGGCGGCCAGGCGATGCCGCCATTGCCCTTCAGTGAGCACCTATGAGAGGGTAGGGGTGAGGCGAGGGCCCGGTCGGGAATTTTCATGCCTGTCCGTTGAACCGGCAGTTGGGCCGGCCCGACCTGGCCTTTGCAGGCCTGCTGGGGTGGATTTAACTCACACCAGGCGCTTCAGGCGTCGGGCGAAAAATCTTGCTTGACAAACTCCTCTCTCTGGAGTAATCTTTACCTGACTCCATACACCCTCTTCCAGCACCCGAACCGACACTGAACGATCCGGAAACGGGGGGAGATATGCTGACCACAGGACAGGTCCTGCAGAACCGTTACCGCATTGTCTCCCAACTGGGGCAGGGAGGGATGGGAGCCGTCTACCGGGCCTGGGATGAGCGTCTGAACATCTACGTGGCCGTTAAGGAGATGGTCCCCCAACCGGGGCTGGACCCTGAGACCCTCACCCGGCTCCGCCAGCAGTTCCACCAGGAGGCAACCGTCCTGGCCCGTCTCGCTCATCCCAATCTGGTGCGGGTCAGCGACTTCTTTGAAGAGGGCGGCAACGCCTACCTGGTGATGGACTTTGTGGAGGGACAGAGCCTGGCCGACCTGATCCGGAAGCAGGCCGCCCTCCCGGAAGGTCAGGTCCTGGCCTGGGCCGACCAGTTGTTGAACGCGCTGGCCTACTGCCACAGCCAGGGGGTCATCCACCGGGACATCAAGCCCCAGAACATCATCATCCGCCCCGACGGCCAGCCGGTCCTGGTGGACTTCGGACTGGTCAAACTCTGGGACCCCAACGACCCGCGCACCCGGACCGTCGTCCGGGCGATGGGGACGCCGGAGTACGCCCCGCCGGAGCAGTACGGGATCTCCGGCCATACCGACCCCCGCTCCGACCTCTACAGCCTGGGCGCGACGCTCTACCACGCCCTCACCGGCAGGGTCCCGCCGACGGCCACCGACCGCATCGTGAACCCTGCCGCTCTCCATCCGCCCCGCCGTCTTTCCCCCCGGATCAGCCCGTCCACCGAGGCGGTGATTATCCGGGCCATGGAACTGCAACCCGATGCCCGTTTCCGGAACGCGGCGGAGATGCGGACCGCATTGCGAGGGGAGCCCTCTCCCGCCCCGGTAACCCCTTCCCACACCCCCTCTCTCGCGCCGCCCAGGGTCATCCCGGCCCCTGCCGCCCCCTCCCGCACGCTCTTCTGGGTCTGGCTGGTAATATGGATCGTCGTGGCGGTGCTGATCGCCCTCTTCGGCCTGTTTTTCATCCTGAGGAACTTCCGGCCGGGCATCTTCTTTCTGGAGAACGCCGGTCCCCCCGTTCTCATCATCGCCTCCACCGGACCACCCTCGCCGACGCCGACCCGGCGACCGACCGTCACGCCCATCGTTGCCCTGTCCACCGCCACTGCCCACCCGACTCCCACCTGCCCACCCCTGAGCGGCCCCTTTGCCGCCCTCTGGCAGAAGTATTCGGACCGGTTGGGTTGCGCGACGAACTCCGCCCACACCTCCTGGATGGCCCAGGAACATTTTGAGGGGGGACAGATGCTCTGGCGGGAGGACAACTACCAGATTGCCGTCCTCTACCGTACCGGCTCCTGGGCCCTGTACCGGGACGTCTGGAATGAGGGCGACCCGGAGTACTCCTGCCCGGACTCTGCGCCCACCCAGGGCCCGCCCACCCCCCGTCGGGGTTTCGGCAAAATCTGGTGTACCCACTCCGCAGTGCGTCAGGGCCTGGGCTGGGCCACGGACTACGAACGGGGATTCCACGGCACCGTCCAGGACTTTGATGGGGGCACCATCCTGCGGACCGACGGCGGGGAGATTTATATCCTGTTCCAGGACGGCAACTGGATACAACCGTGAGGCGACGGTCACCTCACGGGGTGGCGGATTCTGATGAAATCGCTGCGTTTTCCCAGATACTGCCACCTCTGCGGCCGCCGTCTGTGGGGCCGCGGGTGGGTATACCGGCCCGAAACGGGGGACGATCTGCCGCTGGTTCTCTGTACCCGCTGTCATCGGAGCGCACCCCGCTGTGACGTTTGCGGGATGCCGATGGGCCCCAATTCCGTTCCCCTGCCCGACGGGCGGCATATCTGCCCGGTCTGCGCGCAGACCGCCGTCACCGACCCCCGCGTCGCGCAGGAGTACTTTGCCCACACCGTCGCCTTCATCATTGGACACCTGGGCCTGGCCCTGCGGGTGGGCGCCGACTTCACGCTGGTGGACGCCCAGCACCTGCAGCGGTTGATCGCCGAAAGTCCCCCCTCATCGGTGGAGACCCCCGGCCGGGTGACCGGACTGTTCCTGCGCCGGGGAAGCCGCCGGGTCCTGGCCGTCCTCTCCGGCCTGCCCCGCGTCCTCTTCATCCAGACCGTCGCCCACGAGTGGGCCCACGCCTGGTCGGGAGAAAACTGTCCTCTCCTGGATGAGCCGCTTATGCGGGAGGGGTTCGCCGAGTGGGTGGCCTATAAGACCCTGCACGCGATGAGGGAGGAGAAAGCCGCCGCTCAGATGTTGCGGCGGGACGGTATCTACGGAGAGGGCCTGCGCCGGGTCCGGCAACTGGAGGAGCGATACGGCCTGGCCGGTGTACTGGATTTCTGCGTTCGCGGCGGATTTTCCGCATAAGGTAAACAATGAGCGAAAACCTCCTTCTGACGTATTCTTTCAATGTTCCGGCCATTCCCGTCACCGGCCAGCCCCGGCTGGTCTACCTGCTCCTGGAGGTGAAGGGGACCGACGCCCCGGCCTCCCTGCCCGTCAACCTGGCCATCGTCGTGGATGTCAGCGAGTCCATGTACATCCGCCTGGTCACCGAGGAGCAGTTCCGCCAACTGGCGAAACGGGGCATCCTGCGGGAGGTTCTGGTGGACGGCGTCCCGGCCTGGCAGTCGGAGGGAATTCCGGAGGAGGTCCTTCTCTCCTTCCCCCGCAAAATAGACCGGGTGCGGGACGCCCTGCGGGCGGCGGTGGAGCAACTTCGTCCCAACGACCGGTTCTCCCTGGTCATCTTTGCCGGAGAAGCGCTCACGCTGATCCCGAACTCGCCGGGAAGTGAGAAGAGGAGTCTGCTCGGGGCGGTGGACGGCCTGGACCGGTTCCAACTGGGCGATGAAACCTGCATCGGTCGGGGGATGAAGCAGGGGCTGGAGGCTCTCCAGCAGGGGGCATTCCCCGGCCTGGCCCCCCGGATGCTGGTCCTGACCGACGGCTTCACGCTGGACGAGCAGGAGTGTCGTGCGGTGGCCGCCCAGGCCGTTCGCTACCGGATCCCCATCAGCACGATGGGATTGGGGGGCGAATTCAACGAAGAACTGATGATTCCCATCGCCGACCAGACCGGAGGGGAGGCCTATCTGCTGGAGAACGCCGAGGACATCCCGGCGGCGTTCGCCCGCGAACTGCGGCGGGCCCAGGCGGTGCAGTACCGGAATACGGAAATCAAACTCCGCCTCACGCCGGGCGTGGAGGTTCGGGTTGCCCACCGGGTGCGCCCGTCCATTGCCCCGATGGAAGTGGTCAGCGAAGGGGGCAGTTACAGTTTTCTTCTGGGGGACCTGCTGGCCGGGGAGGAATCGGCGTTGCTGGTGGAACTGATCGTTCCGCCCCGCCCGCCGGGGGTTTACCGGCTGGCCCAGGCGCTCCTGGCGTGCGACCATCCGACCGGGGGGATGGCCGGCCTGAAGGCCCGCGCCGACATTGTGGCCGAATACACCGGGGACATGGCCCGTGCGGCGCAGGTGGTGCCCCGGGTGATGCACGCCGTGGAGGCCGTCAGCGCCTACCGGCTCCATGCCCGCGCCCAGGCCGACCTGGCCGCCGGAGACGTGGCGGGGGCCACCCGCCGACTGCGGGCCGCCGCCACCCGCCTGCTGGAGATGGGGGAGGCGGAACTGGCGGCGGAGATGGAGCGGCAGGCCGCCGACCTGGAACGCTCCGGCCGCGCCGACCCCGGCCGCACCAAGAAACTGCGCTACGAGACGCGAAGGTTGACTCAGAAACTGGATTCCGGATAAACCACGGATTGCATGGATTTCACGGATTGTATATGTTCAGAATATGTATGTTCTGAAATCCGTGTAATCCGTGTAATCTGTGGTCTCAAATAGCAGATATGACTCTCTGTCCCCAGTGCGGAGCGGTGAATCGTCCGGAGGCCCGATTCTGCAAGGTCTGCCGGGCGCCCCTTCCGGCCGCCGCGTGCCCGACCTGCGGGGAGCCTCTGCGCGCCGGAGCCCGGTTCTGCCGTCGGTGTGGCCGGCCGGTGGCCGACGGCACGGCCGCGGCCTCCGCCCTGCCCACATCCTGCCCCCGCTGCGGGAAGCCCGTGCGTCCGGGCGCCCGCTTCTGCCCGTACTGCGGCACTTCCCTCTCCGGGACCGTCGCCATATCCTGCCCGCGCTGCGGGAAGCCCGTGCGTCCGGGCGCCCGCTTCTGCGCGTCCTGCGGCGCCCCGTTGCCGACCCTCCCGGATGTTTCCCGCCGCTGTCCCTATTGCGGAGCGCCGGTCCGCCCGGGTGCCCGCTTCTGTAGCCGTTGCAGCCGCCCCCTGACTGCCCTTTCTCCCCCTCCGGTCCCCTCCCCGCCGGTCCCCCCGGCGTTGATGCCCGGTGTCTTCGGTACCGGCGAACTGCTCCCCCTTTCCACCCTCGCCGGACGATACGTGATTCTGGAAAAGATCGCCCAGGGGGGAATGGGCGCCGTCTACAAAGCCCAGGATAAGCGGCTGAACCATCAGGTGGTCGCCGTCAAAGAGATGTCCGAATCCGCCATCCAGTCCGAGGACCGGGAGGAAATCCTGAAGGCTTTCCAGCGGGAGGCCCGTCTCCTGGCCCGCCTCTCCCACCCTAACATCGTTTGGGTCAGCGACTATTTTCAGGAAGGGGAGCGGCACTATATGGTGATGGAGTTCATCCAGGGCCGCACGCTGGAAGATATGCTGGAGGAGCAGAGCGAGCCGTTCCCCGAAGAACAGGTCCTGGTCTGGGCGGAGCAACTCTGCGATGTCCTGACTTACCTCCACAGCCAGAGCCCGAAGATCATCTACCGGGACCTCAAACCGGGCAACGTGATGGTCGTGGAGGGCACCGATACGGTCAAACTGATAGACTTTGGCATTGCCCGGTTCTATAAACCGGGAAAGCAAAAGGATACGATTATCCTGGGGACCCCCGGCTACGCTCCCCCGGAGCAGTACGGGAAGGGCCGGGCGGCGCAGACAGATGAGCGATCCGACATCTACGCGCTGGGGGCGATGCTCCATCAGTTGCTCAGCCTGCGGGACCCGACGCAACATCTTTTTGACTTCCCGCCCCTGCGCAAACTGAACCCGAAGGTGGGCCGGCACGTGGAGGAAGCAATCGCCCGCGCGGTGGAGAAGGAGCGGAGCAGGCGATTCGCGTCGGCAGAGGAGATGAAACAGGCCCTGCTGGGAGGGAAACCCCTCCCCAAACCGGCCGGAGCACCGGCCCCTGCGCCGAAGAAAAGACCCGCCAGGGCCATCCGGTCATTGCAAATTTCTCCCTCCTCCCTGGATTGGGGACAGGTGGTACGGGGCAGTATCGCCCCTCCCGTTTCCCTGCAGGTCACCCATCCGGCCGGCGCCCAGATCACCGTGGCGCCCGACGTCCCCTGGCTGCAGACCCACGTCGCCCCGGTAGACGACGAGACGGCGGAGATTCAGGTCTTCCTGAGCACTCATTCCCTGCCGCTGGGGCAGTTGCAAATCTCGGGAGATGGAATACAATCCTGGATTGGTGGACATGCACGCCTCTTTGTCCCGGCGTCCCGGTCGCTCCAGGGCCGGATAGAGATTGCCCTGGAGGACGGACAGAAGGAAACGGTGCCCGTCTCCCTGGTCGCCGTCCCCTCCAGAGAGCGGGTCATGTGGGGGTGGGTGGTAACGGTGGGGCTCCTGCTTCTGGAACTGATGGCCTGCCTCTATCTGCTGGCAATCCTCTGCGGCGGCAGTGCATAGGGCGTCGTCTGTCGTTATCCTGTGAGGACGGGTGAAGCGGTATGGAAGGAATCATCGCTCCTCCCTCTACACCGAGAACCGGTTCTCTGATCGCCTCGCCGACCCACCGATACGGCATCGTCAAACATCGGCGGCTATCCCGCTCCACCTACTACGATGCCCTGGACCTCCACTGTGCCGCCTGCGGGCAGACCCACGACCGGATTCCCCCGGACGGGCTATGCACGGCCTGCCGCCGTCCCCTGACCCCGGTGCTGATCCACGCCCGTTCCACCGGGACGGGGACCCTTCCCGCGCCGGAGGTTACCCGGCTGATCGCGCTCAGCACGGGGCATCTGGCAATTGTCCCCCACCAGGCCATCTTCACCACGGCCGATTTCACCGGCCCGGCGGGGAATCCAGCGAAGTCCGCCACTCCCATGCTCTGCGCCGTCATCGCCCACCCGGGACAGTGGGGTGTGCTGGTGCGAGGCCGGCGGCAACGGCCCGCCAGAGAAGCGCTGAGCGGTTTCTTCCCGGTGGCTCAGGCTGTCCTCTACCTTCACACCCATCGCTTTTCCCATACCGAAGTCGGCGGCGCCAGCCTGGAAGGGCTGATCACGGTGGGCGGAGGAACCAACATCCGGCTGGCAGACCTGAGCACCTGTCTCCCCTTTGCGTCCGACCCGGCGGATGTTCGCCGTCAGGTGGAACGGGACCTGCTGTTCCTGGCCAATCTGCTGACATTTCTGACCACCGGGCAGGAACTGATGCGGGGGGGAAAAGACCGGCTTCCGCTCCCTCTCCGGAAGGTGGTGGAGCGGGCGGCCGGGAGGGAATACGCCTCGGTGGGGGACATGCTGACCGATCTGGCGAATGCTCCCCTGGAGGCGTTCCGTCCCCTGAGACCGACCCACGGCCAGGCAACCCACCCGGGACTTCAGCGCACCGGCAACGAGGATGCCGTCGCGTCGGTCACCTTCAACCTGGACCAGGAGGGGCTCACCCTTCCCATCGGCCTCTACCTGGTCGCCGACGGGATGGGCGGCCACGATGCGGGCGACCTGGCCAGCCGGACCGTCAACCGGGTGGTGGCGGAGCGGCTCATCCAGACCGGCGTCATTCCGGAACTCCGCCTGTTCCAGCCCGCGGGCGGCGCCGGCCCGGCCGACCTGCTGGTCCAGGCCATCCGGGAAGCCAACGGCGCGCTGGTCCATTACGCCCAGGAGACCGGCAGCGACCTGGGCTCCACCGTCACAGCCGCGCTCATTGTGGAGGAGACGGCGTTTATCGCCAGCGTGGGTGATAGCCGCGCCTACCTTCTCCGGGATGGCCGCCTGGAGCAGGTCACCCGGGACCACTCCCTGGTGGCCCGACTGGCCGAGGTGGGTATCATCCGGCCGGAGCAGATTCGTACCCATCCCCGGCGCAACGAAATCTACCGCAGCCTGGGGCAACAGCCGAACGTGGAGGTGGACCTCTTCACCCGACCGCTCCGGAAAGGAGACCGGCTGATTCTCTGCAGCGATGGCCTCTGGGAGATGGTCCCCGACGATCAGATTCGGCACATCGTGGAGAGCGCCCGTACCCCCCAGCAGGCCTGCGACGCGCTGGTAGAAGCTGCCAACCGGGCCGGCGGAGAAGATAATATTGCGGTGATTGTGGTGGAGATGGAGTAAAGAATATATTTTTCGCAAGAACAGGAGGTGCTGTTATGCCCCTGGTTCCCGGTCAGGTGCTCCAGAACCGCTACCAGAGTCTCTCCCTCCTGGGCCAGGGCGGGATGGGCGCCGTCTACCGCGCCCTGGACACCCGCCTCCGGGCCCACGTCGCCATAATCAAAAACCACAAAGACACCAGGACACGAAGTTTTTTGTTCACTCTTCGTGCCTTCGTGTCTTCGTGGTGAAAAATCTGACGCAACTGGAGGAAGGATGCCCCTTGCGCCGGGTCAGATCGTCCATAACCGCTACCGGATCGCCCGTCTGATTGGGAAGGGCGGGATGGGTGCTGTCTACCGCGCCTGGGACCTGACCCTCAACGTCCCGGTCGCCGTGAAGGAGATGGTCCCGCAGCCGGGCATAGACCCCCACACCCTGGCCCAGTTGCGCGCCCAGTTCCACCACGAAGCCCGGGCCCTGGCCGGACTTTCGCACCCCCATCTCCCCCGGGTGACGGACTTCTTTGAATGGGGCGGATGCTCCTATCTGGTGATGGATTTCATAGAAGGGGAGAACCTGGAGCAACGGGTCCTCCGTCAGGGCCCCCTGCCCTCCGTCCAGGTTGGGCAGTGGGGGATTCAGTTGCTGGACGCTCTGGCCCTCTGCCACGCCCGGGGCATCCTCCACCGGGACATCAAGCCCCAGAATGTGATCATCACCGCGGGCGAACGGGCGGTGCTGGTGGACTTCGGGCTGGTCAAATTCTGGGACCCCCGACGGCCGGAGACGCAGTCCATCGTGCGGGGGATGGGGACGTACGAGTACGCCTCCCCCGAACACTTCCATCTGGGTGGGCATCACACCAGCCCCTGTTCCGACCTCTACAGCCTGGGCGCCACGCTCTACTACGCCCTGACCGGGCAGGAGCCCCCCTCCGCAATGGACCGGTGGGCCCATCAAGTTTCCCTCCCGCCGCCCCGCGGCTCCCAGGTCTCCCCGCAACTGGCGGCCGTCATCCTGCGGGCGATGGAACTGGACCCGAACCGGCGCTTCGCCGACAGCCGCCAGATGCAGGCCGCGCTCCAGCAGGCCCTCGGGATCGGCCCCGTGCACATCCAGTCACCGATTGCGACTTCCTCCGTCCCAGGAAGCGGCCCTGTGGGGGGTTCTCGCCCCGTTTCCATCTCGCGCGATGTCCGCTGGCCGCTGGAGATGGCGACGGCGATGGTGATGGCCCTCATCGGTGTCCTGGTGATCCAGATGCTTCTCTTCGCGCGCTGGATGACGCCCACCATCTACTTCTGGCGCTCCGTATCCGCCCTGATCCTGGGCGCGGTGGGATGGTTTGGGGGAGACCTTCTGTTCCAGGCCGTGGCCCGGCCCGAAAGTACCGCCGCTATGGGCGCTTCCCGGCGGCCCACCCAGCGCCTGGTGGCCCTGACCCGTAGCCTGACCCGCCGCATGACTCCCATTCAGCAGGCCGCGCTCCTGATCGGCGTCCTCCTTGCCACCGGTCTGCTGGCCTGGTCGCTGGCTCCGGTGGTGGCCCGGATGCCCTTCGTGGTCAACTATGTGTCCTTCTATGCCCCCATCGCTCCCTTCGTCTACGCCGCGGTGGGGCGACGTCCGGGCCTGGCGGGCCTGGCTCATGTCCTGGCCCTTACCCTCGGCGCCGCCGTTGCCTGGATGCGCACTCCCGCCGACACCGGTCTCGGTTCCCTCTTCCTGGCCGCGCTGGTCGGTGGACTGCTGATGGAAGGGCTGGCCTTTTTATCCGGACGGACAGTTCTTCGGAGAGCCTGAAGGAGGTGGCTATGCTTTCTCCCGGGCAGATGCTGCAGAATCGCTACCGGATTGTCCGCGCCCTGGGGGGTGGAGGGATGGGGACGGTTTACCTGGCCGAGGACACCCGGCTGGCCGACAAGCCCTGCGCGGTCAAGGAACTCCTCCCCGACCCCCACGCCGCCCCGGAGGAGCAGATGCAGGCCGCCGAGCAGTTCCAGCGCGAAGCGGCCATTCTGGCCCACCTGAGCCATCCCAATCTGCCCAACGTCTACGATTCCTTTGAGGAAAATGGCCAGTTCTACCTGGTGATGGACTACATTGAAGGGGAAACCCTGGCCGATAGATTGCACCGTTCCCCTCAGGGACTGCCGCCCGAGGAGGTGGTGGGGTGGGGCGTTCAGTTGTGCAACGTCCTGGAGTACCTGCATAGCCAGAACCCGCCCGTCATCTTCCGGGACATGAAGCCGGCCAACGTGATGGTCACGCCGCGGGGAGAGGTGAAACTGATAGACTTTGGGGTGGCCCGTCTCTTTGACCCAGGCAAGCGGACGGATACCCTCAAGATGGGAACGGCCGGTTATGCCCCGCCGGAGCAGTATGCCGGCCAGGGGCAGACCACACCCCGCTCCGACCTCTACGCGCTGGGTGTCACCCTCCACGAGTTGCTGACCGGTGACGATCCCACGGCGCATCCCTTTACCTTCACGCCGCCCCACCAGTTGAACCGGGCCGTCTCCCCGGCCCTCTCCGCGGTGGTGATGCGGGCAGTTCAGTTGGACCCGGCGGCCCGCTACCCCTCCGCGCGGGCCTTCCGGGAAGCGCTGGAGAAGACCACCCACCGCCGCCTGCGGCTTCCCACCGTCCAGCGCAGCGGCCGCACCGGGACGGCGGTGATGCCCGGTGCCGCGGCCGTCCCCGCCTCCCGTCCCACCACACCGCTGCGCATCGCGGCCCGGGTCACCCGGGGCCTGCTGGGATTGATCCTGAACATCTTCCTGGCCCTGCTCGTCACGGCGGTTGTTCTGGGCCTGGTCGGCACCCTGGTCCTTTCTCTCGTTGCCCAGTACGTCCTCGCCAACGTGGACTGGGGACTGAGCGAAACCCCGCCCGGCGTATCCATCCTGACCGAACGGGATTTCAACGATGGGATGGCCGTTGCGATGGAGCCGTACATGCTGGGAGTCGTTCAGGAGATGACGGTGGACTTTCAGCCGCCGAACCGGGCCGTCCTCACGGTCTCCGGTGACCGCTGGGGGTTCCGCCTCTCCGGACGGCTGACGGCCCGCAACGGAGCGCCGGTCATCATCGTGGAACGGCTGAACGACGTCCCACTGGTCATCGTGGGGGGCATCCTCTCCGGCGGGATCAACCGGGGGCTGCAGCGGGCCTGGCAGGCCTCACCGGTTCGTATGACCTCCCTGACGGTGGAGGCGGACCGCATCGTCACCGAGTACCGATAACTGAAGAGCGCGAAAGACACGAAAGGCGCGAAAGACGCGAAAGACGCGAAAGACGCGAAAGGCACGAAAGGCGCGAAAGGCGCGAAAGGGGTGGTTCAAAATCGGTTGACATTTTCGGGTGATATGCCATGAGATGGAAGGTCCTCTGCGGGGCAGGTCTCTGGACTCTGTGGATGTTCGTCGCCCTCCTGCTTGGAGATGTCGTGAGGTATGCCGGGGAAATGGCGATGGTCTTTACCGTTCGCCTTCCCCCTTCCCCGACAACGGTGCTTCGTCCTTCCCGGCAGACTCCGTCTCCCACGCCCGGGGCAACTCCGACTCCCCGGGCCACCCCGCGCGCGACGGTCACTCCCCGGCGGGTCCCTTCGCCCACGCCCTCGCCGACGCCTCCCCCCGAGGTCATCGTGCCCCCACCGGGGCGGGAGTTCGCCACCCTGGATGATTTCTGGGACGGGAAGGCCGAGTGGGTTCTGGAGGTATGGGACACGGGCCTGCCGATGGGGGAGTCGGATACGGTCTATCGGGGCGGGATGGAGTTCTGGTCATACCTGCATGCCAGTTTTGACTCCGCCGGAGTGCGGGACCGGTGTGGGAACCCGGCGCCGTTCCCCGGCTGCGTCACTCTCTGGAAAAGTTACGACGGGGGACGCCATTTCGTTCTGGAGGAGCCCGTCTGCCTTTTCCCCTGCCGCACCTGTCCCTGCGACTACTGGCGCGACCACGTCTGGCAACAACAGTACCCGCGGGTATTTTTTGACCGTAGCCGTGTGTATATGGTCTACGAGACGGCAGGCGCCGTCTATCTGCGGACTTCCCCTGATGGCCTTCACTGGACGGCGGCCGTCGGGATTCCCAGAACTGGCTGGCTTCCGAACTGCTCCCGGCCGGAGGAGCGGGTGGGCACCCATCCGTACATCGCAAATGAAGCGGAATACGGGAATTGTCTGGCGGGCGCGCCGCCGGGGATATATGTGGAGGGTTCCAGGCTGTACGTCTTCGTCGGACTGGGGCGCTCGCCCGGGCATATGGGGTGCCTGGTGGGGGATAAGTTCGGCGGGGCCCGCCGGGCTCCGACGCTGTGCCTCCAACCCCCTCTTTGGTGCGGAGAACGGTTACGGCCCACTGGATGCCTGGGGGCCAGCCGCCAATCCTTACTTTGAATTCCGTACCATCTCCTCCGCCGATGTGGTCCGGGTGGGGGACCGGTACTATATGGTGTACGAGGGCGTGCGAGGGCCTGGCATTCACGACCCGGGCGACAACCAGTTCGGACTGGGATTGGCCCGCAGCGTCGGACCGGTGATAGACGGGCCGTGGGAGAAGTATCCGGGCAACCCCATTCTGATGGACCTGCCCGGCAACATCGGAGTGGGCCATGGGGACCTGCTGATTGTCGGCCCGGCGACGTATCTCTACACCGCGACCTCTCCCACCACCCGCGGCCGGTACGTGCTGGTGCGCAGATGATCCACGAAGGACACGAAGTTCATGAAGGATCATCCATCTTCGTGCCATTCATGGATTCCGTACAATCCGTGTAATCCGTGTAATCCGTGGTTTATCTTATGGACTGGATCGGTCAGGTTCTGGGCGGATGTCAGATTGTAGAGAAAATCGGTGAGGGCCGGATGGCGGTGGTCTACCGCGCCTATCAGCCCCACCTGGAGCGATGGGTCGCGGTAAAAATCCTCCGCATCGCCGAGGCCGACGACCGGCAGGAGTTCCTCCAGCGGTTCCAGCAGGAAGCGCGGGCCATTGCCGCCCTTCGTCACCCCAACATCCTCACCATCTACGACTACGGGGAGGTCTCCAACACCGCCTACATTGTGATGGAATACGTCCCCGGCGGTTCGTTGAGGGCCCGCATGACCGGGCAACCCATCCCCTGGCCGGAGGTTGCCCGGTGGGTGATCCCGGTCGGGCAGGCGCTGGCCTACGCCCACGATCAGGGCATCGTCCACCGGGATGTGAAACCGGCCAACATCCTCCTGGCCCGCCCCGACTGGCCGCTCCTGGCCGATTTCGGCCTGGTCAAACGGCTCAGCCGTCCGGAACTTGTCACCCGCCCCGGCATCAGCATCGGCACACCGGCGTACCTTTCCCCGGAGCAGGTGAGAGGGGACCCGGTAGACTTCCGCAGCGACATCTACAGCCTGGGGGTCATGCTCTACGAATTGCTGACCGGGCAACTCCCCTTCCGGGCGCCCACACCACTGGAAGCGATGCTCTGTCGGCTGCGGGAGCCCCCCATCCCACCCCGTTATTTCCTTCCTTCCCTCTCCCCGGCACTGGAGGCCATCATCATGCGGGCGCTGGCCCGGGATCCGGCCGACCGCTACCCGACCATGCACGCGATGGTGGACGAACTGCTCCGCCTTCGCCCGGCGGCTGGCGTGACCCCATCGGTTCCTCCATCGTCGGTGTCCCCGGGAACGACCATCCGTCTGGAGCGGCTCCGGCCGATGACCGGCCCGCGCCTCTGTGTGGTGGAGACCGGGGCCACCATTCCCATCCCGCCCGGTTCGGAGATCGTCCTGGGCCGTACTACGCTGACGGCGCTTCCCCCGCCCGACGTGGACCTGGAACCGTACGGGGCCGGTATGGCCGGCGTCTCCCGCCGCCACGCCCGTCTCCATTGCCGACCGGAAGGATGGTTCCTGGAAGACCTGCAGAGCACCAACGGGACCTTCCTGAACGAGAACCGTCTCTCCCCCGGTCAGCCGGCCCGCCTGAATCACGGGGACCTGATCCGGCTGGGGCAACTCACCCTGATTTTCTACGTGGAGTGAGGGGAGGGGTGGGCCTCACCCCACTCCATTGGCATCAAGTTAATGCTGCCAACAGGCCGGTTTTCGGTGGGGGTGTTCCAATTTTGTCGGGAAAATCGCCCGATGGTTTACCATAGGGCTGATT
>JBBIKR010000101.1:0-13957 GCA_037445395.1 Thermoflexales bacterium
CCCCGTGCCCGTAAACGTGCTCTTGACCCCGGCCTTCGCATTTACCGCGTGGTCCCAGAAGTGGTACCGGGCCAGTGTATATTGTGGGGGCGGCGGCGTTTGGCCGCCGCCCCAACATCCGCTATTTGATTTCCACTTTGGCGCCGACCGCTTCCAGTTCCGCCTTGGCGCTCTCCGCCGCCTCCTTCGGGACAGCCTCCAGTACCGTCGCCGGGGCGCTCTCCACCAGGTCCTTGGCTTCCTTGAGACCCAGGTTGGTCAGTTTCCGCACCACCTTGATGACCTCAATCTTCTTCTCGCCGACCTCCTTGAGCACAACGGTGAACTCGGTCTTCTCCTCCGCTGGCTCGGCAGGAGCGGCAGCCGCGGCAGCGGGCATCGCCGCCACCGCCACCGGCGCCGCGGCGGTCACGCCCAGTTTCTCCTCCAGCATCTTCACCAGTTCGGCGGCTTCCAGAAGCGTCAGTTGACTGATTTCCTCCACCAGTTTCTGCAAATCGGCCATTCTTTCCTCCTTTTCACGTTTCACTTTTTACGTTTCACTACGCAGCCTGGGGGGCCGTCTTCCCCTCCAGTTTATCCACATACGCCTGCAGCACGTTCAGCACCTGCCGGATTCCGCTGGCCACGACACCGACTACCTGGGACGCCGGCGCGTTAATGGTGCCCAGGACCTGGGCCAGCACGGTTTCCTTCGGCGGGAGATTGGCCAGGGCGTTCACCTGCGCGGCCGTGATCGGCGTCTTGCCCAGCAGGCCGCCTTTGACGGCGAACTTCTCGTGACCTTTCGCGAAGTCCTGGAGCACTTTCGCCACTGCTGGCATCTCACCGTGGCAGAACGCCACCGCCACCGGACCCTCCAGCCATTCCTGCGGCATCGTCAGCCCCATCTGCTGGAGGGCCAGGAGCAGGAGGCGGTTCTTGACCACCTGGTATGTCGCCTGGGCGCCTCGCAGCGACCGGCGCAATTCTTCTACCTCCGCCACCCGCAGGCCCCGATAGTCGGTCAGGATGAGCCCTTGGCTCTCCTGCAGGTGCTCCAGGTACTGCTCCACCCGCTCCGCTTTTTGGGCTCTGGTTATGGCCACCCGACATCACCTCCTTCCATTGTGGATAAAAAAACTCCCCCGCGCCAGCCGACGCGGGGGAGACTGCCTCACCGGGCATGGACAACCATCGCCCGGTAAGGGAACGGACACTCTCTCTCCAGCCTCGGCAGGCAACTTTCAGCGCCGCTCGGCGCGCCTGCTGTCTTCGGCCCTGTGGGTTGATCGTGTATCGCTATCGCAATTGCAATCCGCTTATGCCGTCTCCAGCGCCTGTGCGGCCGCCGGGTCCACTTTGATCCCCGGCCCCATAGAGGACGCCAGAGTGACCTTGCGGATGTAGGTGCCTTTGGCGGCGGTGGGGCGGGCCTTTTTGACCGCGTCCATCGCGGCGGCCAGATTCTCCAGAAGCGCCTGGCTGGAGAAACTGACCCGGCCGATGGGGATATGCAGGTTGGCAGTCTTATCCACACGGAACTCGGCGCGACCCGCCTTCGCTTCCTGGATGACGCGCGGCAGGTCCTCCGGCGGGACCACCGTGCCGGTCTTCGGGTTGGGCATCAGGCCGCGCGGGCCCAGGATACGGCCCAGGCGGCCCACCTTCCCCATCATATCCGGCACCGCGATGGCGATGTCAAAATCCGTCCAGCCGTCCTGAATCTTCTTGATTCCTTCGTCGTCGGAGATGACGTAATCCGCTCCGGCGGCTTCGGCAATCCGTGCAGCGTCGCCGGCCGCGAAAACCAGCACCCGCACCGTCTTGCCCAGGCCGTGGGGGAGCAGGACCACCCCCCGTACCTGCTGGTCCGCATGGCGGGGGTCCACCCCCAGCCGGATGTGGACATCCACCGAAGCGTCAAACTCGGCATACGAAGTCTCTTTGACCAGTTGGACCGCCTCCTGAGGAGAGTACAGGCGGTTGCGGTCCACCTTTTTCAGCGCTTCCAGGTACTTCTTTCCTCTCTTCGGCATATGACCTCCTTGTGGTAAATAACGGGCATCGCCCTCCCACCGGGCAGGTTAATCCACAATCTCAATCCCCATACTGCGCGCCGTCCCCTCAATCTGGCGCATCGCGCCTTCCAGGTCCACGGCATTCAGGTCCCGCATCTTCATCTGGGCAATCTCCCGCAACTGGGCACGGGTGATACGCCCGACTTTGCTGCGGTTCGGCTCAGAGGAGCCCTTCTCCACTCCGGCGGCCTTACGGAGAAGGTCCGGCGTGGGCGGCGTCTTCAGCACGAAGGTGAAGGACCCATCCTGATAAATGGTCACTTCCGCCGGGATGATGTTGCCCGCCATAGATGCCGTGCGGGCGTTATACTCCTTGCAGAACTGCATCAGGTTGATGCCGTACTGGGCCAGCGCCGGCCCCACAGGCGGCGCCGGATTCGCCTTCCCGGCCTCAATCTGCAATTTCACCACTGCTTTGATTTTCTTCATCTGCGCTCTCCCAACCAATCTGCAATTTGCAATCTGCTGCTACACCCGCTCTACCTGCAGGAAGTCCAGTTCCACCGGCGTATCCCGTCCGAAGAAGGAGACCAGGACCCGCACCTTGGTCCGCTCTTCGTCAATCGTATCCACCACACCGATGAAGTCGCGGAACGGGCCATCTATGATGCGCACCTTCTGGCCGGCCTTATAGGTCACCTTGACCCGGGGTGCCTCGGCCTCCATCCGCTTCATAATCGCCTGCACCTCTTCCGGGCGCAGCGGTGTCGGACGGTTGCCCATCCCGACAAAGCCGGTCACTCCGGGAGTGTTGCGGACCACCGACCATGACTCATCATCCAGAATCATCTGGACCAGGACGTACCCGGGAAACACCCGGCGTTCTACCGTGCGCCGCTTGCCGTCCTTGACCTCAATCTCTTCCTCGGTCGGGATGACCACCTGGAAGATTTTATCCTGCATGCGCATCGTCTCAATGCGCTGCTCCAGGTTGTGCTTGACCTTGTTCTCGTAGCCGGAGTAGCAGTGAATCACGTACCAGGCCCGCTCGTCCGTCGGTTCGGCGGTTGGGTCGGACGGCGTGTCTGCCCGGCTGGCAACCGCGAATGTATCCGGCAAGTCCGCATCCGGCGCGGACGGCCCGCCAGACCTGCGCGGTCTTGAGGACCCGGCAGGCCTCAAGGCCTCCGTCCGCTCCTGTTCCTCCGCGTCCTGTTCCAGAGTTTCCAGGCGGTCTTCCTGGTCCATCCCTCTCTACCTTTCCGCCACCGCTACTCCTGCTGTCGCCCCAGGATGACCCCGACGACAATCCCTCCCACCAGCACCAGCAGGCCCATTGCGATCCGCACGGGGTCACTCTCTATGATGCCCCGCAGCCACCAGGAGAAGAGAACATCCATCAGCCAGAGGAAAAGGGCCATGGTGACGGTGACCACCAGGACGATCCGGGTCAGCCGCCAGGTCTCCTCCCGGGTGGGCCAGCGGACCCGTTTGACCTCCACCCGGGTCTCCCGGAAGTAGCGGACCAGTGCGTTTTCTTTTTTCACGATGAACCGTCCTCCGGCATAATCTGCTCGCGGCCCGTGATGCCCGTCCAGAAACTCATTTGCCTAACATTTCAAGACACCGCCGGGATGGGCGGTGTCTTGAAAACCAGCAGGCAGGGGGTGCGGGACTTGAACCCGCAGCCTGCGGTTTTGGAGACCGCTGCTCTGCCTTATTGAGCTAACCCCCTGCGGTTTACCGGTCGTTGGGCAACCCCTCCGGTCGCCCAACAGGGATCGGCGCCAGGTCTGCGGGCAGGCGCAGGGCCTGCGGGCAGGCGCGAGGCCTGCCCCTACTTGGTCTCCCGATGGAGCGTATGCTTGCGGCAACGCGGGCAGAACTTGCGCAGTTCCAGCCGCGATGGATCGTTCCGCCGATTCTTCTCGGTGGTGTAATTCTGTTCTTTACACTCTGTACAGGCCAGAGTAATCGTCAACCGAATCGCCTTGCCCTTCTTTGCCATAAAAATCCCCGAAGTGTGAAGTGTAGCGAATTGGATGGCCTAACAGGTTGTACCTACAACGGCGTTGCTAAAGCAATTTGCGAAACTCTTCAACACTGATGTCAGCATCACGAAGAATGGCACGCAATGTTCCCGGCGGCACAATCTTCCCTTTGTGAACGGGGATAGTCACGCGCTTCCTGTCGGTCTCTCGCCACATATGCAGGTGACTGCCTGTTTGCCGTTTCCTTACGAAACCAGCACGCTCCAGCGCCCGAATCAGCGACTTTCCGCTATCCGTTGATCATATCCAGCAATATTCCTCAGGAGCCCACGATGGGAATTGAACCCATAACCACACCCTTACCAAGGGTGTGCTCTGCCGATTGAGCTACGTGGGCCCACAGTGGGCCGGGCAGGACTCGAACCTGCGAAGGCTGAGCCAGCGGATTTACAGTCCGCCCCCTTTGCCGCTCGGGCCACCGACCCATCAAGCCGACGGCGGGACTTGAACCCGCACACTTCCGCTTACAAGGCGGATGCTCTGCCGATTGAGCTACGCCGGCAGAAAAATTATACCACCACCCATCCACAGGGTCAAGTCCCAACCGCTGGCAAGTATACCCCAATCTGGCCTTTTTGTCAAATTCACTTCCGCTCCAGCCCCAGGACGCGGGTTACCGGAACGACGAAGAGAATCCCCGTATGGTGCAGGTTGAGGTCGCCCGTCACCTCCTGGGTTGCCGCAATCACCCGCTCCACGGTCTCCTCATCCCGAACGACGGTGATGGGGAGCCGCTCCACCCGGACCGGCGGGCGCGGGATCACACGCGCCCCCATCCAGATGGCAATCCCCAGGAAGAGCAACATCCGCGCCAGGACCCAGAGGATGTGCCAGAAGTTGCTCCCCTCACCGGTCAGCGCGCTGGTGACGGAGACCAGCAGGATGACCAGAATGTCGTCCACCACGGCCGCGCCCAGGAGCGCGACCCCTACCCGGCTCCGCAGGACGCCCAGTTCTATCATTGTCTGGGCCGAGATGCTGACGCTGGTGGCGGCCAGCATCAGGCCGATGAGAGTCCCCTCCAGCAGGCTGAAACCAAACAGGAGAGACACCCCAGCCCCATGGCGATAGGGAAAAAGACGCCCAGGACGCCGGCCCACACCGCAGGCCGCCCCGCCCGTCGCATCGCCACGCGGAACTCCGTGCCCGCGTCCTGCGGCTCCCGGGTGATCTGCGTCACCCCGCCGAAGATGAACAGGGTGATGCCCTGGACGGGGATGCGGTTGCGCAGGGCGACGACCGAGTGGCTGAGTTCATGGACCAGGACCGACCCGAAGAAGAGCAGGCTGGTCACTGCACCCAGAAGCCAGCAGGCGCTCCGGGGCAGAGCGGGGTATTCGGCGGGAAAGTACCCGACGGCCAGCGACCAGGTCACCAGTCCGAAGACCAGGAACCAACTGACGTGGAGCCCCACGGGAATGCCCAGAATCCGGCCCAGTTTGACGTTGGCTTCCATAGTTCCTCATCCTTTGGGTTTCTCAGAACGCACCGCAGAGCAATCTCCACGAGCCGGGGGGAGATTGCTTCGCCGCCTGCGGCGGCTCGCAATGACGTCCTCGCGACAGAATGATACTACACCCCTCCGTCACCTCGCAGCGCCTCGGCGACATCGTCCAGCCGCTCCGGCGGACCGATGAAGATCAGTGCCCTCAGCCCGAGCCTTTGGCCCCGAGGCCTCAGGGCTCCAGCCCAAGGGGCCTCGCCACGTGGGGCCGGGGGGCCTTCGCCCGAGGCGCCGCTAAGGGTGGAATGAGGGTCAGCGAAGGCCGACCGCTGGCCAAAGGCCCGGAAAGGGCAACTTTAGTCGGCACAGATAGTTACCGCAGGAGGTAATTTATTATCCCTGCAAACAGCCAGATGTCAAGCCTGAACCGTTGCATCCCCCCTTGACAAATCCGCATTCTGAGTTATAATCCCACTTAGTGAAATCAATTCCCACTTTTCGGGACCTCCAATGCCGGGGAAAGGAGGCCGACCATGCGCCTGACCCTCATCGGCCATATGACCGTGCGCATAGAACTGGACGGGCTATCGCTCCTCACCGACCCCTGGTTCGGCCCGCGCACCTGGCTGGAACGCCAATTGGCCCCCCGCGTCCTTCCACCCGCCCTCGCCCCGGAGGAAATGACCGCCCTGGACGCGGTGCTGGTCTCCCATAACCACATAGACCATCTGGATGAGCCCGCGCTGGCGCTGGCCCGGCGGCTGGGGTGCGCCGTCGTCGGCTCCCGGAAGGCCGCCCAACAAGCCCGGCGGGCCGGAGTGCGGGAGGTGATCCCCCTCCGGGCCGGCGAAACGGCCACTCTGGGTCCCCTCACCATCCACGCCGTCCCCGCCGAACACCCCCTGGCCCCCGACGCGGTGGGGTTCGTCGTCATCGGCAGCCACAGCGTCTACTTCAGCGGCGACACCCGCTGGACCCCTACGCTCCGGTCTGCGCTCGCACCCTTCCCTCTGGATGTGGCCCTGGTCCAGGCCGCCTGCGCCCACTACCCCCTCTTCGGGGACGACGGCATGTCCTTGCCGGAGGCCGCCGCCCTGGCCCGCGCCCTCCGGCCCCGCTGGACCGTCCCCCTGCACCTGCACTGCGCGGGGAAGTGGCTGGACCGGAGGGCCGGTATCCGGATAGAAATGGGGAACGCCGACCGGGTGCAGGCCGCGCTGGCGGATTGGGCCGCCGCGCTCCGGTCAGAGGGTCTGGACGTCCAGATACTGGAACCGGGCCGGCCCACGGAATGCGCAATACGTAAAACGTGAAACGTGAAACGTGAAATGTGAAGGAGGCACAAAATGACCACAACCGAAATCCCCCTGGAAGAGATGATCGCGCGCTACAAGCAGGTGCGCACCCCCGCCATCGCCGACATCCTGGACCAGAAGGGGCTCTTCCACCAGATTCTCCCGCCCCAGATTCAGGCCATCGCGCCGGGGATGCGGGTCGCCGGGCCGTCCCTGACCGTCAAGGGCACCCCGACGGTCATCCACAAGGACGAGTATCTCCAGGTGGCGGTGGAGGCCTACGCCGCCCTTCAGCCGGGCCAGGTGGTGGTCTTTGACACCTCCAGCGACCCCGGCACCGCCCACTGGGGGGAGATGATCAGCACGACGACGAAGGCCAAAGGCTGCGGCGGCGCGGTCATAGACGGCGGCGTGCGGGACGTGGAGGCCATCGTGGAACTGGACTTCCCCGTCTTTGCCCGCTACAAGACCCCCGCCGACATCCGCGGCCGCTGGCGCTACGTGGAGATCAACGTCCCCATCCGCATCGGCGACGTCCACATCCGCCCCGGCGATTGGGTGGTCGGCGACGCCAACGGCGTGGTCGTCATCCCCCAGGACCTGGCCGTGGAGGTCCTGCTGGAGGCCGAAAAGGTCATGGAGACGGAGCGGAAAATCTGGGAGGAACTGCGCGCCGGCGAGCATCCGCTCAACGTCTTCCTGAAGTACGGGCGGTTCTGACGGGAGGGCTGAATGAAAATCACCGACCTGATCGTCACCCCTGTCGCCATCCCGCTGGAGGTGCCGCTGGCCCACGCCTGGGGCGTCCACCTGGGCTTCGGGCGGGCCATCATCCAGGTCGTTACCGATGAGGGACTGGTCGGGCTGGGCGAGACGACGCTCACCCCCAGCGGCCGTCAAATGGAAGAGGTGCTCCGCTCCTGCAAAATGCTCATCCTGGGCGAGGACCCCTTCAACCTGGAACGGCTGCGCTGGAAGGTCTCCAACCCCTTCTACGTCCGCATGTTCGGCCCCAATCTGATCAACGCCTACGCGGCCATTGAGTTCGCCTGTCTGGACATCCAGGGGCAGGCGGTGGGGCGGCCCGTCTGCGACCTGCTGGGCGGGCAGATGCGGGACCGGGTGCCGGTCTCGGCCTACATTTTCTACGAGACGCCGCCCGGCGGAGAGGAACTGCTCCCCTGGGAGGAGGCAGACGCCCGGATTGTGGCCAAATGCGCCGAACTGGTGGAGGGGAAGGGTTGCCGGGCCATCAAATTCAAGGGCGGCGTCTACCCCCCCCACCTGGAGGCGGAGACGGTGCGCCACCTGCGGGAGCGCTTCCCCGACGTCCCCATCCGGCTGGACCCCAACAGTTCCTGGGCGCTGACCACGGCGGTCCGCATCGCCCGCGAACTGGCCGATTGCGGCCTGGAGTATCTGGAGGACCCGGTCTGGGGCCTTTCCGGAATGGCGAAACTGAAGCGGCTGGCCCCCTGGATGCCGCTGGCGTCCAACATGGCCTGCTTCGGCTACGAGGACATCGCCCCGGCGACGCTCCTGGACGCGGTGGATGTGGTGCTGGCGGACCCGCACTGGTACGGCGGGTTGCGGGCCACCCGTGCCCTGGCCCAACTCTGCGAGACCTTCGGGCTGGATATGGGCATGCACTCCGGTACCGAGTTCGGTGTCTCCCTGGCGGCGGTGCTCCACCTGGCCGCGTCGCTCCCCAGCATCCACCACGCGCCCGACGTCCACTACCACTACCTGAAGGACGACGTGATTCAGGGCGGGCCGCTCCCCTACGAGGACGGCGCCATCCGCGTCCCGCCGGGGCCGGGCCTGGGGGTCAAACTGGACCCGGACAAACTGGCCCTGTACAACCAGATATACGAGTGGTACATCGCCGCGCAGGCCACCCAGCCACGTCGGGAGCCGATCTATACGAAAGCGAGGTGGTGAAATGGCCCTTCATCTGGTGACTGGAGCCGCCGGTTTTCTGGGCCGGTATCTGGTGCGCGGCCTGCGGGCGCGGGGAGAGGGAGTGCGCGCGCTGGACCTGCACCGCCCCGACGACGCCGGCCCGGAGGTAGAGTGGATTGTCGCCGACATCCGGGATGCCGATGCGGTGCGACGGGCCTGTACGGGCGTGGAAGTCGTCCACCACCTGGCCGCGCTCATCCCGCAGCGTCGGGCCGATCCGGAGACCATGCGGGCGGTCAACGTGGGCGGGACGAAGAACGTGCTGGACGCCGCCCGCACCGCCGGGGTCCGCCGGGTCGTCTTCCTTTCCAGCGTGGAGGTCTTCGGTGTGCCCGCCGTCGTCCCTTGCCCGGAGGACGGCCCGCTGGCCCCGCTGGGGGAGTACGGGCGCAACAAAATCGCCGCCGAAGCCCTCTGCCGGGAGGCGGCGGCCCAGGGGCTGGAGGTGGTCATCCTGCGGCCGCCGACCATCGTCGGGCCGGGGCTGGAGGAGCCGTTCCTGGTGGGCCTCATGGCCGCCATCCGGGACGGCAGGCCGGTGACCCTTCTGGGCGACGGCCGCAACCGCTTCCAGTTCGTCCACGCCGAGGATGTCGTCTCCGCCTGCCTGCTGGTCGCCGATCACCCCGCCGCGGTGGGCGAGGTCTTCCATATCGGCAGCGCCGATGTCCCGCCCATCCGCGAAATGGTGGAGACGGTCATCGCCCGCACCGGTTCCCCGTCCAGAATCCAGGCCATCCCGGTGTGGCTGGCGCGGCTGGCGATTGCCCTGCTGCGCCCGTTCGGCAAGGCGCCGCTGGAGCCGGAACATGTCGCCATCGCCATCGCCGACTACGTGTTTGACATCTCCAAAGCCCGCCGGGTGCTGGGGTGGGAGCCCCGCTGGGGGAACGTGGAGGCGGTGCTGGATACGTATGACGCGATGCGCGAAGCGTGAAACGTGAAACGTGAAGCGTGAATATGGAGACCGCACAGACGGTTCTGCGGGCACTGGCGCTTCTGGAGGCCGTGGCGGAGGGGGTCCACGATCTGGAGGGTTTGAGCGCCCGCGTCGGCCTCAGCCGCAGCACGGCCCACCGCCTGCTGAGCACCCTGGTCCGGGCCGGATACCTGCGCCACTCCCCCCGGGCCGGGTACCGCCTGGGGCCCCGGCTGATAGAACTGGGCTTCCGCGCCCACGCCGGGCTGCACCTGCCCTCGCTGGCCCGTCCCTACCTGGAACAATTGTCCGGGGCCACCCGCGAGACGGTCCACCTGGGCGTCCTGGACGGGACCGAAGTCGTCTATATTGACAAAGTGCCGGGGAAGCGGGAACTGCAAATGGCTTCGTACATCGGCGCGCGGGTACCGGCCCAGTCCACCGCCCTGGGCAAGGCACTGGTCTCCACGTTGCCGCCGGAGGAGTGGATGAGGGCCTTTGTCCCGGGCCTTCGGCGGACGGAGCGCACCATCGCCGAGCCCGACCGGTTTCTGGAGGAAATCGCGCGCGTCGCGCGGCAGGGGTATGCGCTGGACCTGGAGGAGAACGAGCCGGGCATCCGCTGTGTCGCCGCGCCGGTGCGGGACGGGGCCGGGCGGGGGGTGGCGGCCGTCAGCATCTCCAGCGCGGTCATCTACCTGACCGACGAGCGCATCCGGGAACTGATCCCGCTGGTCCAGGCGACGGCCCGGCAGATTTCGCGCGAATTGGGGTGGACGGAGGATGAAACCTGAACGGCCGGGCAAGGTGGTGACCTTCGGCGAGGTGATGATGCGGCTCTCCCCGCCGGGACGGTTGCGCCTGGGGCAGGCCCGCGCGCTGGAGGTCACCTTCGGCGGCAGCGAGGCCAACGTCGCGGTGGCGCTGGCCCGGTGGGGGGTGCCAGTGGAGCATGTCACCGCGCTGCCCGAAAACGAACTGGGGCAGGCCTGCGCCCGCTTCCTGCGTCAGTTCGGCGTCGGCCTGGAGCACGTGGTCTGGGGCGGCGGGCGTCTGGGGCTTTACTTCTACGAACGGGGGGCCGCGCACCGGCCCGACACCGTCCTCTACGACCGCGCCCACTCCGCCTTCGCCACGCTGGAACCGGGGACCGTTCCCTGGTCGGAGGTCTTCGCCGACGCCGCCTGGTTCCACTGGAGCGGCATCTCCCCGGCGGTCTCCGCCCCCGCCGCCGGGACCTGCCGGGAGGCGGTACGGGCGGCGCGGGCGGCGGGGCTCACCGTCTCCTGCGACCTGAACTACCGGGGGCGGCTGTGGGACTGGGGGCGCTCTCCCGCGGAGGTGATGACCGAACTGGTCTCCCTCTGCGACGTGCTCATCGGCAATCCGGGGAGTCTGGCCGCCGTCTTCGGCCTGGACGCCGGGGAGGGAGCGGAGGGAAGCCGGGCCATGAGCGGCGAACTGGCCCGCCGGTTCTCCACCCTGCGGCTGATTGCCATCACCCGGCGCGAAGTCCGCTCCGCCAGTCACCACACCTGGACGGCAACCCTCTGGGAGCCCGACGGTTTCTACACCGCACCCGTCTACGAGATTCTCCCGATAGTGGACCGAATGGGGGCCGGGGATGCGTTCACCGCCGGACTCATCTACGGCCTGCGGACGTTCGGGGAGGACCGGCAACGGGTGCTGGATTTCGCCGTCGCCGCGTCCTGCCTGAAACACTCCATCTGGGGCGACGTCAATCAGGTGGCCGTGGCCGAGGTGGAGGCCATCATAAAAAACCACAAAGGACCCGAAGGCCGGCACAGTTCAGTAGGAGTTACGCAGTTGCGCATTGGTGAGGAGATTGCTTCGCGGCTTCGCCGCTCGCAATGACCCTTCCGAGTCCGGGAAGATGTCATTGCGAGGCACAAAGTGCCGAAGCAATCTCCAGGTGCATAAGTCCTGTTAAACAACTTCGTGTCCTTTGTGTCCTTCGTGGTTTTATCCGAAAGGGGGCGCGATGAGCCGCTTCAGCCGACCGGAGGTCTTTCAGGCCATCCTGGAGACGGGCCTGGTGCCGATTTTCCACCACCCGGACGTAGAGGTCGCGCGGGAGATTGTGCGGGCCTGCGCGGCGGGCGGCGCCCGGGTGGTGGAGTTCACCCACCGCGCCGATTTCGCCCCCGACGTCTTCCGGGAACTGGCCCTCTGGGCCCGCCGGGAGGTTCCGGAGGTCGTCCTGGGGGTGGGGTCGGTGGTGGATGCACCGACGGCGGCCCTCTACCTGACCCTCGGCGCCGACTTCGTGGTGAGTCCGGCCTGGATACGGCCGGTTGCCCGGTTGTGCAACCGCCGCCAGGTGGCCTGCATCCCCGGTGCGGGGACGGTGGGGGAGATTCTCCGCGCCTGCGAGGGGGGCGCGGAGGTGGTCAAACTCTTCCCGGCCCAGGTGCTGGGGCCGGCCTTCATCCGGGCGGTGCGCGGCCCGTGTCCCTGGGTGCGCCTGATGCCGACGGGCGGCATCGGTCCCATCGAGGCGGACATCCGCTCCTGGCTGGAGGCCGGCGCGGTGGCGCTGGGCATGGGCTCCGAACTGATCCGCCGGGAGTGGGTGGAGGCCCGGGACTGGGCCGCCATCGCCGGAACGGTCCGGCAGGTCCTGGAGTGGGTTCGGGACTTCCGGCGGTGAGACCCGCGGCCGTTGGGCCGTCCTGAACTACAGAGCCCGCAAAGAGCGCGGAGAAGCCGGAAACCTCTACGCTCCCTGCGGTGATTTTTCTTCGCGGAGGGACTATGAAGCCAATGCGCTGGTACGACCACATCGGCATCAACCTGTTCTGGCTGGGCCTGAACGTCCGCAACACCGCCGTGGGGTCCGTCTTCACCCCCTACCTGGTGGCCCTGTTCGTCCCGGAGGCCACGCGGAACACTGCCCTGGGCTTCATCAGTACGGCCGGGCTGGTCATCGCCATGCTGGTGCAGCCGGCCGCCGGCCTTCTGAGCGACCGCTCCACCTCCCGCTTCGGGAGACGGCGGCCCTTCATTTTCGTCGGCACGCTGTTTGACCTGCTCTTCCTGGCCGCCATCGCTCTTTCGGGGAACTTCTGGATGCTGCTGGTCGCCACCCTGCTCATCCAGTTTTCGGCCAACATCTCCCACGGCCCGCTACAGGCGCTGATCCCGGACCTGGTGCCGGAAGACCAGCGGGGGCGGTCTTCCGCCGTCAAGGCAGCCTTTGAACTCATCCCCATCATCCTGGTCGGCTTCACCATCGCCCAGTTGGTCGGCAAGGGGCAACTGGGCTGGGCGGTCTTCGCCACCGGCGCGACGCTGCTGGCGGCCATGCTGTTGACCATGGTGCTGGTCCGGGAGGAGCCGCTCCGGGAAAAGCCCACGACGTCCTTCAAGGGCCCGATGCTGCGGGTGCTGGGGATGCTGGCCGGGATTGCCCTGGGCGGGGTGGCCGGGCTGATCGGGGGCGGCGCGGTGGGCGGACTGCTGGGTCTGGCGGCCTGGCCGCTGGTCGGAACGGGGACCGCCCGGGCCGTCGCCATCGGTGTCGGCGGGACGGCGGCCATGGCGGTGGCGGTGGTGGCGGGCGTCTGGTCCGGGGCGTACGCCACCCTGGGCGAGGACGCCCGTCGCCATGCGTCGTTCACCTGGTGGGTGGTCAACCGGTTGCTCTTCCTGGCCGCCGCCACCTCCTTTCAGGGCTTCCTGCCTTTCTTCCTGATGTACGCCTTCGGCGTGAGCGCCGAGGAGGCCGCTGCGATGAACGGCAATCTGATGACCGTCATCGGGCTGTTCATCCTGCTGTCGGCGCTGGTGGGGGGCCCGGTCGCCGACCGCCTGGGCAAACGGCGGGTGGTCATCTTCAGCGGACTGGTGGCGGCCGTCGGCGGTCTCATTGTCCTGGGGGCCATCTGGGTGCCCCGCATGGCCGTCCTCTATGGGGCAGGCATTCTCATCGGCCTGGGGACGGGGCTGTTTATGACCGGCAACTGGGCACTGGGGACGAACCTGGTGCCGCCGGAGGAGGCTGGACGCTACCTGGGCATCTCCAATCTGGCCGGCGCCGGCGCCGGGATGATTGGCAGGGGCATCGGCGGGCCCGTCGCCGACGCCCTCAACGGGCACCTGCCCGGGCTGGGGTACTTCGCCATCTTCGCCGCCTACGCCGTGCTCTTCGCCCTGAGCGCGGTCAGTCTGCGGTGGGTGCGGGATTCAAAGTAAGGGGGTAACTGTTCAGCCTCACCCCACCCCCAGCGGCTTTGCCGCTACCCCCTCCCCTCTCCTGACCTGCG
>JBBIKR010000102.1:0-2911 GCA_037445395.1 Thermoflexales bacterium
GCCTGTATCGGTGGGGAGGGTAGCCATAAGAGCCGGGGGTCCCAGCCCGCCGCATCGGGTGGAGGGGGAAGAGGGGATTCCAGTGAGGATACTCCCCCTGGCCCATCCGGGTTGGCCAGCACTACAGAGCCTTCCACGACCAGAAGCAGCAACCCGACCGGTACCAGGGTGAGCAATAGGCGTTTCATAGGTTCTCCGTAATGGATGGGGTGATTTCGCAAGTAATCTTACCTCAATCGGTCCGGATAGTCAAGTGAGTCTGTCCGCCGTGGGGCTTGTGCCGCAAACCCTTTGCAGGGAGTGCCGCACCCATGGATTCGGGAACGAGAAGATCAGCAGTGGGGCGGCTTCGCCGCCCCACTGCTGATATTTTTTCTTCCCGCCCGCGGCGGGCGAATTACTGCACAGGCCGCCCGGGACAACGCTTGACGGAAGCCGCCGGGGAGGTTATCATGGTGCCGGCCCAAAATGTACCTCAATGCCTGACATAGACCGTCTCTCATTCACCCGAATTCACCTGCCCTCCACGACGTCCACCAACGATGTGGCCAGGGACCTGGCCGCGCGGGGGGCACCGGGAGGCACCATCGTCGTTGCGGATTACCAGACCGCCGGACGAGGCCGCATGGGGCGACGCTGGCTGGCCCCACCGGGCACCTCGCTGCTGTGTTCCATTCTCTTCCGTTCTCCGCTGGGGCTGGAATCTCTCCCCAACCCCACCGACCTGACCATGCTCTGCGCACTGGCCGCTGCGGACGCCGTAGAGAAGGCCGCCGACCTTCCGGTCTCCCTGAAGTGGCCCAACGACCTGGTCGTCGTTCGGGGAGCGTCCTGGCGAAAACTGGGAGGCCTCCTGGCCGAAACCGGCATCTCCGGCGACCGGGTGGAGTTCGTGATCGTCGGCGTGGGGATTAACGTCAACGTCCCGGCGGACGCACTACCCGACCTGGCCCCGGATGCCACCAGCATCCTGGCCGAAACCGGCCGGGAGACGGAGCGGGACCTCCTGCTGGACCATTTCCTGAACGAAGTGGCCAGCCGCTACGAACGATGGCGGGCCGGGGAACGCCCCTGGGCCGAATGGGCTGCCCGTCTGGCCACTCTGGGCCGCCCCGTGCGGGTGGTCACCGCAGAAGGGGAACGGCGAGGGGTCGCCGAAGGGGTGGACGAAGAGGGAACTCTGCTCCTGCGCACGCCCGACGGCACACTCCATCGGATTCGGGTGGGAGACGTCTTCCTGGCCCACTGACGGGCAAAGGCTCAACGGTGCCTCACCCCACCCCCAGCGGCTTCGCCGCTACCGGAGGGGGTGCCGCCGCAGGCGGCGGGGGAGGAGTGAGGGAAGATATTCCCGAAAGGAGCAATATGCGAACCAAACGGTTTACCATCCTCCATTCCAACGATATGCACGGCGACTTCCTGGCCGAAGTCCGGGGCGAGGAAGGCCGCCTGATCGGGGGGCTCTCCCTCCTCTCCGGCTACCTGAACCGGGTGCGCCGGGAGGAGAAAAACGTCCTCTACGTCGTCGCAGGCGACATGGTCCAGGGCTCCCTGATAGATTCGGAGTTCAAGGGCATCTCCACCGTTGAACTGATGAACTATCTGGCACCCGACGTGGCCACCCTGGGCAACCACGAACTGGATTACGGCCTCCCCCACCTCCTGTTCCTGGAGAAAATAGCCAACTTCCCCATCGTCAATGCCAACCTCTACATCAAGAAATATCACAAGCGCCTGATGCGGCCCTACGTCGTCCTCAACGTGGACGGATTTGATATCATGTTCATCGGCATCATCACCGAGATGGTGCTCCAATCGCTGAAAATGGACCGGGAGGTCGGCACCTTCATCACGCTGGAAGACGCAGCAACCGAGGTGGGGCGCATCTGTAACGCCTATAAGGACGAGGACATAGACCTGACCGTCCTCCTCACCCACATCGGATTTGAGTCGGACCAGGAACTGGCGGCGATGCTGGACCCGGCCTGGGGGGTGGACCTCATTATCAGCGGGCACTCGCACACAATCCTGGACCGGCCCGCGGTGGTCAACAACATCCTCATCGTCCAGGCCGGCGTCGGCACGGACCAGATCGGTCGCTTTGACATCACCGTGGACGACGACACCAACGCCATCGTGGAGTGGCAATGGCAACTCATCCCGGTGGACGACCGTCTCGCCGAGCCGGACCCCGAACTCCAGCGGTTCATTGAGTCGTACAGGGAGACGGTAGACCGCAAATACGGCACCCTTATCTGTCGGTTCTCCCACGCACTGACGCATCCCCGGCGGGAAGAGGAGACCGCGCTGGGCAACCTGTTCGCCGACATTTTCGCGGAGCACTCCGGCGTGGACGTCGTACTGGTCGGCAGCGGCTCCATCCGGAGCAGGTCCATGGGCCCCACGGTGACCCTGGGAGAACTCTACGCGACATTCCCCTACGACGATGCCCTCTACCGGTGCACGGTCACCGGGGCCCAACTCCGGCAGGTCTTTGCCCACATTATGCGGCCCGAAAACCGGACCGGAGAGGGGGAGTGCTACCAGGTGAACCGCGAAGTCCGGGCGGTCTACAATGACGCCGAACGCCGACTGGAGTCCCTGACCGTTCGGGGGATTCCGGTCGCGGACGACGGGCGGTACACGCTGCTCCTCCAGGGATACCACTACATCAACTCCGGCCCGAACATCGGGCTGACGACCGAAGAATTGACCGCGCTGGCCCCGCTCAAAGTGGTCAGCACCTCCGCGCGGGATGTGGTGGAAGAGTACCTGCGGAGTCACCAGAACCTCCGGAGCCAGGTGGAGGGGCGGCTGGTGTACCAGTGATACAAAGAAGCGGCGGGTGGGCGGGGGGCGCCCCCCCCCGATAAAATAAAGCCCCCCCCCCCCCCCCCCCGCCCCCCGGGGA
>JBBIKR010000102.1:2921-13656 GCA_037445395.1 Thermoflexales bacterium
ATTAAAAAACGGGGGGGGGGGGGGCGGGGGCCCCCCCCGCCGCTTCTTCTATCCGGCCACCCGCCGCACCCCCAGGCGCAGCGGCATGCCGTCCACCCGGTCCTCGGCGACAGCCATCCCCGCCTCTGGCTCCGCCGCCCGCAACTCCACGCTGAGCGTCTCCGCCGCGATGTAGTCCCGCCAGGCCGCGATCGCCTCCGCCAGGTTCCCTTCGGCCCGGTAGACCGTCACGATGCGGTCGTCCAGTTCAAAACCGGCGTCCTTGCGCAGGTTCTGGATGCGGCGCACCACCTCCCGCGCCAGCCCCTCCGCCCGCAGTTCCGGCGTCAGGACGACATCCACAGCGACGGTCACCCCCCGCTCCGAGGCCACCGCCAGGCCCTCTTTCGGTTTCTCCTGGACCAGCACCTCCTCTGGCGCCAGTTCCACCTCCTCGCCGTCCACCGTCAGATGAACGGGGAGCCCGGCCTGCACCCGCCGCGCCACCGCCATCGGGTCCTGGGCGGCCAGCGCGGCCCGCACCGCCGGGAAGCGGGCGCCGAAGCGCGGGCCCAGCAGGGCGTTGTTCGGCATCACCTGATAGGTGACCAGGTCGCCCGCGTCCGCCACCTGGACCACCTCCTTGACGTTCAACTCATCCTCCACCACCGCCCACAACTCCTCGTCCAGCGTCCCCACCGACGGGTCCAGGTGGACCAGCGCGCGGGCCAGCGGCTGGCGGACTTTGATGCCGGCACTGTTCCGGGCCGCGTGCCCCAGCGAGACCACTTCGCGGGCCAGGTCCATCCGGGCCAGCAACTCCTCGTCCATCACGGCCGGGTCGGCCTGGGGCCAGAAGGTGTGGTGGACGCTCTCCGGCGCCTCCGGGTCCACCGCCCGGACCAGATTCTGGTACATCGCCTCGGTCATAAACGGGATGAAGGGCGCCAGCAGTCGGCAGAGGATGGCCAGAACCTCGTAGAGGGTGGCGTAGGCCGCATTCTTGTCCGCGTCGTGCTCGCTCTTCCAGAATCTTCGGCGGCTCCGGCGGATGTACCAGTTGGTCAGGTCGTCCACGAAAGGCTCCAGGGCCAGCGTCGCGCCGTAGGCGTCGTAGTCGTCCAGCCGGTCGGTGACTTTCGCCACCACCTGGTGCAGCCGGGCCCGAATCCAGCGGTCCAGCAGACTGTAGGCCAGTGGACCCGTCCGACCGTTCTCCGGCGTCCAGTTGTCCAGTCGTGCGTAGGTGACGAAGAAAACGTAGGCGTTCCAGAGAGGGAGGATGAACTGACGCCGGACCTCGTTCGCCTTGCCGTAGCCGAAGAGCAGGTCGGCATCGGGCTTCTGGCGGCAGTAGAGCCAGCGCATCACGTCCACGCCCATCTGGTCGGCGGCGTCGTTGAACTCAATGGCGTTGCCCCAGGACTTGTGCATCGGACGGCCGTCCTCCGCCAGGAGCGTGGCGTAGCCGAAGCAGACCTTGAAGGGTGGGGACTTCTCCAGGACGGTCGCCATCGCCAGCAAACTGTAGAACCAGTTGCGGAACTGGCCGGGGAAGGACTCGGTGATGAAGTCCGCCGGATACCACTGGCGCCAGTAGTCGCGGTCGGTGCGGTAGCGGAGCGTGCTGAAACTGACGATTCCGGCGTCCAGCCACGGGTTGCCGACGTCGGGGATGCGGGAGACCTCCGCGCCGCACTTCGGGCAGGCGATGCGGACGGCGTCCACCCACGGGCGGTGGGGGGTATGGCCCTCAAACACGTCCCAGCCCGCGACCGCCCGCTGGCGCAGTTCGTTCTCGTCGCCGATGACCTCAAAGTGGCCGCACTCCCTGCACTCCCAGATCGGCAACGCCAGGCCCCAGTACCGCTTCTTGCTGATCATCCAGTCGTGCATGTTGCGCAGCCAGTCCAGTTCCCGCTCCAGGCCGAACTCCGGAATCCACCGAATCTGTCGGGTGACGTCCATAATATCGTAGCGGAGTTCGTCCATAGAAATGAACCACTCTTCCACCAGCCGGAAAACCAGTTCACTGCCACAGCGCCAGCAGACGGGGTAGCGGTGGGTGTAATCATCCACCCGGTAGAGGAGACCCTTCTCCCGAAGGCTCTCAAAGACCCGCGGGGCGCTTTCGGAGACGGGGGTTCCGGTCAGGAAACCGAACCCGTCCACAAAGATGCCCTCTTCATCCAGCGGAGCGATCGCGGGGAGGCCGTACTGTTTGCTCAGGGCGAAGTCCTCGGCGCCACAGCCGGGGGCGATGTGGACGATGCCAGTACCCTCCGCCTCGCCGACCTCGTCCCAGAGGATGACGCGATGGGCCTGGGGACCGCCGGCCTTCTGCTGCGCGGGCAGTTCGTCAAAGGGACCATCGTACGTCCAGCCTTCCAGCGCCTTCCCTTTTATCTCTTCCAGCACCTGGTACGGGCCCCGGAGCATGGAGAAGGTGCCTTTGGAGAGGTAGAAGACCTCGTCGCCCTGGCGGACTTTGACGTAGGTCAGGTCCGGGCCGACGGCGGCGGCGACGTTGCTGGTGAGCGTCCAGGGCGTGGTGGTCCAGACCAGCAAGTTCTCGCCCGGTCGGCCGCGCAGGGGGAAGCGCAGGGTGACGCCGGGGTGGGTCCGCTCCTGGTATCCCTCGGTGACGATTTCGTGCTGACTGATGCCGGTAGCACACCGGGGGCACCAGGGCATGACGTCCGTCCCCTTGTAGAGCCAGCCCCGTTCCCAGCAGCGCTTGAGGAAGGTCCAGATCATGTAGTTGTTCTCGTTGGAGAAGGTGAAGTAGGAGCCGCCCAGTTCGGGAAGCCCCAGTCGTCCCACAATCTGCTCCACGGTGTCGGCGACGGGGCCGTGAGGGCCGGGGACGGTGATGACCTCCTGGGGGTTCTCCATGATCCGGCGGGCCAGGTCCCGCAGGACCTCCGGGTCATTCCAGTCCATCCAGTAGCCCAGGCGGACGGACTGTTCGGTCTGGACGGCGGCGAAGCGGAGCACCCGCTCCTTGCATTTGCGGACGAAGCGCTCAATCCCGTAGTTCTCAATGTCCCGTTTGGAGCGGAAGCCCAGTTCTTTCTCCACCTCCACTTCCACCCAGAGCCCCTGGCAGTCAAAGCCGTTCTGGTAGCGGGTCTGGTAGCCCTTCATGGCCCAGAAGCGGTGGTAGAGGTCTTTGTACGTCCGGCCCCAGCCGTGATGGACGCCCATCGGGTTGTTGGCCGTGATGGGCCCGTCAATAAACGACCAGCGGGGGCCGTTCTGGCGGAGTTCCACCAGTTTCTGGAACGCGCGGGTCCGTTTCCAGAAGTCCAGGATTTCGTGTTCTTGCCGGATAAAGTCTACTTTTGGGGGGATAGGCTGGAACATCAGTACCTCCTCACAAATATTGCGTATTTCGCACAATTCACCGCCAAGACGCAGAGAACGCAGAGGTCTGGGCACGTTTTCTTTCCGTGTCCTCCGCGCCTCTGCGGTTCATTTTGATCCTCTCACGGCCCCACCCTCACCGTCGTCAGCAAAATGCGGCGCGCCTCGGGGTCGGCGCCGTCGCCGGAGACGGGTAACCGTTCTCCGGTATCCCACCGGTACATCCCTACCTCCAGGACGTACTCCCCGGCCGGCGTGTCGGGCGGCAGGACCAGTTCGTACCGGTCCCGCAGCGGGCGGCCGGGGAGCCAGAGAGACGTCGGGCAGGCACCGCCCACGGGTTCGTGGTCGTCCTGCGCCCAGACCGGACCGCCCGTGGCCGGGTTGTGGGCCGTTCCGATCAGGTGGGTGAAGACGATGTAGTTCGCCTCCACCGGCCCATCGGCCTGCCAGTAGAGGTCCAGGAAGAGACGCTCCCCCGGACGGACCCTCGCGCCCGGCCAGAGGACCTGCTTCCCCAGGACGCCCCGGTCCCGATACAATCCGTATCCGGCCAGCCGGACCGACTTTTCCAGCCGCGCCGCCAGCGGGCGGGGAATCTCCGCCGGAGAGATTTCCCGCTGGGCGTGGGTGACCCGGACCTCGCCGAAGGAGACCGTCGCCCCCTCCGGCGCGCGCAGTTCAAAGTGGTAGCGGCCCTGCGGGATGCAGGCCGTCACCGGGAATTCCAGCAGCCGGTACGTGGTCCGAGGAGGGACAGACAATAGGGGCACCGCAAAGGTGTCCCCGGACGGCCCTACCAGTATAACTCCCGGCGTCGCCGAGAGTCGCCACTCCTCCTCGGGCAGTTCCGGCGGGCCCTGAGAGAGCCCGCCCCGCAGGTAGAGCCCCAACCGCAACGGGTCACCCGGTCGCACCTCCCGGACCGGCAGGTCGTACCCCAGCACCTCCAGCCCATCCGCGGAGACGGAGAGAGGGCACTGGGGTCTGGCCCCCTCGGCGGTCACCTCCTCTCCGGCGGGCCCGAAGAGATGCAGGCGGTTATAGCCGAACTCCAGCGTGAGCAGGCGGGCATATCGTTCGGCCAGCCAGGTCTCCGCAACCCCCTCGGGGTCCTGCAGGTGCCGCTCCACCTCCGCCAACCAGACGCGGGGGTGCGCTTCGGCAATAGGCGCCAGTTCATCTTCTGCGTTCGTCGCCTTCAGCACCGGCGAATCTTCAGGGATCGGGTAGACCGGCGGCCGGTCGGCGGGGGCCGGCGCCCGGTCATAGTAGTACAGAAAGAGCGGGTAGCGGTCGCCGGAGGCCAGAAGAACGGCATCCCCCGGCCGCGCCTGGGCCCAGATCGCCCGCACCATACTCTGCAGGTCGTCCCGCAGGCGGCGGTCGGCGTAGTGGTTGGGGAGGGCCCAGAGCATAATGCCCAGGACGGCCATCCCGGCAACCAGACCCACCAGCCGCAGGCGGCGCGGGGCCAGCAACCCGGCCAGTGCCCAGGCCAGCCAGGCGTAGAAGAGCGGCGCGAAGGAGAGAAAATAGCGCGCCTCCACCCGTGGAGTGTAGAAGAGCATCCTCGGCTGGGTGACCAGCCAGACCATCACCGGCGGGAGCAGCGTCCCCAGCAGGAGAAGCCACAGCCCCTTGGCGGTCCGGCGCGCGGTTCCCGCCCGCCGCGCCTCAACGATCAGGGTGACCGTCCCCCAGAGAAGCATCAACCCTATCAGCAGGACCGCGCCCAGGTACTGCTCTACGTAGGTGGAGATACCCGTGGTCAGGAGCACTCCGTTCAACTGGAAGACGAACCCCAGCGACGCCGGTTCCTCCACCACCGACCATGAGCGCATGCGGGGGAGCGCCAGAGCCAGCCAGGGAGCGAAAAGGACCAGCACCGAGCCCTGGGCCAGAAGCCACCGCCGCCACAATGCCCAGCGGTCCGCCCGCCGCAGGCCCACAATGAAGACATAGAGGTTTTGCACAACCAGTAACAGGGCCGAGAAGTAAAGGGTATAGAGTGCAGCGGCCATCGCCCCGGCCCAGGCTGCCCAATCCCAACGGGAACGGGAGAAGAACGCCCGCGCCAGGAAATAGAAGGAGAGGGTGGCGAAGAGGGCGGCCAGGCCGTACATCCGCATCTCCTGCGACCACCAGACGTGGAAGCGGGAGAGGGCCAGGAGCCAGAGCGCGGCCGCGCCGACCGCCCGTCCCCCCAGCCGACGGCCCAGCGGCGCCATCGCGGCGACGGTCAGCATCGCCACCATCACCGTCAGGTATCGGGCCGCGAACTCGCTCTCTCCTGCCAGCCGGACCCAGGGCCAGAGCAGCCAGAAATAGAGGGGCGGGTGGACGTCCCCGGCCGTCCAGAGGGTCGTCTCCCCGAAACTGTGGCGGACGGCCCAGATGGCCAGCCCCTCATCCCACCAGATGTTCTGGTCGCCCAGGCGATAGACCCGAAGGGCGAAAGCAACCCATAACCCGGCCAGCAGGAGCAGGGAATAACGCTTCATCCGCGCCTCACGTTTCACGTTTCACGTATTCCGTATGGCGTGTCCCGTTTTGCATCCCACGCATTCTGGTCTATAATCCAGTTGCCGGCCGAAAAATCCCCAGGAGGTCAGAGATGTTGCGACCTTTTGATCTTGCGTTGCCCCTCCCGCCCCAGGCGGCGGGATGGGATGAAAATCTGCGATTTACCTACTCGGAAGTGGACGCGTTCTGGCTCACCCGCTGGACGGCGGAGGGCGGCTGGGAACTGGGCCGTCTCTACGAGCACCGGGGAGCGACGCTGGAACTCTCCCCCGGAGCAAACGTCCTCTACTACGGCCAGGGCGTCTTTGAGGGCCTGAAAGCCCGTCGGACCCGCGCGGGGAAAATCGTCCTTTTCCGGCCGCAGGACAACGCTCTCCGCCTCCGGGCCTCGGCCGCCCGCCTGGCGATGGAGCCGCCCCCGGTGGACCTCTTTGTGGAAGCCATCACCGCGGTGGTGCGGGCCAATGCCCGCTGGGTCCCCGCGCCGGAGAAGGGCAGTTTCTACCTCCGTCCCGTGCTGATCGGGACGGAGCCGGTACTGGGCGTCCGGCCCTCCCAGGAATACCTGTTCTACGTCTTCGGGTGTCCGGTGGGCCCCTACATGGGCGGAAACCGACTTATGGTTCTCTCCGGCGTACACCGCTCTGCCCCCTACGGTACGGGTGCGGCAAAAGCCGCGGGCAACTACGCCGCCTGCCTCCGCCCCCAGAAAATCGCCCGAGAACTGGGCTACGTGGATGCCTTGTATCTGGACGCCCGGGAGGACCGGTACATTGAAGAACTGACCGGCGCCAACTTTTTCGCCATTTTAAGGGACGGCACCCTGGTCACCCCGGCGCTGGGGTCCATCCTGCCCGGCATCACCCGGGATTCCATCCTCACCATCGCCCGCGAAGTTTTCGGCTGGGTCGCTGTGGAACGGAAACTGTCCATAGACGAGGTCCTCAGCGATGCCGTAGAAGCCTTCTACGTGGGCACGGCCGCTGTCCTCTCCCCGGTCACCGTTATTCACTACCGGGGAACAGACCATCCCATCGGCGATGGCCAACCCGGCCCGCGGGCGAGAATGCTCCGTCAGGCATTAGACGAAATTCAACTGCAGGAACGGCCCGACCCCTGGGGTTGGGTCGTAGAGATCGCCTGAAACAGAAACTCCCGTCCCCGAAGGGACGGGAGTTTTTCTTCCCGCGGTACCACCCTTCTTGCCCCGTGCCAGCAAAAGGGGCCCCTCTGCCGACGACCCACGATCGCCGCGTCCCGATAACGGAGGACGACCCCGGCCGAGTCTACTAGATGCCCGCAGGCTGAAGCCTGCGCCGCATCGTTCGGTCGGCGGCTCCGGAGGGATTTTCGGCCCGGCTCCCGCGCCCGGCTCTCACCTCTCCCGGACTCTCTGGAGCGGTACCCCGCGCCTACTCGTCTCCATCGTCGCCGTTTACCAAGTTTGTCTTTCTTATACCACAACCGGCACAATTTGTCAACCATGAATGCACCCCACCCTTGACATTCCGGATATGTCGGTTATAATTGTAAATGAGAATCATTTGCAACAAACAAGACTTCATCCAAATGAAGTGAGGTTTTGGGGGCGGCGGTTTCGTCGCCGCCTCCAAAATCCTCCTCTTTCAAGAGCACCATTCCCTGCAGACCGTACGGTGAGAACATGAATACGGAACCCAGTCCGCTCATTGCCGCCCTCCAGGCCAGCGGTCACCGCATCACCCGCCAGCGGCGGGTCGTCCTGGAGGTGCTGGAAGAAAGCCGGGAACACCTGGACGCCGAGAGCCTGTATCAGAAGGCCCGCCAGCGGGCCCCTCGCATCAGTCTGGCGACCGTATACCGCACCGTCGCCGTCCTGAAGCAGATGGGACTGATTGCCGAATACTCGCTGGGAGAGGAACATGGACATTTTGAGGCCGTTTCGGAGACACCGCACTATCACTTTACCTGTCTCGGCTGCGGGCAGGTGGTGGAGTTTGATGCCCCGCAGGTGGCGCTGGCGATTCAGGAACTGGCCAAACAGGAGGGGCTGGAAATCCATTCCGTCCAGTTCTCCCTCACCGGCTATTGCGCCCGCTGCCGAACCGGAGGAAGAGATGGGCGGTGAGCCGATCCATTCTCCCAACTCCATCCCGCTGAGCGCGCTGCGGACCGGGGAGGTCGGGGTCGTTGCTGCTCTCTCCGGTGGGCACCACCTGCGCAGTCGGATGCTCACCCTGGGCCTCACCCCCGGCGCCGAGGTGACCGTCCTGCAGAACTACGGGCGTGGCCCGATGATTGTCCGGGTACGGGATGCCCGGGTGGCGCTGGGACGGGGCGAGGCCGAGAAAGTCCTGGTCCGACGGAGGGCCGGATGAGCGTTCGCTCTATCCCGGAGACGGTGGTTTCGCCCGTCGTTGGGGAGCGCCCCATCCTGGTCGCTCTGGCCGGCCAGCCCAACGTGGGCAAATCCACCCTCTTCAACCTCCTCACCGGCCTCCACCAGCACGTGGGAAACTGGCCCGGCAAGACGGTGGAGCGGAAAGAGGGATATTTCACCTTCAACGGTGCCTCCTACCGGCTGGTAGACCTCCCCGGTACCTACAGCCTGACCGCCAACTCGCCGGAGGAACTGATCGCCCGGGAATTCATCCTGCGGGAGCGGCCCGATGTGGTGGTGGCGGTGGCGGACGCGGCGACACTGGAACGGAGCCTCTACCTGGTGGCGGAACTCCTGCCGCTCCCCGCGCCCGTCATCGTCGCTCTGAACATGATGGACGTCGCCCGGCAGGAAGGCATCCAGGTAGAGCCGGAGGTCCTCCAGGCCGCGCTGGGGGTGCCGGTGGTCCCGATGTCCGCGACGCACGGGGCCGGGGTGCCGGAGTTACTGGAGACGGTGGAGCGGATGGCGCGCGGCGAACTCCCCTACGCCCCGCGCCTTCCCCAGATTCGCCCCGACCACCGGGAAGTGCTGGAGAGTCTGGAGGAGCGCATCGCCGGATACGTCCCGGAGCCGTACCCCCGGGAGTGGGTGGCGCTGAAGTTGCTGGAAGGCGACCCCGAGGTGACCCGGATGATGAAGGACGCCCTGCCGCCGGAGCGCTGGGCGGAAGTCCACGCGGTCCTGCAGGCCCACGACGACGCGCAGGTGGCGGTCGCCAGCGGGCGGTATGAGTGGATCGGGCGGATGGTGCGGGCCGCCGTCACCCGCCCGCGCATCGGGCAGATTGGGTTGACCGAACGGCTGGACCGCTGGGCCACCCACCCCATCTGGGGGCTGGTCATCCTGGCCTCCATCCTGGGGCTGGTGTTCTGGCTGACATACACCATCGGCGCGCCGGTGCAGGGATGGCTGGAGAACGGGGTCGGTGCCCTGGCGGAGGGAGTGCGCGGCCTGCTGGCCGGCGCGCCGGCCTGGCTCTCCGGCCTCCTGGCCGACGGTGTCATCGGCGGGGCCGGGGCCGTGCTGACCTTCTTGCCCATCCTGGTCATTTTCTTCGCCGCGATGGCCTTCCTGGAGGACGTCGGCTACATGGCCCGCGCGGCCTACGTTATGGACGGCCTGATGCACCTCATCGGGCTGCACGGCAAATCGTTTCTCCCCCTCTTCCTGGGCTTCGGGTGCAATGTCCCCGCCATTCTGGGGACCCGGGTGATTGAATCCCGCCGGGCGCGCCTGTTGACCATCCTGCTGGCCCCTCTGGTCCCCTGTACGGCGCGGATGGCGGTGGTTGCGTTCCTGGCGCCGGCCTTCTTCGGCAACGCCGCGTTGATGGTCTCCTGGGGACTGATCCTGACCTCCATCCTCATTCTGGCACTCACCGGTGCGGTGGTCAACCGCCTGATGTTTCGGGGACAGCGGTCGGCCTTTATTATGGAATTGCCCCTCTACCACCTTCCCAACTGGCGGACCATCGGCCTCTCCGTCTGGCAGCGGAGCCTCTCCTTTGTCCGCAAGGCCGGGACGGTGATTCTGGCGGTGTCGGTCGTCATCTGGGCGCTCTCCATCTTCCCCGGCGGGAATGTGGAAGGGAGTTACCTGGCCCGGGTGGGCCGTTGGCTGGAGCCGGTGGGGCGGCTGGCGGGGCTGGACTGGCGGCTGACGGTAGCGCTATTGAGCAGTTTTATCGCCAAAGAGAACTCCATCGCCACCCTGGGCGTGCTCTTCCGGGCCGGAGAGGAAGGGCTGGCAGGCATGCTGGCGGCGACCTATCCGCCCATCGTCGCGCTGGCCTATCTGGTGGTGCAGATGCTGTTTATCCCCTGCGCGGCGACGGTGGGTGCCATCCGCCAGGAGACGGCCTCGTGGCGCTGGACGCTGTTCAGCGTGGGGCTGCTGCTGGTGATTTCTCTGCTGGCGGGGATGATTGTCTTCCAGGTCGGTGTATGGGTGGCCAGGACCGCCATCCTGCAAAGTTTCTATATCGGGGAGTGAACGGTATGCTGGAGCGATTGCTGGAAATTCTGCGGGCCGGGGGCACCCACCGGGTGTCCGACCTGGCCCGCGCGCTGGATACAACGCCGGCGCTGGTGGAGATGATGCTGGAAGACCTGTCCCGCGCCGGGTATGTGAAACCGGTCGCCACCTGCACGGAAGACTGTGCCTCCTGCCCGCTGGCCGATTCCTGTATCTCTACTCAACCGGGGAAAGCCTGGACGCTGAACCTGTAGCCTTTCTTTGTGCAGAGAGAAAAATTTGTGTGGAGCGGCTTCGCCGCTCCACACAAATTTCTATTTCCTCGCAGGGCTCCCTAAAGCAATTGGCTCATGTCCAGAACTTGTGCAACCTTGAAGCGCCCTCATCCCTCCCCCGCCCCTCCCTTCTCCCGCTCGCCTTCGGCGGCGGGTGAAGGGAGGGGAGAAGTGGGGTTTTGCGGCGGCCGAA
>JBBIKR010000103.1:0-13481 GCA_037445395.1 Thermoflexales bacterium
CTTAGCCCGATGGGCTACACCGTTCACGTCAAAAATCAGTGAGGTGAGATAGTAGGACTCTCGGCGAAAGGAGGGCGATATGGAGCGCGTAAAAACCGGAATCCCGGGGCTGGATGAGATGCTGCGCGGGGGGTTGCTCCCCCAGACGGCCACCCTGGTGGAAGGTGCGCCCGGCACGGGGAAAACCACCCTCGGTATGCAGTTCATCTACCACGGCATCGTAGATTACGATGAACCGGGAATTATTTTGACCTTTGAACAGTTCCCCAGCCAGTTCTACCGGGACGCGGCCAACTTCGGCTGGGATTTCCGGCGGCTGGAGGAAGAGGGAAAATTGCGCATTATGATGACCAGTCCGGAGGTCTCCCTGCAGGACCTCCAGGCGGTGGGTGGCCAGATTGAGGCCCTAGCCCATGAAATGGGCGCTCGCCGCATCCTGGTAGACAGCCTTTCCCACTTCCAGCGCCTGACCCAGGACCCCCTTCAGTTGCGGCACCTGGCCTATACCTTCGTGAACGGGCTGAAACGGGAGGGCCTGACCGCGATGCTGACCTGGGAGAGCCCGGTTCTCCTGGGAGAGCCCGTGGAACACGACATCGGGATTCCGTTCATTATTGACACCTACATCCTCCTGCGCTACGTGGAAATAGAGAGCGCGGTCCACAAGGCCCTGCTGGTGCTCAAAATGCGGGGCAGCGACCACGACAAGGACATTCGTCAATTTGACATCACCAGCAAGGGGATTGAAGTGCGCTCCCGGTTTGAGGGACACGAGGGCATCATGAGCGGCAGTCCCCGCCGCATGGCCGATTCCTTCGTCCAGGCCTTTGTCCGCCGGTGAGGAGACCCGATGAATATCCTTCTTCGGGGGATCGCAACTCTGACCTGGCTGGGCATCCTCTTCCTGGTGTTCCTGCTCTGGCGGATTGCTCGCTTCTACGAACATTCCTCCGGTCAGCGAGTATATGCCTGGCTATTTCTGGTCATTCTGATTCTGTTCCTTGTTGGGGCTGCATGGTACATTTTGGCGAAACCTGACTTTGTTGGAATTCCTCTGGCAGATGGACTGCTCTGCTCAGGGGGAATTTTATCGTTGCTGGGCACGTGGATCCTGACCCGGGCGATGATGCGCAAACCATGAGCGGCTATCAGGGCCTTGCCGAAGTCCTGCTATCCCCGCTGGGGCCGATTGGCCTGATCGGTCTCCTTTTCATACTGGACGTCTATTACAATCTCAGCCGGCGGTTGGGAGAGGTGAACCGGATGCCCCCCTACTACCGACGTTTTCTCATCGGAAGTGGATTTGTAGGAGTGTCTGTCCTGGCTCAGATTATCCGGGTGTCTGCATCTATTTCTTGCCATCCCGACTCCGCCCGATTGCTCTCGCCTTCTTTTGGCCTGGTGGTTTTTTACCTCCCTTTGCTGATCGGAGTACTCATCAGTGTTCTCGCTGCCTGGCGCTACTGGTCGTGGTTGCTGACCGGGGAATGAGAAAAGCGGAAGCGTGGGCCATTCATGGCAACATTGCAAGGCGACCCTCATCGCAGCAAAACGCATCTGGTTCCCCTGTCCCGGGAGGAGCCACCTGAACCGACCTCTTCTCTCCAGAAACTGCGCGCGTTCCTGGAGCAGATACCGAAAATAGACCTGCACCGACATCTGGAGGGTTCTCTGCGCCTCCAGACACTGGCGGAAATTGCGGTGGAGCACGGGATAGACCTGCCATCGTATAGATTGGAAGACCTCCGCCGGTACGTGCAGGCCCGGGACGACCAGCCGGATTACCACCGATTTCTGGCCAAGTTCCGCCTTCTGCGTCGCCTCTATCGGAGTCGGGAAGCCCTGGAGCGGATCGCGATAGAAGCGGCCGCCGACGCCGCGGCGGATAACATCCGCTATCTGGAACTGCGGCTCAACCCCATCGCCCTTTCCCGGGCCCAGCGGTTCCCTTTACAGGACGTGGTGGAGTGGGTCACCGGCGCCATCGCCGGGGTCCAGCAGAGCTATCCCATCACGGTGCGCCTGATCCTTCAGATCGGACGGGATGAAATCCCGTCCGTCGCCGAAGAGATTCTGGAACTGGCCCTGGCCTACCGGGCCAGAGGGATTGTGGGCCTGGACCTGGCAGGGGACGAGGTGAACTATCCGGCCCACCGGCTGGCCCACATCTTCCGGCGAGCCCGCCAGGAGGGGTTGGGGGTCACCATCCACGCGGGGGAGGCAGGCGGCGCGGCCAACGTGCAGGACGCCATCCTTCGCTTCCACGCCCAGCGCATCGGCCATGGCATCCACGCCCTGGAGAACTCCGAAGTAGTGCGGCTGTTGATGGAACGGAATATTGCGCTGGAAGTCTGCCCCACCAGCAACCTGCAGACCGGGGCCGTGCACTCGCTCAGCCACCATCCTCTGCCGGATATGCTGGCCCTGGGCCTGCGGGCCACGCTGAACACCGACGACCCCAGCATCTCCGATACCACCCTCACCGACGAATACCTGATCGCCGTCACGGCAATGGGGATGGACCTGGAGCAGATTCGCACGATGGTCTTCAACGCGCTGGATGCGGCATTCCTGCCCGAAACGGAGCGGGAGTTGCTGCGGGAGCAATTGGCCGTATGGGATACCCTGCCGGTTCTGAAGGGGTAACACGCTCGCCGATGGCCCGGCGGCGGGAGGCATATCAGCAAGCCCTCCGGGAGACCCTTTCCCGGCTTGTGGCCCTGCTCTCTGCCGACCCGACAGTGGAGCGGCTGATCCTGTTCGGCTCCTATGCCCGTGGACGGGCCGACCTGCTGACCGATCTGGACCTGATAGTGGTTCAGAGGTCGGAACTGGCTTTCCTGGACCGCCTCGTGGAATTGTATCGGCGGATCGGCCCGCTCCCCGTGGATGCCGATATTCTGGTCTACACCCCCGAGGAGTGGGAACGCATTCGGGAGACATCGTTCGGCCGCCGGATTTCGCAGGAAGGGGAAATCCTCTATGAGAAAGTCTCCGCTTGAAGAAGGCCGCCGCTGGTTGACCCAGGCAGAGGAGGACCTGCGCTGGGCTCGTCACCTGTTGGAGGAGGGTGGTTATCACCTGGCCTGTTTCCTGGCCCAGCAGGTCGCTGAGAAAGCCCTGAAGGCTTTCCTCTACGCTCAGGGAGAGGAAACAGTGCTGGGTCATTCGGTCCACCGGCTGGCCCAGGAAGCGGCGGCCTGGATTCCCGATTTCTCCTCTCTGGCCGCCCGGTGGGGCATACTGGACACCTATTACATCCCCACCCGGTATCCCAACGGATTGCCCGATGGAATCCCCGCTCAGGTCTATAACCGGCCGGTTGCTGAAGACGCCGTGAAACTGGCGGAAGAGGTGGTGATGTTTGTGGCTCGCCATCTCCGCCGTGAGCCCGGGGCGGAGTAATTGCCGAAGGAGACGCTCGGATGCAGGTTCCGATTCGTACCCAGATCGCCGATGTCATCGCCCAGACGCTGGGCCGGGTCCTGGGCCGGGAGGACATCCCGCCGGTCCTGGTGGAACGGACCCGCCGCCCGGAGTTCGGGGACTACTCCACCTCCGTCTGCCTGCGGATGGCGCGGGAGGCCGGCATGCCCCCGATGGACCTGGCGGGGCGGGTTATCGCCGCATTGCCGCCGGTCCCGTTCATCGGCCGCGCCGAGCCGGCCCACCCCGGCTACATCAACATCTGGCTGGACGACGGCTGGCTGGCCCATCAGGTGGACGTCATCCTGGAGGCCGGGGAGTCCTTCGGGACCATCGCCGTCGGACAGGGGCAGCGGGTCCAGGTGGAGTTTGTCAGCGCCAACCCCACCGGCCCCATCACCATCGGCTCGGCCCGCAACGCCGTCCTCGGCGACGGCCTGGCCTCCGTCCTGCAGGCCGCCGGCTACCAGGTGGAGCGGGAGTACTACGTCAATGACGCCGGCTCCCAGGTGCGCCGGTTCGGCGAGAGCGTCTTCGCCCGCTACGCCCAGGCCCTGGGGGAGGACGTCCCGTTCCCCGAAGACGGCTACCACGGGCGCTACGTGGTGGAGTTGGGGGAACAGTTGGCCGCCGAAGTCGGGCGCCGGTATCTGGAGATGGACCGCCACCAGGCGGTGCGTGCGGTCGCCGACTGGGCCGTCGCCCGGATGCTGGAGCGCATCCGTCAGGACCTGGCCGACCTGGGCGTTTACTTTGACGTCTGGCGGCATGAGCGCCATTTCTACGAAGAGGGCCTGTTTGACCAGGCGCTGGCGGTCCTGCGCCAGCGCGGCTACGTGGTGGAGTACGACGACGCCGTCTGGTTCCGCCACCCCGACCTGGAGAAGGACGCGGTGCTCATCCGCTCCCCCCGGGTCGTCCCCGAACCCTCGGAGCGCCCCACCTACCTGGCCTCGGACGTCGCCTATCTCTGGGACAAACTGGTCCGGCGGGGATTTGACCGGGCCATCTACATCTGGGGCGCCGACCACCACGGCGACGTCCCCCGCGTGCGTGCGGCGGCGAAGGCCCTGGGGCTGGACCCCGACCGGACCGTCTTCATCCTCTACCAGTTGGTGACCCTGTGGCGGGGCGGGGAGGAGGTGCGCATGTCCAAGCGCACCGGGGAGTTCGTCACCCTGCGGGACCTGCTGGAGGACGTCGGCCCGGACCCCATCCGGTTCATGCTCCTGGCCCGCACCGCCGACGCGCCGATAGATTTTGACCTGGACCTGGCGGTGGAGCAGTCGGAGCGGAACCCGGTCTACTATGTCCAGTACGCCCACGCCCGCATTGCCAGCATCCTCCGGTACGCCCAGGAGCAGGGCCTGGAGGTGGACCGTCCTGCCGACCTTTCCCTTCTGCGGCACCCCAGCGAACTGGCGCTGATCCGCAAGATGCTGGAACTGCCGGAGGTGATAGAGCAGGCGGCGGCGAAACTGAGCCCGCACTTCCTGCCCTACTACGCGCAGGAACTGGCGACGGCCTTCCACGCCTTTTACCGGGATTGTCGGGTGGTCTCCTCCGACCCCGCCGATGAGGCCATCACCCGGGCCCGCCTGCGGCTGGTGCGGGCGGCGAAGGTCGTCCTGGCCCGCGCGCTCCACCTGATGGGGATGACAGCCCCGGAGCGGATGTGAGGTGCCCGGAAACGGTACGGTCATCCTGCAGCCAGGGCGGGAGCGTTCGGTCCTTCGGCGGCATCCCTGGATTTTCTCCGGCGCCGTCGCCCGCATCCGCGGCGACCCCGCCGATGGGGACATCGTAGAAGTGCAGGACGCCGGGGGTCAGTGGCTGGCGCGCGGGTACCTCAACCGCCGCTCCCAGATCACCGTCCGCCTCCTCACCTGGAACCCGGCCGAAGAAATCAACCCCGACTTCTGGAAACGGCGGCTTCAGCGCGCGTTCCAGGGGCGTGCTGATCTCCTCCGGTCTCCCGACACCACCGCCTTCCGCCTGGTCCATGCGGAGTCCGACGGCCTGCCGGGCCTGATCGTGGATCGGTACGGTGAATTTCAGGTCGTCCAGTTTCTGACCCTGGGAATAGAGCGCTGGAAAGACACGCTGGTCTCCCTGCTGGTGGACCTGCTTTCCCCGCGAGGCCTCTACGAGCGCTCCGACGTGGACGTGCGAGAGAAGGAAGGCCTCCTGATGACAACGGGCCCGCTCTGGGGAGAGTCCCCACCTCCGTTGATGGAAGTTCGGGAGAACGGGCTGCGCTTCCGGGTGGACGTGCGGACGGGCCAGAAGACCGGCTTCTATCTGGACCAGCGGGAAAACCGGGCGCGCCTGGCTCCCTTCAGCCCCGGCGCGGAGGTCCTGGATGCTTTCTGCTACACCGGTGCTTTTGGTGTCTACGCGGCCCGGCACGGCGCGGCCCGTGTGACCTTTGTGGACTCCTCCGGCTCCGCGCTGGAACTGGCGCGGGAGAACCTCTCGCTGAACGGCCTCTCTCCGGATGACCACGAGTTTGTAGAGGGTGACGTCGCGCGGGTCCTGCGGGCCTTTCGGGCCGCCGGACGCCGGTTTGACCTCATCATTCTGGACCCGCCCAAATTCGCGCCATCGGCGCAGGACGTGCCCCGCGCGGCCCGCGCCTACAAGGACATCAATCTCCAGGCTTTCCACCTGCTGCGGCCGGGGGGCATTCTCTTCTCCACCTCCTGTTCCGGCGCGGTTTCCGCCGATCTCTTTCAGAAAATTCTTTTCGGTGCCGCACTGGACGCAGGCCGGGATGTGCAGATTCTCGGACACCTTCACCAGGGGAGCGACCATCCCGTCTCTCTGAACTTCCCGGAAGGGACATATTTGAAGGGGTTCATCTGTCGCGCGCTGTAGGGGGAGGTAGAGGCAACCTCCCTAAAACATCCGACCCGACCGCCCCTGAGGGCCGGTCGGGTCGGACCCGGGAAGTGGGTGCGAGTTTGTGAGTTAGAAGGAAGAAGAGGAACCGGAGTTGGAGGATGGCGTGACCGGTGTAGAGGAATTACCTCCCCATCCGGGGCAGCGGAAGCCCCGGCCGAAGCCAAAGCCCCGGCCCATCGGGAAGTACCCCTTCTCCAGTCCTTCCAGCAGCCAGTCCGCCTGCTCCTGGGTCATCTGCCCATCCTCCACTGCCTGCTGGATGGCGTCCTTCATCTGCTGGACCCGCGCCGCCTGCGCCGCCTCGTAAACCTTCTGGATGTCCACTCCCTTCTCCTCGGCGATCTCCTCCAGGGTCTTGCCGGAGTGCAACTCGGAGAAGAGTTGCTCGGGGGTCAGCCCCAGCGCCTCGGCGACGGCATCAAAGGTCGCCCAGGAACCGCCGAAGCCGCCGAAGCCCCGGCCGAGGCCGAAACCGCGCCCCCATCCCCGCCCCATGCCCGGTCCCTGACCGGAGCCGGGTGTCGGTGTGGTGGGCGGCGTATTCCCCTGAGCAAGAACGGGCGCCGTCATCAGCAGACCCAGCAGGCCCACCAGGGCGACCAGTCCCAACGCCATACCGATGCCCAGTATCCGCCTTGTCGTTTTACCCATATCTACCTCCTTGAACGGGTCTCAACCGGCCTTCTGCCGATTGGCGCCCATAGTATATCCGGGAAGTATGAAGAAATTGCGAAGGGGATGTGAATCTCGTGTGAAATTCGCTCTACGTTTCACGTTTCATGTTGGCACTCCCCCATCTCTGGGGTATAATAACCCCAGGCACACTTTTCAGAAATCCACCACCGCACGGAGGCTAAACCATGCCCGCGATAGAAATCCGACCCGGCATCTTCTGGATCGGCGTCAACGACCGGACGACCGACCTCTTTGAGGGCTACTGGCCCATCACCCAGGAAGGCGTCTCCTACAACGCCTATCTGGTCAACGGCGAGAAGAAGGCGCTCATTGACCTGGCGAAAGGGCTGAAGACCGACGAGTTCCTGGCCCAGATTGCCGACGTCACCGACCTGAGCCAACTGGACTACATCGTCATCAACCACATGGAGCCCGACCATACGGGCATCCTGAGCATCCTGCGGCAACTGGCCCCTCAGGCCGTCATCCTGGGGACCGCGAAGACAAAAGAGATGGTGGCGGCCTTCTACCAGGTCACCGAAAACGTACGCGTGGTGGAGGACGGCGAAACGCTCCCGCTGGGCCCCCACGTCCTCCAGTTCTTCCACACCCCCTTCGTCCACTGGCCCGAAACGATGATGACCTACGAGACGACGCAACGGGTGCTCTTCTCCTGCGACGGCTTCGGGGGGTACGGCGCGCTCCAGGGGGCCATCTTTGATGACCAGTACGCCGACCTCTCCTACTACGAGCGGGAGTCCCTGCGGTACTACGTCAACATTGTGGCGGTTTTCAGTCGGCCGGTACTGCGCGCGCTGGAGAAACTGAGCGGGGTTCCGGTGGAGGTCGTCGCCCCATCCCACGGGCTGGTCTGGCGGCGGGACCCGGGGCGGATTATAGAACTGTACCGCCGGTGGGCAGGCTACGCCACGGGCGAAGGGGAACCCGCCGTGACACTCCTCTACGGCTCCATGTACGGCAACACGGAGAAAGTGATGAACGCCGTGGCACAGGGCGTCTCCCGGGCCGGAGTGCCGGTGGAGGTGTACGATGTCGCCCGGACCCACATCAGTTACATCCTGCCGGCCCTCTGGCTGAACCGGGGGGTCATCGTCGGCGCGCCGACCTACGAAGGCGGCCTCTTCCCGCCGATGGCCCACGCGCTGGACGTCGCCGCCCGCAAGCGGATTCAGAACCGCAAGGCGGCCTACTTCGGCAGTTACGGCTGGAGCGGCGGCGGGGAACAGGAATTCCGCCGCCTGGCCGAGACCCTGAAGTGGGAGGTTCTGGACTCCTTTGCCTTCCGGGGCGGCCCGACGGTGGAAGACCTGAAGCGCGCGGAGGCCTTCGGCGAAAACTTCGCCCGCCAGGTGGCGCAGAATCCCGCCCGGTCGTAGTCCGGATGAAAACCTGTTTCCGCCGGGTCGCGCTGGCTCTGATCTCCGCCGTCGGGGTGGCCCTTCTGGCGGTCGGCTGTGGGACACCCGTCCCCTCTCCGACACCGACGCCGTCTCCTGCGCCGTCGCCAACGCCGCCGCCTACGCCCAGCCCCACCCCCACGCCGCCGTCCCCCGTCCCCCTGACCATCCGTTTTCCGGAGACGGTTTCGGCGCTGGAGGGGGTCCGTGTAACGGTGGAACTGCCGGGACTGCGCGAACGGCACCCCCAGGCCATCGTACGGGCTCAGGTCTTTCCCCCTGGCTCCCGGGAGATGGTCTGGGAATCGTTGCTGGAGCCGGCCGAGGGCGGGCTATACGTCTCTCCCCAGCCCCTCTACTTACCGCTGGAGGCCGTCCCCGGCGACTGGCGGCTCTTCGTTGAGATTCAATCCCATGTCCCCATCCGGGGAGGGCGATGGTTCCGCTTCCGGCAGGAGCCGCTTCCCCTCTGGGATTTGACGGGACAGGTGCCCGGGGAGGTCTCTCTGCTGGTGCCGCAGCCGTTTGCCCTGGTCCAGCAGGAGGGGGACCTGGTCGCCGGAAGCCGGATATGGCAGCGGGGTGGGGAGCGGATAGAACTGTGGTGGGCCCCCGGCCCGGCGGGAGCACTGACGCTGGACACCGCCCGGATGCTGGAGGAGGCCACGTTCCCGATCATGGGGACGGTGGAGGTCACCTCGGTGGAGGCCGTCACGCGGGGAAAACGGCCGGGGTTTCGCTTCTCCGAGCAGTGGTCAGACGGACCGGCAGAGGCCCTGCTGCTCCAGGGCTCCAGCCGGTATCTCTATCTCCTGCGCGTGCGCGTCTCGGGCCGCGATGCGCTGACACCCCTGCTTCGGGAAATCCAGGCCGCGATGACGGTGAAATAGCAATGGAAACGCCAGAACTGAGCAAGCAGGTGGCCGCATGGAAGGCCCGGTTGGGGTCGGACCTGGTCATCCTGGGACACCACTATCAGCGGGATGAAGTCATCCAGTTCGCCGACTTCCGGGGGGATAGCCTTCAACTGGCGCGGGATGCCGTCCGCACCGACGCCCGCACCATCGTCTTCTGCGGCGTCCACTTTATGGCCGAAACGGCGGCCATCCTGGCCCGGCCCGGCCAGACCGTCCTCATCCCCGATCTGGAGGCCGGATGCTTCCTGGCCGACCGGGCCGACCTGCCGCTGGTGGAGGCCGCGTGGCACGACCTGGGCCAGGTCCTGGACGTGGAGCGGGAAGTGATGCCGGTCACCTACATCAACTCGGCCGCCGTCCTGAAGGCGTTTTGCGGACAGCACGGCGGGATGGTCTGCACATCGGCCAACGCGGGGAAAGTCCTGGCCCGCGCACTGACGGAGCGCCCGCGCGCCCTCTTCTTCCCCGACCAGCACCTGGGGCGCAACACCGCACGCCAGATAGGCATCCCGCCGGAAGCAATCCTGCTCTGGGACCCGCGCCGTCCTCTGGGCGGATACAGCCCGGAGCGCATTCAACAGGCCCGCCTCTTCCTCTGGCCCGGCTGGTGCTACGTCCACACCCGCTTCCGGCCCGAACACGTCCGGGCCTGGCGGGAACGGGACCCGGAAGTGCGGATTCTGGTCCACCCCGAATGCACCGAAGAAGTGGTCGCACTGGCGGACGAAGTCGGCTCCACCTCCTTCATCATCCGCCGGGTGGAGGAATCGCCGCCGGGGACGAAGTGGGCCATCGGGACGGAGTTCAACCTGGTCCATCGGCTGGCCCGGGAGCACCCGGAACAATTCATCGTCTCCCTGTCCGACGAACCCCATTACTGCCGGACGATGAATCTGATCACGCTGGAGAAACTGGCCCGGGTGCTGGAAGGGCTGGTGAACGGGATGCTGATTAACCCGGTGGTCGTTCCCCCGGAGGTCGCCGAACCGGCCCGCCGGGCGCTGGAACGGATGCTGGAAATCCGATGACCTTGTGGGGAGGGTAATTACCTGCCTGCTGTCATTGCGAGGCGGCGTCAGCCGCCGAAGCAATCCCCCCGATACTCTGGAGATTGCTTCGTCGCCGGAGCCTGCCGCGAGCGAAGCGTGGCGGGCGGCTCGCAATGACCTCCACTGCTGGGAGGTCTTCCTGCAGCAGTTACACACGGGAGGGAAGCATGTGCGGTATTGTGGGCTACATCGGGATGCGGGACGCCACCCCCATCATTCTGGAAGGGCTGAAACGGCTGGAGTATCGGGGGTATGATTCGGCGGGACTGGCCGTCCTCCAGCCCGACGGGACCATCGGCGTCCGGCGGGAGGCCGGGAAAATCGCGGCCCTGATAGAGAAGGTCCAGGCGGCGCCGGTGAACGGCACCGTCGGCATCGGACACACTCGCTGGGCCACCCACGGCCCCCCCTGTGAGCGGAACGCCCATCCCCACCTGGGCCCGGCGGGAGACGTGGCCGTCGTCCACAACGGCATCATAGAGAACTACCGTGTCCTGCGGGAGGAACTGGAGGCCGAGGGCCACCGCTTCGCCTCCGACACCGACACCGAGGTCGTCGTCCACCTGGTGGAGGGTTACCTGGCAGGCGGGGCCTCTCTGGAAGACGCGGTGCGTCAGGCGCTGGCCCAGGTGAAAGGCGCCAATGCCTTCGTCTTTCTCAGCCGCCGCCACCCGGACCGCATCGTCGCCGTCCGGCTGGGCAACGCGGGCGGCCTCACCGTCGGTCTGGGCGACGGCGAGCACTTCGTCGCCTCCGACATCCCGGCCATCCTGGACCACACCCGCCGGATGGTCTTCCTGGAAGACCGCCAGATGGCCGTGGTGACCCGCGAGGGTGTCCGCGTGGAGACGCTGGACGGGCGCCCCGTCCCCCTGAAACCGCACACCATCCCCTGGGACCCTGTCTCGGCGGCCAAGGAGCCGTACCGCCACTTCATGCAGAAAGAAATCTACGAGCAGGCCCGCTCGGTCACCGACACCCTGCGCGGACGGGCCGACTTTGAGGCCGGACGGGTGCGGCTGGAAGGACTGACGGCCACTCCGGAGGAGGCCCGTTCTCTGGAGCGAATCGTCATCGTCGCCTGCGGCACCTCCGCCTACGCCGGGCTGGTCGGGAAATTCATGATTGAGGCCCTGGCCCGCATCCCGGTGGAAGTGGACTACGGCTCCGAGTTCCGCTATCGGGACCCGCTGCTGAACGGGCGGACCGCCGTTCTGGCCATCACCCAGAGCGGGGAGACGGTGGACACGCTGGCGGCGATGGAGGAGGCTCGTCGGAAGGGCGCCCGTCTGTGGTCTATTGTCAACGTCATCGGCAGCCAGGCCCACCGCATCGCCGACGGCCACATCCTGATGCACGCCGGGCCGGAGATCGGCGTCGCGTCCACCAAAGCGTTCACGGCCAGCCTGGTGGACCTCTACCTCCTGGGTTGCTATCTGGGGGAACTACGGGGCGTGCTGACCGGCGAGGAACTCCGGCGGCGGGTGGACGACCTGGCGCGCCTGCCCGACCTGGTCGGTCGGGTCCTCCAGCACGGCGATGAGTACGCCCAACTGGCCCAGACCTATTACGACCGGGAGCACTTCCTGTACCTGGGGCGGGGGATCAACTACCCGGTGGCGCTGGAGGGAGCGCTGAAACTCAAAGAGATTTCCTACATCCACGCCGAGGGGTATCCGGCCGGGGAGATGAAGCACGGGCCCATCGCTCTGATTGACGAGCGGATGCCCGTCGTTGCCATTACCGTGCGGGATTCCGTCTACGATAAGATGATCAGCCAGGTGGAGCAGGTGAAAGCGCGCGGAGGTCGGGTCATCGCCCTGGCGACGGAGGGGGACGATGAAATCGGCCTCAAGGCCGACCACGTGCTGGCGGTTCCCCCGACGCCGCCGCTGCTGGCGCCGGTGGTGAACGTCATCCCGATGCAGTTACTGGCCTACCACATTGCGGTACGGCGGGGTTGCGATGTGGACCAGCCCCGCAACCTGGCCAAATCGGTGACGGTGGAGTAACGGGAATCAGCCTTTTCCCTCCCTGAGAGGGGATGGGGACTTACAAGCGGCAGATAAGGAAGTGGAACATGCTCCAGGAACGGGTCTCTGCTGACATCTACCTCTTTACCAGCGACCTCTACACTCAGGTCACTGCCGGTGTCATTGTGACCCCAGCGGGGGCTGTCCTGGTGGACACGCTCCCCTTTCCCATAGAGACGCAGGCCATCCTCCAGTTCCTCTCTCGCCGGGCACCCTCAGGCCTCCGCTACATCATCTACACCCACTACCATGCTGACCACATTTACGGGGCCTGTTTGTTTCCCGATGTCCCCATCATCGCCCACGCTCGCTGCCGGGAGCATTTGCTCACATCGGGGGAAGAAGGGCTGGAGGCCGCGCGCGCGGAGGCGCCGGACCTCCTGGGAAACGTCACCCTTCGCCTGCCCGACATCACACTGGATAGCGGGGAACTGATTCTCTCTCTGGGCGGCAAGACTCTTCGCATCTTTGAGACCCCCGGTCACTCCGACGACGGTATCTCCATCTACGTGGAAGAAGACCTGGTGCTCTTCGCCGGAGACGCGATGATGCCCATACCCACCGTCGTGGACGGCGACCCGGAGGTGCTGAAGCAATCGCTCCGGAAAATCCAGGCCATAGAGCCCGAAAGCATTGTTCAGGGACACGGGGAAGTCATCCTGCGGGGAGAGGTCAGGGAGGCTTTGCGGACCAACATCGCGTATCTGGAGACCATTCAGCGAATTGCGAGCGAGGCGGTAACGAACGAACGGCGCCGGGCCACGCTTCTCAAAACCGACGTGGAGAAATGCGGAGTCCCCCGCGTGGCGCTGAACGGAGAAGCCCCTCGTCTCCATGCGGCCAACCTGCGGACGCTCTATAACCGATTCGCCCGGGCCGCCGCCCAGAGCGGGGCGGCCCCCCCTCAGAAATTGAGGAGAAAAGATTCATCTCCTTGATCATAGAGTGGGGGTTTTTTGGGGGGCGGGGGGTCGGGCCCCCCCAAAACCGGGGACACGGACGCGACAAAAAAGGCGTGAAATATGGGGGTTTGTTTTTTTTGTGTTGTTTAAAGAAGGT
>JBBIKR010000104.1:0-13303 GCA_037445395.1 Thermoflexales bacterium
ATGCCCTACGTTCAGGTGAACGGTCTGCGTCTACATTACCTGGTCCAGGGGTTCGGACCGGCCGTGGTGCTGATTCACGGTCTGGGCTCCTGTGCGGAGGACTGGTTCCTGTTGCAGGCGCCGGCCCTGAGCCAGCGGTACCGGGTCCTGATGCCGGACCTGCGCGGCCACGGCCGGAGCGACAAACCCCCCGGCCCCTACACCGTCCATCAGATGGCCGACGATATCGCCGGATTCCTCAGGGCCCTGGGGACGGATTCGGCCCACATCGTCGGGCTCTCCCTGGGCGGCGCGGTAGCCCAGGCGCTGGCAGTTCGGCATCCGGAGAGAGTCCGCTCCCTGGTGCTGGTCAATACCTTCGCCTATCTGCGTCCGAAGGGATGGGTGGAGTGGCGGCTGACCATGACCCGTTTCGGAGCCCTGCTGGTGAACCTGGGGCTCCACGCCCGGCTGGAGGCAGAGGAACTTTTCCCCCGACCGGGCCAGGCAGGGTTGCGGCGGGTAGCCTATCACCGACTCTGTGCCAATGACCCTGCCGCTTATCGGGCGGCGATGATGGCGGCGGCCCGCTACGATGGTCGTCGGGACCTGGGGCGCATCCGGGCCCCCACCCTGGTGGTGGCCGGCCTGGAGGACACGGTGGTCCCCCTACGAGCCAAAGAGGAACTGACTGCGGGCATTCCCGGAGCCCGTCTGGTCACCGTTCCCCGCTCCGGCCATGCCACGCCGACCGATCAGCCGGTGGCGTTCAACCGCCTGGTGCTGGAGTTTCTGGGTGAGCACCCATGAGCCCCTGGGTCCTGCAGTGCTCATGGGAATCGGGGGAGCGGCGAAACCACCCCGCGCTGGTTTTCCTATCCACGACCGATGAGCGAGTGTACGGGCCTGCGGCGGGGCGCGAGCGGCGAATCTCTCGCGAAGGGCATCGCGCCCGGAGATGGGGGTATGGGGGTTTTGCGGGCGGGCGCGACAACCCCCCCCACACACCCCCCCCCCCCCCCACCCACCCGGGCGCTGTTGGGGGTGGTGGTGGTGGTGGGGGGGGGGGACCCCGCCCCCCCCCAAAAACCCCCACACCCTCCTGCCCACAGGAGGCGAATGACTGCGCAAGCCCTGCGCCCTGCATGTGGGCTTGACAACTGGAATTCTTTCGCTATAATATAGCACGGGCGACGTAGCTCAAAGGCAGAGCAGGGGACTCATAAGCCCTTGGTTGGGGGTTCAAATCCCTCCGTCGCCACTGGCGAGTGTGGCGTTCCCGAACAGGTGGAGAGACAATGGCAGGACACCGCGCCGCCCCTCTCTGTATCCCGGATTTTTCCCCCACGGATGCCCCACCCCAGCGGTGGGGCGTTTGTGTTTCCCGAAGCAGTACGCCTCTATAAGGAATCAGCGATGCCAGACCACATACAAGTGAGCAATAACTGGCTCACCACCGAAGACGCAGCCAGATTGACCGGATATAGCCCGGAGTATCTCAGACGCCTGGTTCGCAAGAGAAAGATCAAGTCCCAGCAATGATCAAATGCCTCGAAGGTAGATCGGGTTGATCTGATCAGGTATAAGCAGGAGATGGAAGCCCTGGGCCCTGCCAAGCATGACCCCTGGCGCGCAGGCGCACGACACAAAGACAACGGGGCGGATTAACCGCCTCGTTGCTTCTTTACTGGATTTTGAACTAATTTGGTGACAATGGCTACGATCATCTGTTTTGACCCCACCGAATGGCTCACCACCAGAGAAGCCGCTATGTTGACTGGCTATGATCCGGCGCACATCCGCTGGCTCATCCGGCACGGTCGGATCAGAGGGAAAAAGTTCGGCCGCGACTGGATGGTGAACGCGCAGGAACTGGCAGAGTATAAGAGCCTGGTGGATCGCCTGGGCCGCGCCAAGCACGCCCCTGGTGGAGTGGAACGGGTGAAGGAAAAGTAACCGAACAGCAACCCGGTTGCCGGTTGTGCGGTCATTTGCCCCCTGCGAGCGAGGATAGGATATGGGGTGTTGTGGGTTGTGCCCGCGGCACCCCATATCCTTTCTACGGACACGTGCTCCTCGCAGGAAATTTGCGGCAAAGGCCCTTGCCTTGCTGAAAGGGACTTGACAGTCCCTTTTTTGTGGTATACTATATCCGTAAGCGGATAAACTTGCCGCTAAATTTTTTAGAACAAGTTTATTCGCAAGCGAAGAAACATTTGGTCAAAAGAGGTGCAGCCAGATGGCAACCCCAGTGATGGAAGGCTGGATCACGGTGCAGGAAGCAGCAACACTGACAGGTTATACACCAGCCCATATCCGCTACCTCACCCGTAAAGGAAAGGTGGAGGCACAGAAAACCGGCCGTGACTGGATGATTCTGCGGTCCAGCCTTCTGGCCTACAGGGCCCGAATGAACACTCTGGGTCCACAGAAGCACAACCCCTGGCGGGAGGACCTGGCCACCGAAGGACGGGGCAGGAGGCCGGATGAAACCGAGTAACAGCAGGTATCCCCGATTACTGACTTTGCTTCTCCCCAAATACCCCCAGGGAGACGACTGTGGTTCGCATCGGAGAAGTGGATGCCCGGCTCTGCCCGGCGTTCTCCAGCGAGCCGGGGCGGACCAGTAATCACTCTCCCCCGCCGGGCACTGCAACCGGCCCTGATACTGGAAACAGAACCCGCAGAGTAAAGAAAGGAGGCAAGATGGAACCGATTCTCATTGCACTGGACGTCGGCTTCGGGAATACCAAAGGGATCGTCGGAGGGAGGGCCGTGGTGCTCCCCTCGGTTGTGGCCGTCCCTGCGGGCGACCTGGGGCTGGCAGGCATCGGAATGAAGACGGTACGCCGGGCCCGCCGGATCACCTTTGACCGGGGCGACTTCTTCATCGGCCCGGCGGCTTCTTCCTGGGGGCGGGTGGTGGAGAATATGGACTTCTCCCGCCTAGCATCCCCAGAGGCCGAGGCGCTCCTGTACGCGGCGGTGGCCGACCTGGTCCCCACCGGGGCAACCGTCCGGCTGGTACTGGGGCTCCCGGTCCCCCTGCTCAGAGATGAGGCGGTGGCCCGGCCCGTGCTGGACTCGCTGAAGGCCCGCCTGGTGCGGGAACACCACCTGCTGGTGGACGGGCGGGACTTTTCTTTTACGGTGGCCGGATTGCGCGCGGCGGCCCAGCCGGTGGGTGCCTGGGCGGACTGGGCGCTGGATAGTGAGGGGCGGTGGGCATCCCCGGCGGCACGGAACGCCCTGGTGGCGGTGATGGACATCGGATTCAACACCCTGGACCTGTACGGCATCCGGGGCGGGCGGCTGGAGCCCCGGCTTGTCGGCGGGGACAAAGTGGGTGTGCGGCGGTTGCGGTTATTGGACCTGGCGGCGCCAGGAGCACCGTACCACGAAGCGGATGGGATGATCCGGGAGGGAAAGATCCCTGAAGACACCCGCGCGACCTGGCTCTCAGAAATTCTGGGCGCGGCGGAACGGGTGTGGAACGGAGCGCGGCCGGACCTGCTGCTGGTCGTGGGCGGTGGGGCGGCGCTCCTGCGAGACCAGCGGGAGGCGTTCCGGCGAGCATTTCGGGCGGAGGTGGTGGTCCCGGAAGAGCCGGTGGCAGCGAATGCGCGGGGACTATGGAAATGGGGGCAGACGGTGCGCTGGTGAATCGGCATGGACGGAAGCCCTCGCCGGTGCGGATGCGGCGCTTCGTAATCACCCTGTGCCTCCACCCGGTGGCAGACGCCGACATCATCCGGATGCTGGAATCTGCGCCCCCACGCCAGCGAGCCGCGCGGGTACGGGAGTGGTTGCGGAGTGGCCGCCCCAACAATGCGGCGGATTCCGGTGAGGAGCACCCGGACCTGGAGGATTTGGGAGTGATACTCTGAATTTCCGGCAGCCAGAAATTCGGCCGGGTCTATTTCTGGCAGCCCCAAAATCAGGAGGGGGTAGCAATGCGTCAATTATTGGAGTATCAGGCAAACCGCATTGAAGCGGTCTTTGCTCACCACAAAATCCCTGCCTATGTTACCGGTGGCACCGTCACCCCCCGCCTGATCCGGTACAATGTCACCCCTGCCCTGGGCACCCGGATTGCCTCTATCACCGGCCTGGCAGAGGAACTGGCCGCGGCGCTGGGAGCGCCCACAGTACGGGTAGCCCGCCAGGGCGCTGTGATCGCGGTGGAGGTACCTCGGGACGACCCGCGTTCGGTGCGGCTACTGCCGCTCCTGCAGGGGTTGCACAACGTCCCGCCGATCACCGCCGTTCTGGGCATCGCCGACGACGGCGTCCCCCTTCTCATTCGCATCCCCTCGCCGGACGTGGCCCACATCCTGGTGGCAGGCACCACCGGCAGCGGCAAGACGATGCTCCTGCGGGCAATGGTTATCTCTCTGGCGGCCTTCAACGGGACGGAAACTCTGCGGTTTGTCCTGATAGACCCCAAAGGGAGTGCGTTCCGGGGTCTGGAGGGGTTGCCCCACCTGACCCGGCCCATCATCGCTGACCCAGCAGAGGCAGTGGAAGCGCTGGGGAGTCTGGTGCGGCTGATGGAAGGACGAAGTAGACAAGTAAACAAGGATACAAGGGGAGATGGTCATTCCTTGTCTACTTGTTCCCTGTCTACTTGTATCCTGGTCATAGACGAACTGGTGGACCTGATGATGACGGCGGGGGATGGGGTGGAAAGCAATCTCCAGCGCCTGGTTCAGCGAGGGCGGGAAGCAGGAATTCACGTCGTGGCGGCCACCCAGAAGCCGACGGCGGCGGTCATCGGGAGTCTGGTCAAAGCCAACTTTCCGGTGCGGCTGGTGGGGAAGGTGACCAGCCCGGAGGATGCGCGGGTGGCCACTGGCTGGCCGGGGAGTGGGGCAGAACGGCTGGCCGGGCGCGGCGACTTCCTGGCCGTAGCCGAAGGCCGGTTGTACCGCTTCCAGGCCGCCTTCATCGCGCCGGAAGAAGTGGCCGACCTGGCACGGGAACGGCGGTGGAACGTCGCCCCAAAAGCGGTCCCCGCCCCGGGCGGCAATGGCAGCAACGGCGGGCACGCCGTCCTGCTCCCCGCCCCCACCATTTCCCCCGACCCTGTAGAGGTGACGAAAGAACGACTGTTGCGGGCGGGCTGGAAGCCGGACTGGTCGTACCGCCGCGCCTGCCGTGCCGTAGGGGAAGAAGAAGGCGGCGCTGGCTTCTGGCTGGTCAAGCAGGCGGTGGACGGCCTGCGGAACGGTGCTACTGCTACTGCTACCGGTGCCGAAATGCCTCAAGGGGGCACTTCCGGCGGGAACGGGCGCTTTTCCACCAGTAGTAGCGGTAACGACTGGGTAGAGGCATTCCTGGAGTATCTGTAGGAGGGAACAATGGCGTACTACGGTTACCCATCCGCACCCCATCCCCCATCCCCTCGGCCTCGCTGGAAACTGTGGGCCGCGCGCTGCAATGGAAAGTACCCGGCATCTGTACGAGCAAAAAGTCGCCCATCTCCAAAGAGAGATAATGGCGTTAAACCGAATCATCGTGGAGCAACAGGAGGCGTTACATGGGCAGGGGCAATAAGACGCAAAAATCGGCCCTCAAAAATCAGAGGGTAACACCGCATGGGACCGGAATTTCGGGGGATAAGGAGGGCGTTTTTGCGGGTGAATCCGACTCTTCAGTTCCCCATCCCGATAGGCTGCCGAAGGGAAAGGCAGCCAATGTGCAGGAGTTACAGGCCGCACTGGATGAGCGATATCCGGACGGGCGTTGGTTGCGCCTGCTGGAGGTGCTGGGAGTCACGGGAGTGGCGGACAGCGTGCAGATCCGAGAGGGAACCGGCCTGTCGCGGGAACAGACGGAAAATCTGCTGAAAGGACTGATGGAACTGGACGGGCGGATTGTGCGGTTGTTGCCGTTTACGGTACCGCGCGCGGGGAGCCGGGGACGACCGGCAGCGGTCTATGGGCTGGGCGAGGTGGGAGCAGCGATGCTTCGGGCAGCAGGGTATGCCGACGCCCGGACCTGTGGTCTGAACGACGTGCGGGCGGTGGCACACGCGCGAGCGGTACTGGACGTGCGGTTGCTGGCACAGCGAGCAGGATTGGAAGTATGGACGGAGAGAGAATTCTCCTCTGCGGCGGAAGATGGCATAGTGATACGCCCGGATAATGCAGTGCGGCTGGCTGACGGGACCTGTGCTTTCTTTGAAGTGGAACAGGACGCGCGTTTGCCGCAGTTGCGGCGGATCGTGGATAGTCTGCGACGGCGGGCGGTGTTCTATCGGAGCGGAGGAGTAACGGGGGTCTCCCGAACGGTACGGGTATTGTTTGCAGTGGGAGAGGGAAAAGCATGGGAGCGGACAATGGAGGTGTGGAGAAAGGCAGTGGTGATGGTGGCAGAGGAGAGCGGAGGAGATTTACCGTTCCGGCTGGAGAGGTGCAGCGGATGGGACCCTGAGGTCTGTCCACAGGACCGGATGGAAAACGCACTGCAAGTCCTTCAGGAACTGCGCGCGGCGATGGAGCAATATACCGAACTGGACCGTCAGCGTCCCTCTACACTGGATGAAAGACGGCGCAGGGATCAGGAGATGACCCGGCTGGAAGAGAGGATTCTGGAACTGTACGGAGACCTGAACCAGTACTTGCTCACTCCGGGGGAGGGGGCTCCCGCGGCACCGGAACCGGAAAAAGAGATTGCTGCCAAAGAGGAGCGGGCTGAGGTAAAGCCGGAAATGATCCCTGAGGAGCCGGTAGGGCCGGAAGAACCCATTCCAGAGATGCCGCTCCCGCCTGCGGAAGAACTGGCTCCGCTGGTCGCTGTTCCCGCTGAGCCGGAGGCCGTTCCGGAGGCCGTGTTGGAGATGCCGATTCCGCCTGTGGAGGAACTGGCTCCGCCGGTCGCTGTTCCCGCTGAACCGGAGGCTGTTCCGGAGGCCGTTTTGGAGATGCCGATTCCGCCTGTGGAGGAACTGGCTCCGCCGGTCGCTGCTCCCGCCGGGCCGGAGGCCGTTCCGGAGGCCCTGTCCCCTGAAGAAAAGGCGAATCGGATGCTCCTGTCGTCGCTGGCGGAAGGGGATGGAATGACCGCCTACTGGCTGGCCTGGGCGATGGAAGGCCAGCATCTCGTCCCGGTTTTTCCCGCTCCGCTGCTGAAAGCGGTGCAGGGTGCTTTCTGGGGAATGCGACTCTGGCCGGAGCGCCCGTTTACAATGCTCCATGAGTTGCGAGAGGCACCTTACCAGTACACATCAGGCGACCGCGAAACAGAACAGTGGATGAGTGCTGCTGCAGCGCTGTATCTGGCACTGGTGGACCCGAGCGGTGGCTGGGGAGATTGGCTGAATGTTCACTCCGGGGCGATTCCGGCGTTGAAGGACCTGGCAGAAGTCGTGCGCACTTTCACCCTGAGAGGGTGGCCGCTATCTCAGGAAGACATAGAAGGCGCTAAAGGGAAGGAAGAACGGGAAAAGTCCCTGAGAGCGATAACGGAAAAGGCTTCTGGCTGGCTGAGCGCCGCTCCCAGACGCCGCACCACGTATCAGCGCGCTTCCGATGTCTGGCGCAACATGGTTTCCCCGCCCGATGGAGACCTCTACCGATGGTTTCAGATCGTGGTTCAGGATCAGCGGAACCGGGTGGGCGAAGTGGAAGTGACCCTGAGGGACTGGCGGCGTTCAAACTGGGTGGATGACCGGATCCAGGAGATTGATCAGAGCCTGGTTGGACGGAAATTGACCCCTATAGAAGGAATTGCCCGGCGCCAGATCATTCGGTGGGTGGAGGAGGCCTGCGACCTGGCGGAAGCGTGGATTCAGGCCGTTCGGCGAGAGCAACAACTGGAGCGGGAGGAATGGATTCAGGAGAACATTGTGCAACTTCTGAGAAATGCGGAGTCGTTGCTTCCTGTTGTTGTGGAGCAGGTGGATAAGTTGTTGCGGCAAATGGATGCAGGGAGTGTGGAGTATGCCGCTCTCCGCACCTTACACAGGTCGGTGATTTCGCTTCAGCGTATTCTTCTGTCCTCCGGAGAGCCAATATCGGTAGGCCGGTATGAGCCATCCAACGACGACCTGCTGCGGCGCTCTCTGGAAGAAAATCTGATCTACCGGCTCCTGTGGGTTCCCGGGATCCCTCTGGAAGAGGGGCCGGCTGTGAACGTAAAGGACGCTCCGGCGATATTGCAGGCACTCACGGACCCAACTCTGCAGAGAAAGGACGCGGAAGAAGCCCTCCTGGGATGGATAGAGCGGCGAGACTATCGCTTTGTGGATTTCCTGTTGCCCTATGTGCCGCCTGTCTGGAAAGATCGGTACCGGGAGAGCCTTCGCCAGGACATCGCTTCCACACGGGAGGAGATGGACGATACGGTGAGTGCGGTGGAGCAGGCCTTGCTGGATGGCCTGATTTCCGAAGATGAACGGGGTGCTCCCCTTGGGACCATAGAGGCGGTGCGAAAGGAGTTGGCTCGGGTAGAGCATCAGGCAGAAGAGCAACGGGTGCTGCCGAATTTGTGCGCCCTTTCTGACCGCCTGCGGCAGGTTCGGGAGGAACTGGAGGAAAAGCGCCGGGGCCGTTTGCAGGCACAGCGGGCCCACTGGGAGCGCATCCGCGACAAGTTGCCGCGCCACATTCCGGATGAGCAACAGGTCAGCAGAGTGCGGGAAGTGGTAGAGACCCGTCTGGATCAGGGTGCGATCCGCGCAACCGATGAGTACCTGGCCCATCTGGAGGGCGTTTTGAGAGGCGAACTGACGCCGGAATCCCTCTTTGGAAGGGAAAGGAGAGACCATCTCCGGGAGTTCCGGGATGCTCTGCCCGGGTTGATCAGATTTCTGGAGATACACCCGGTTCAGGAAGCGGCCCGCCTTGTCCTCCAGGACCCACCTCCTCCCGAATTGGGGCTTCCCCGGCTTCCCCGGCCTCGTCTTGAGGAAATTGCCAGGGCGTTGTCTGCTTGGTACGTCCTGAAGACAGGTCGTCCCGAATCGGAGGACAGAGCGTTCCCATATGTGGTGCGTTTAATGGAATATCTGGGTTTCCGGGTGGATGACCGATCTCCCGTTTCTATCAGGCAGCGGCAACCTGGCTTCCGGCATTGGCGTGTGCAGGCCTCGCCTCAGGTGGAACTGGTCCCTGTGCCCCAATTCGGTTCCGAACGAGGGAATCAGTACGATGTGATCGGGGTCTGGGATCGGCCGGGTTTTGATAAGATCAGCGCCCATATGCAACGCACGGTGGACGCCCCGGCAATTATGTTCTACTTTGGACGGCTACTCCCGCGTCAAAGGGAGGATTTGCTGGAGGCTGCACGCAATCAGAAGGAACCGGTCCTGATCCTGGACGAGGCGCTCCTGGTCTTTCTGGCCCGAGAGTACGATGTTCGGCTGGAGGCTTTTCTGTCCTGCGCTTTACCGTTTACAAACCTGAATCCGTACGTTCCTTTCGCGGCGGGAGTGGTTCCGCCGGAAATGTTTGTGGGCCGCAGGAAGGCGCTCCAGGAATTGCTGGACCCGCGCGGGCCTGCGATTGTTTATGGAGGACGCCAACTGGGCAAGTCCGCTCTCCTTCGGCAGGTCTGGCGGGAATTCCATAACCCCCGTAAGGGGCAATTCGCCATTCTGGAGGACATCAAATCCCTGGGCGATCCCCGCTCCGGGCAGGATTACGAGCGGGCGTTCTGGGATCGTCTGGCCATGGCCCTGAGCCGGGAGGGATTCCCGGACATCCGTTCTGCACCCGCAGACCCGGACCGACTTCTGGAACGGATTGTTCGCATCATTCAGGAACGCGATTGTCGTTTAATCGTCCTGCTGGATGAGGCGGACAATTTCCTGGAGGCCGACGCACAGCGAAATTTCAGGGTGGTAAGTAGACTGAAAGGCTGTATGGATCAGACAGAACGCCGCTTCAAGGTCATTATGGCCGGTTTGCACAACGTCCAGCGATTCCAGCGCATTCCCAATCAGCCTCTGGCCCACCTGGGCACACCGATTGAGGTGGGACCGCTGGAACCGGATGCCGCCCGGGAACTTCTGGAACGGCCGTTGCGGGTGCTGGGATATCGCCTGGGGGAGGTCCCCGGCAGCGAGGACCCGGCCGTTCTGCTTCATATCCTCTCATATACCAACTATCATCCCGGGCTGATCCAGCTTTTTGGCAGGGAACTGGTTAACCGTCTGCACGACCGTCACCACGGACGTAGTGGGTTGCCTCCTTTCCCTGTTACAAGATCAGATGTGGATAGCGTGTATCGGGATCCGGACCTGCGAAAGGCGATTCGGGATCGGTTCAACTGGACCCTGGCACTGGATGAACGATACGAGGCGATTGCACTGACGATGATTCTGGAACAGTGGGATACCAGAAACGGTTTTGATCGTCTCTGGACTTCCGAGGAGATCCGGAAGCAGGCGTCGTACTGGTGGGAACGCGGTTTCAGCGACGTGGATATGGACCGCTTCCGGGGATACCTGGACGAAATGTGCGGTCTGGGGGTGCTTTCGCTGGTACCAACGCTGGAAGGAGAGCGTTATCGCCTTCGCAGCCCCAATGTGGTACATCTGATAGGAACGCGTGAAGAACTGGAAGAGCGGCTTCTGAGCCTGGCGGGAAAGGAACCTCCGTCTCCATTGAAGATGGAAAGCCATCACGCACTGCTTGATGGATCGGAATACAGCCCGCTGAGTTATGCGCAGGAAAGCATCTTGAGAGCCAGTAGAAGTGGGGTCGGGATGGTTTTCGGATCGGAGGCGATGCGTATCGGCTTGTTGAAAGACGTGACCAGGCGTTTCCCGGAATCCCCTTCGGCCTGGGAGGAGATCAACATACCGGCAAGAGATGGCGTTGCGCTCAAAGACTGGTTGTCAAAACGCGCCGGTAAGGCTCGCGGCTTCTCCCTCAGGGTCTATTACCGGAACCTGGAGGCGTTGCTTTGCACGCCGGAAGAGATTGAAGGACAGATTCGGGAAGCATTGAAATTCTGTTCATCGCGCGCCCGTGAAATTCGGGTGATCTTCGTACTGGGACCACTGGCAACCTGGCAGTGGTTTCAACTGCCGCGGGAACGCAGAGAGGAAGTGGAAGCGCGTGTGGGTGCAGTGGTGTCTTTGAAACAGTGGGACCTGGTTGGAATCTCTCAGAGAATGGAGCAGCACCGGCCGGAGTTGATCGCTACGGAAACCAATCGTCAGGAAGTGCACAGAGTTACAAGAGGCTGGCCGTTCCTCATGGATGAATTCTTCCGACGGTGCCGGAGCGACAATCCGATACCCGACCTCAAGGAGTTTGAAAAAGAACTCCGGGATCCCCAAAACCCCGTCCGCAGGAAATTCCTGGAACTGCTCGGAATTCCCCCGGGACTTCCTTCCAGGTTCATCCTGGCCCTTCTGAATGAGCAGAGAAGCGAAGACGAGTGGGTTCCGTGGGAGCGGGATCTGGCGGGGGTCTTGATTGAAGGCGAAGAACCGGAAAGGGTGGAGTCCGCAGTGGATTATCTGGTTCGTATGTCCGTATTGCGCAGAAGGGAAGGGTTTGATAAAACCAGACGCCGGGCCGAAACGGAGATTTCGCTGGATCCCGTTCTGTATCGGCTGTGGCCGCGATGACCGGATACCTGCGTTCCTGTCTCTGGGACCTTCCCAGTGTCCGGCAATTTTTGCGTCGCCTGGGGGAGGACCTTCAGGATGGTCGGATTCTCTGGGTGCTCCTGCCGCAAGGTATAGACCCCGGGGACTTCAGAGAGACTCTGATTCACCATCTGGAAAGAAACTGCGACCTGCAAGTTGAGCCAGTAGACCTGCGACCCAGGAGCGACCCCTTTGAGGTGTTGAAAGAGTCTCTGGGATGGTACGGTGCAGGTAAACAGGCGCGGGTGCTGGAAGACCTGGCATCATACGATTCTGGACCAAGAGTCCTGTTCTTGCGGTTCTTTGAGAACCTCCCCGTTGAAGAAAAGAACAAATGGGTCGGAATTGTGGAGAGATGGGCATCTGCCATCAAGGTACACCCATCTCGTCGGCTGCTCTGTATTGTCATTCCGGCCGATGCGCTTCCTGACGGGTATCTCCCCCAGACGGACATCGCGGTTTCGGTGCGAATGTGGTGGGGGATCCCCTCGGCGCTGGAGGTCCGTCTGGCCTGTCGCCTGGCAGCGGGATATGAAGACGGCCCTCGCTCTCTGTGGCGGGAATCTCTGATCCCTTCAGTAGCCGGGAATGACCTGGAGTTGGGGGAGGCTCTCTGGGACGTTGTGACCGACTCGCGGGACACAACCGGTGCCATTCTGGAAGCCCTGGTGGCGTTCGCTGGCGAAAAGGGCTGGAATGAATCAGACGCGGCGGAAGCATGTCGGCGCTGGAAACCACCGTTGCCGGGAGAGGAAAATCGGTTTGAGGTTTCCCCCGCCATTTTGCCTTTGTGGGTGCGAGGGTGGGTTGTATATACTCCGGAATATGGAGGGGAGGTTCATTCGGCCCTTCTGGCTCTCCTGGGGTATGAACGGGAAATTGTTCACCGGGTCTGGCGCGCTCAGGCCGCTCTGCTTTTACCGTTTGTGGACAGTGCTCGTCTGATAATGTACGACAAGATTCACGACCGCTGGGGATGGCTGAACTGGCAAGACAAGGGTATATGTCCGGAGTTGGGGGAACTGGAAAATACTCTCCGGTGTTCCGCCCTTCCAGAACCGGAAAAACAGCAACTGGTGAGCAGGGTGACCCTGCTACGAGAGGTCCGAAACCGGCTGGCCCATTATCATCCCCTTTCTTTTGCCGAGTTTACGGCGTTCTGGGATCGGATCACCCCGATTCTGGGGGACAGGAGGGGTCATAGTACTTTCTGATGGGAGATTCTTTCCCTGGTGACCCTACGTAACCGATCTGGTGCAGGCTGGGTCATCGGCGGGTTGCCCATTCCCTCGCCAGTGCATCTCAAAAGGGCTTGTGACAAATCCTTCGTGGGAAGCAATGCATCCACAAATTGTGTGGAGCGGATTCGCCGCTCCACACAATTTTTTCATATTCCCAACCCTTGAAAAATTACCCCAAAAGCCTATAAGGGGCGCATCAATTTGTCCCCGGGGCAAGAAAGGGATACGGGGCTTTGCGGGCGGGCTACGACCGCTCGCAAAGCCCCGTTCCCCTTTCTATGGACGTGGCACACCCTCCTCAAGGGATTTGTGGCAAAAGCCCTACAGAAAGGTCATTTGACGTCTCTGGTAATGTCTTGTAAAATAGACGTACAATTATTCTTGTATTTCAAAAAAACCCGCCTGGGTGTCGCACAATGCGCTAAAATCGGGCCGCTAACGGCCCTGAAAAGCGTCGTACAAGAAAATCTGCAAGGAG
>JBBIKR010000105.1:0-13137 GCA_037445395.1 Thermoflexales bacterium
AATGCCACTAACATTTGGACGTGGGGCGGGCTTTTGAGCCTGCCAGCAGCCCGGAAAGGCGATCACGCAAAACTCACTCTGTCATTGCGAGCCGCCAAAGGCGGCGAAGCAATCTCCACAAGCCATTCAGGAGATTGCTTCGGGCGCTCTGCGCCCTCGCAATGACACGGAACAGGGCCATATCGCACTGCCCATAGAGTGAGTCTTGCGGAACCGCGAAAAGTTAGCGCCATTGGGATAAATCCTGCGCTACAACGGTCATACCGTTCACATTCTGGCCCCATAGCAGCTGCACCATATCAACAGAATTCACTGTGGTCAAGTAGTAGTGAGAAATAACAGTCCGTTTACAGAAACCCCAGGAGGTATACCATGCAGATCGCCGGTATTGAATTCCCCGATGACCTCTACTACGACAAGCAACACAACTGGGCCCGTGTGGAGGGCAACACCGTCATCCAGGGCCTGACCGACTTCGGTCAGCGCATCGCCAAGGAGATCGTCTACGTGGAAATCCCCCCAGTGGGGAAGACCGTCGCCCAGGGCCAGACCTTCATGTCTATGGAATCGGGAAAGTGGGTGGGGCGCATCCCGGCCCTCGTCAGCGGCAAAATCGTCGCCGTCAACGAGGAACTGGAATTTGAGCCCACCCTCATCAACCAGTCCCCCTTTGACCAGGGCTGGCTGGTCAAAATTGAAATGTCCAACCCGGCGGAACTGAATAACCTCTTCCGCGCCGATTCTCCCGAATTCCGCGCTTTCGTGGAGGAAGAGGCGGCCAAATACAAGGCCCTGCTGGGTTGATGCCAGACCCCCGGACACTCCCCCCGTAATCGGGCAGAGTCCGTCTGGCGCGCCACCTGCATGCCGGATGACGGACATCAACGTTCCACCCGAGGAGGCATCCCTGTGACCAACCATCCCCGCCGTCCCCGTAATGCCTTCCTGCTGTGGCTGGCAGGCGCCGCCTGCCTGGTTTTGCTGACCGGCTGTATCCCCAGCCCGCGCCTGGCCCCGTTGGCCGACCCCGCTTCCGGCTGGGCGATAGACCTGGAGCGGTTCCGCGCCTCGGCCCACGGCCATCTGGACTGCGCCACCTGTCATCCCGACATCACCCTGGAAGACCTGACGTCCCCCCATCCCGATCCGGCCCGACTGTCCCAGGACGCACGGACGCTCTACGACTACGCGCGCTGCGCGTCCTGCCACCCCGATGAGTACGCCGCCTACGAACAGGGCGTCCACGCCGATGCCCGGGCCCGGTCCGAAGAGGGCGCCGTCCCCGCCCCCACCTGTGGCCACTGCCACAATGCCCACTACGCCACGCTGGGGACGCGCCCCCAGGTCCTGGAGTTTGTCCGCCAGACCTGTGGCGACTGTCACCCCGAGGCGCTGGAGACATACCTGCACGACTATCACGGCAAGGCCACGGTTCTGGGCCGGGAAAATGCCGCCACCTGTGCCGACTGCCACGGCGCCCACAACGTCCTGGCCCTGAACACGGCCAGCGAAGAAATGCAGGTCTGTCGCCGCTGCCACCCCCAGGCAACCATCGGGCTGACCGGGTACTACGTCCACGCGCGGGAGACGCTGCAGGCTGCCCCGGAGGACCCCCGTCGCCAGGACTTCGCCCTACTTTTCTGGGTGCAACTCTTCTTCATCGTCCTGACGGCCAGCGTCCTGGCGGTCTTCTACGCCCATACCGGCCTCTGGTTCCTGCGCAGTTTGCACGAACGGCTCCGCCGACCAGCGACCCACGCGGCCCGAAAAGAGGAGACGGGGCCGGAGTACTGGCGCTTCAACATCTACCACCGGCTGGTCCACCTGCTGGTGCTGACCAGTTTCTTCGGCTCCACCATCAGCGGGATGCCCCTGAAGTACCCGACAACCCGCTGGGCGCAGTGGCTGACCCAACTCCAGGGCGGCGTGGAGGTGATGGGCATCATCCACCGGGTCAGCGCGGTGGTCATCGCCATCTGGTGCCTGATGCACCTGGCCTACATCATCCACTACGTCTTCGTCCAGAGGCGCAAGCCCTGGGGGCCCGATACCCCCGTGCCGACGGTCAAAGACTTCAAGGACATCTGGCAGAACTTCAAGTACTTCATCGGCAAAGGCAGCCGCCCTGTCTTTGACCGCTTCGCATACTTTGAGAAGTTTGATTACTGGGCCGTCTTCTGGGGCGTCCCTGTCATCGGGCTCTCCGGGCTGGTCCTCTGGTTTGAGGACTTCTTCTCCCGTTTCCTGCCCGGTATCGTCATCAACATCGCCCACATCATGCACAGTGATGAAGCCCTGCTGGCCGTCGGCTTTATCTACATCGTCCACCTCTTCAACACCCACATCCGGTTTGACAAGTTCCCGCTCAACAAGGTCATCTTTACCGGCAAGGTCAGCGAAGAGGAACTGCGCCACGAGCGGCCGCTGGAGTGGGAACGGATTCAAGCCAACCCCAAGCGCGCAGAGGAGATGAGGGTACGATGAAGACCATCCGCGTCCTGCCCATCCTGCTGCTGGTGGTCCTGATCGGGGCCGTCACCGGCTCACCGGTATCCGCCCAGAGCCCCGGAAACGGTGGCGGCGGCACCGACTGCTGGGCCTGTCACCGACAGATGAACCTGTCCACCCTCTCCGGCGCCGAAGCGGAGATCGCTTTCTGCCTGGAATGCCATGGCGACCCGCAGGTTCAGACATGGGCCCCGGAGGGCCGGACACCGGTGTACATAGACCCGGCGCGCTACAGCGAGACCCTGCACGGGCGCGTCGCTTGCACGGCCTGCCACTCCGATGTGGCCCGCAATCCCCATCGGGCAGAAGAGCCCGTCGCCTGTGAGAACTGCCACGCGGCCATCCTGGCCCACGTCCATATGGGCGCGCCCCATCTGGATATTGACTGCGCCGTCTGCCACCGCCCCCATCTCCCAATGACGCGGGACGCGGCCACAGGGCGGGTACGGACGGCGGAGGTGGACGCCGCCGGGAATCCGGCGGACCGGACCGACCATTCGGCCCAGGCGCGACCCGACTGTGCGCGCTGCCACAACCCGAATAACAACGTGGGCGCGCCCGCCGTCACCCTTCCGGCCCGCAGCGTCCTCTGCATGCCCTGCCATGAAGCGGCCCCCATCGTCAAAGACCCCTGGTCGGCGGTGGGGCTCCTGGTCTTCCTGGTCGGGATGACGATCAACGTCTCCATCTACCTCAGGGGCGAACTCCCCGGCCACCCGGGGATCACCCCGATGCAGAAACTCTCCTACCTGGCGGGTGATCTGGTCCGGCTGGTTTTCTCCCGCCGCTTTTTCCGCCTGGTCGGGAGCAAAGTGGCCGACGTGATTTTCCTGCGTCGGGTGCTCCAGGAGAGCGTGAGCCGCTGGGTGATGCATACGCTGATCTACTGGCCCTTCCTGGCCCGCTTCCTGCTGGGGCTGATCACCTGGGCCGGGGAGGCCTTCTGGCCCGCCGCCCGCTGGACCCGCGTCCTGGCCGACCGGGATACCCCCGGAGTTGCCCTCTTCAACGACCTCTGCGCCGCGCTGGTCATCCTGGGCGTGCTGATCGCCCTCTACCGGCGCTTCATCCGCCGGGACCCCCGCCTGCGCACCGGGCTGGAGGACAAAGCGGCCATCTCCCTGCTGGGCGCCGCCTTCGTCCTGGGCCTTCTCCTGGAGGGCGTCCGGCTGCTGAGCGTTGGCCTTCCAGCCAGCCGGGCGGCCTACGCGTTCCTCGGGTACGCCGTCGCGGCCATCCTGCGGCCGCTGAACCTGGCCTGGACCCAGGTGTATCCGGTGCTCTGGTATCTCCATGCCCTGCTGATTGTGGCGGTCATCGCGTACCTGCCGTTCAGCAAATTTCTCCACATTCTCATCACGCCGCTGGTTGCCGTCATCCACACGGTCCGGGGAGGGCACGAATGAGCCCGATAGACCTCACCTGCTACACTCCGCGCCAACTGCTGGAACTGGACGCCTGCACCCGTTGCGGCGAGTGCACCCTCTGGTGTCCGACGTTCTCGGAGAAATCGGACCTGGACGCCATCACACCGTTGCGGAAAATTGAGGCCGTGCGGCGGTTTGTCCGGGGGCAATGGGGCCTGCGGGCCCTGCTTTTCGGCCCCCGTCCGCCCAAACCGGAGGCGCTCCAGGCCCACTCCACCGGCACCTACGACTGCACTCTCTGCGGCCGCTGCGCCGTCGTCTGCCCGGCGCACATTCAGACCCGCGAACTCTGGATCGCCATGCGCCAGGACCTGGTGCGGCAGGGCGTCTACCCGGCGGTATTTGACCGTCTTCGGGAGACCTTCCTGGCGGCCCACAACATCTCCGGCGACGACAACACCAACCGGCTCATCTGGAGCCAGAACCTGCCGGAAATCCCGGAGGGGGTGGGCCGGAAGACCCGGGCCGAAGTGGTCTTCTTCGTGGGGTGCGTCGCCTCCTTCTACCCCCAGTCCTACTCCATCCCCCAGAACGCGGTGCAGGTGCTGGAGAAGGCCGGGGTGGACTACCTGACCCTGGGCGGGGAGGAATGGTGTTGTGGCTTCCCGCTGGTCATTGCCGGAATGGGCGACGCGGCGATGGAGACCATGCGCCACAACCTGGAGGCGGTACGCCGGACCGGCGCGCGGCGGCTGGTCGCGGCCTGCCCCTCCTGCTACCATACCTGGAAGCACGACTACCCCCGCATCCTGGGCGAGCCGCTGGGCTTTGAGGTCCTGCACCTGACGGAACTGCTGGCGGAACTTCTGGCGGACGGGCGCGTCCCGCTGAAGCCGCTGGAGGAGACGGTGACCTACCACGACCCCTGCGACCTGGGGCGGACCAGTGGGGTGTACGAGGCCCCCCGGGAGGTCATCCGGGCCATCCCCGGTGTCACGCTGGTGGAGATGGAGCATCATCACCAGTACTCCCTCTGCTGCGGCGGCGGCGGGGACGTGGAGATGGCGGATAAGGACCTGGTCGCGGCGGTCTCCCGGCGGCGCATCGGCGAGGCCCAGGCGACGGGGGCGAAAGTGCTCCTCTCCGCCTGTCAGCAGTGCAAGCGAACCCTGGCCGGCGCGGCCCGGCAGGAGAAACTCCGCATCCGGGTGCTGGACGTGGTGGAACTGGTGGCACAACAACTGGCAGATAGGGGATAGCAGCCAATGGAAGAGACCCCATCTCCGGAACGGAAATCCTGGTTTTCTCGCATCAGCGAGGACTGGTGGGCGGTCATCGTGGGGTTCATCCTGATCGCCCTGGTGGTTATGGGCATTCTGGGCTCCATCCCCTGGTGATCGCGCCGTCTAAAGAGATTTGATGAATTCCTCCATCCGACGAATATCTGTCCTCTGGACGGTTGGTTCGGCCGTCCTGCTGGCCGCCCTGGCCTGGGCGACCAACCGCCTGGCGGCCATCAGCCCGAAAGCCCTGGAGTATCCCCTGTGGGCCGCCGTGCTGGGATTGATCGCCGGGGCCATCGCTTCTGCGGCGAAGGTCAAAGGGCGGCTGGGGATCGCTTTCCGCGCGGAACTCTTCCTGAAGGTCGGCCTGGTGCTCCTGGGGGCCAGCGTGAACGTGCGGGATATTCTCAGTGTGGGCGCGCGGGGATTGATTCAGGCCCTGCTCCTGGTCACTGCTGTCTTCTTCTTCACATGGTGGCTGGGCGGCCAGTTGCAACTGGAAAAGAAATTACGGGCGCTAATGTGTGCCGCCGTCTCCATCTGCGGGGTCTCGGCCGCCATCGCCGCAGCGGGCTCCATTCTGGCCCGAAAAGAACACCTGGCCTACGTGACGGCTCTGGTCATCGCCACCGCTCTGCCGATGATGGTGCTGATGCCCTGGATCGCGGCCGCCACCGGCATGTCCCCCGGCTGGGCCGGGGCCTGGTTCGGCGGCAACATAGATACCACCGCTGCGGTCGTCGGGGCCGGAGCGATGTACGGCGAAGAAGCGGTCAGGGTCGCTTCTATCGTCAAAATGGCCCAGAATGCTCTGATCGGGGTGGTGGCCTTCCTGCTGGCCGTCTACTGGGTGACAAAGGAAGAGCGAACGGCCGGGGAGCGCCCCAGTGCTCGTCTGATTTGGGACCGTTTCCCCAAGTTCGTCCTGGGCTTCGTCGTTGTATCGGTGCTGGCGTCGGCGGGGCTTTTCAGCAAGGGTCAGGTGAAGGACATCACCGCGCTGCGCAACTGGGCGTTCACACTGGCCTTTATCGGCATCGGCTGGAACCTGGCCTTCGGCGAACTCCGCAAAATCGGCCTTCGCCCGTTGCTGGTGTATCTGGCGGCGACCGTCTTCAACACATTGCTGGCTCTGGGGGTCTCCTGGACCCTTTTCGGCCGTTGACCTCTGGCGATAATATGCTACACCCGATGGGGGCAGAGACCAGCGGGCAGGGGACGTAGGGGCGACCCTTGCCGTCGCCCTTGACCCTTGCGGTCACCCTGGCTCTGGCCGGCCGGTTGGGGGCGGGTGGCTATGCTACCCGCCTCCAACTTTTTTCTCATTGACGTTTGACGACAATATGCTACAATCTGTATCACAGCGAGCCTCCACAGTCTATGATCCTGGCAGGAGTATCGGATGGCCGGTTCGGATTCTGCCTTTCCGGAAAACCCACCGTTTCTGCGGGTCGCCCGCTGGTCTCTGGTGGTTCTGCTCATCCTCTCCGCCACGACGCTCATCTGGGCCCTTGTACTGGCGGTCCAGACCGTCCGCCTCCCCTTCCCTGGCCTCTTCACCGAACCGACGCTGGTGGTGAATAACATCGGCTCCATGGCCTGGAGCGGGTATGCTGCCGGCCTGGGCCTGCCTGAACAACTGGTCGCCATAGACGGAGAGCCCCTGGACCGTCCCACCGCGCTGATAGAGGCTCTGCATGACCACCAGGTCGGGGAGACCGTCACCTTCACCGCGCGCGCCGCCGAAACCGGTGCCGTCCGTCCGGTCAGGGTCTCTCTGACCCCCCTCCCCCGGCTGGCCCTCTGGGACTTCTTCATCATTCCCTATGCCCTGGGCCTGTTCTATCTGACCGCCGGAGGGGTGATGCTCTGGCTGCGGGGTCGGGAAGAGTCGGCGCAGGTTTTCGCCCTTTTCTGCATTTTCATCGCTCTGGTGACGGGTCTCTTCTTTGACCTGTACACCACTCATCGCCTGTTCCCGATCTGGGTTGCGGCGGTGCCCCTGACCGGAAGCGCGGCCATTCACCTGGCTCTGGTGTTTCCCCGCCCGTCCCCTATGCTGCGGCGATTCCCCGGTTTGCGTCTCCTGGCCTATCTGCCGGCGCTGGGGCTGGCGGTCGCCGGATGGCTCACAACGGCGGACATGGCCCATCCCATCGCCTATTTCGCTCCCTGGCGATGGGGGCGGGCCTGGGCGGGTATCGGCGGATTGGTGCTGATCGGGTGGATGGCCTACCACCGGCTCTTCTCCCGCTCCCCCATCATCCGTGCCCAGACCTATATCGTCCTCCTTGGGACCCTGCTCTCCTTCTTCCCGGTCATGGTCTGGATTCCCTTTGCCTTCCGCCCCGGCTTTCCCTTCCAGCCCAGTCTGCTGCTGCCGTCCTTTGTCTTCTTCCCCCTGGCCATCGCCTATGCCTTACTCTTCCCCCGGACGCTGAACATTGACTGGGTGGTCCGGAACGCGGCGATTTACCTTCTTCTGATGCTGATCGTCGTGGGCGCGTTTGCCTTTCTCCTGGCCCTCCTGGGCCGGTGGTTCCACCTGACCGTTCTCCCCTTTCAGCCGCTGGTCCTGGCCCTGCTGGTGCTGGTGGCGGTCATGGGGATTCTGCCCCTGCGCGGGCTGCTAACCCGCGCGGTGGACTACCTGCTGGGGCGACGAGTCGCACCGGAGCAGGCCCTGCGGGAGTTCGGGAACCGGGTCGCCACGGCCCGCACCGTGGACGAAGTAATGGCGACGGCGGCCGATGTCATCGGAAAGGTACTGGCGCCCCGTTCGGTTCTTTTCTACCTGCCGGACCCGCGCCGTGGATTGTACGTTCCCCGGGTATTCGGTGATACCCCATCATCTTCCCTGCCATCTTTTCGCCCCGACGGGCCGCTGGCCCGCCGGATGACCGCCGGCACCCGTCCCCTTTACCTTTCGGTGGATGATGTCCTTCCGCCGGACCTGGGAGAGGAGGAGGAACGGCTGGCCGCGCTGGGGCTGGCCCTCTTCGTCCCCCTGCCCGGATGGGGATGGCTGACCGTCGGGCCCACCCGCCTGGAGCGCTTCCGCGCCCGCGACGCCTGGTTCCTGGAGACCCTGGCCCCGCAGATTGTGGCCGCCCTGGACCGGGTCCGGTTGATTGCGGACCTGGAGCGCCGGGTGCAGGAACTGGAAGTCGTGGGCAACATCGCCCAGTCCGTCGGTTTCTCCGTCCAGCCCGATGACCTGATGGAACTGATCTACACCCAGACCAACCGGGTACTGGACGCCCGCAACTTCTACATTGCTCTCTACGACCCCCCGACACGGACCCTGCGCTTCGCCTTCTATGTGGAGAACGGTGAACGGCGGTATCCGGAAGACGTCTGGACCGATACGGAGGGGCTGACCGGCCTCATCGTCCGCACGGGACAGCCCATCGTGACCGACGACTATCTGACCGAGTGCCAGCGCCGGGGGGTCCAGCCCGGCGGCCGACCCGGCAAGGCCTGGATGGGCATGCCTCTCATCTCCCAGGACCGCGTCCTGGGGGTGATAAACATCTCCAGTTTTGACCCCGATGTGACGTATACATCGGAGCAGGCCCGGGTGTTCCAGGTCATCGCCGACCAGGCTGCTGCCATCCTGGATAAGGCCCGTCTCTATCAGGAGACGGAGAAATGGGCCCGGCGGCTGGAGGGGCTGAACGAGGTGGGGCATCTCCTGGCGTCCACGCTGGACCTGGACCGCCTGCTGAACCTGACGGTCCAGAAGGCGGTGGACCTCCTCCAGGCGGAGGCCGGCTCGCTGTTGCTGGTGGACGAGGAGAGCGGGGACCTGGTCTTCCAGGTCGCTGTCGGAGTGCCCGACCTGACCGGCACCCGACTGCCCGCCGGGGCCGGAATTGCCGGACAGGTCGTCCGGGAAAATCGCCCGGTTCGGGTGGAGGACGTCCGGCAGGACAGACACTGGTATCCGGAGGTGGACCGCCGCTCCCATTTTGTCACCCGCTCGCTCCTCTGCGCGCCGCTGACGGCCCGTGGGACCGTCATCGGCGTTCTGGAAGTTCTCAACCGGCGGGACGGTCGCCCCTTTGATGACGAGGACGAACGGTTGCTGACCGCCTTCGCGGCGCAGGCGGCGGTGGCTATCCAGAACGCCCGTCTCTTCGCGATGACCGATCAGGCGCTGGCAGCCCGGGTGGAGGAACTCTCCATGATGCAGCGGATTGACCGGGAGTTGAACGCCACGCTGGATTATCCGCAGACGATGGAGAGGGCCCTGGAATGGGCCATTCAGCGGACGGGTGCCGACATCGGGCTGATCGCGGTTCTGGCCGAGGAGGACGGTCGGCAGGGTCTGCGACTCCTGGTCCACCACGGCTACCCTGAAGAACTGGTAGAAACGTACCGGAAAACCCTCTGGCCGCTGGACCGGGGGATTGTCGGGCGGGTGGCCCGCAGCGGCCGGCCAGAACTGGTCCACGACGTCCGCAACGACCCCGATTATGTGGCGGTCACCGAGGGAATGGTGGCCCAGATCACCGTCCCCATCTGGCGAGAGGAACGGATAATCGGCATCATCGTCCTGGAGAGCGCCCGGCCAGGACAATTTGACCAGGATGCCATGGACTTCGTCGTTCGCCTGGCCGATCACGCGGCCATCGCGATAGAGAACGCCCGCCTCTTCGCCGCGGTGGAGGCCGCCAATCAGGCCAAGACGGAATTCATCTCTTTCGTCTCCCACGAACTGAAACAGCCGATGACGGCCATCAAAGGGTACACCGACCTGCTGGTCAAGGGGCTGGCGGGCGACCTGACAGAGATGCAGCGCTCATTCCTGGAAGTCGTCCGTTCCAATGTGAACCGGATGGACACGATGGTACAGGAACTGCTGGATATCTCCCGCATTGAGGCGGGCCGGTTGCGGCTGGAAATCGGGCAGGTCGCGTTGCGCGAGGCTGTGGAGGAGGCCGTTCGGGTCATCCGACAGGAGATAGAGGCCAAACGGCAGACGCTGGAGGTGGAAATCGCGGAACCGTTGCCTCCCGTGAAGGCGGACCGGAACCGGGTGGTTCAGATTCTGACCAATCTGCTGAGCAACGCGTACAAGTATACTCCAGAGGAAGGCCGCATCCGGGTGACCGTTCAGCCGAACGGTGGATTTGTGGTCTGTTCCGTTTCCGATACGGGCATCGGCATCGCGCCGGAGGAGCAGGAACGACTGTTCACCAAGTTCTTCCGTTCCCAGCATCCGGCTGTGCGCAACGTGCCGGGCACCGGTCTGGGACTGGTCATCACCAAAAATCTTGTGGAACTTCAGGGAGGGCAGATCTGGGTGGAGAGCGAGCCGGGGAAAGGGAGCACGTTTACCTTCACCCTGCCAGTGGCCGTGTAAAAACCACAAAGGACACGAAGGACACAAAGGCCCCCTTTCGCGCCTTTCGCGTCTTTCGCGTCTTTCGCGTCTTTCGCGAATCCCTATGATCCAGACCGAACATCTCACCAAACGATTTGCCGACTTCACCGCCGTGGATGGGGTCACGTTGACCGTCCGACCCGGACGGATTCTGGCCCTTCTGGGCCCCAACGGGGCCGGGAAGACCACCACGGTGCGCATGCTGGCGGCCATCCTGATGCCCACAGAGGGCCGGGCGGAGGTCGCCGGATACGATACCCGCCGGGACCCCATTGCCGTCCGCCAGCAGGTGGGGCTTCTGACCGAGCATCCGGGCCTCTACCTGCGGATGTATGGAGGGGAATACCTGGAGTTCTTCGGCCGACTCTACGGGCTGGACCCGAATATTTGCCGACGGCAGGCCCGGGAATGGCTGGACCGATTTGCCATGCCGGAGGCCTGGGACCGACGCATCGGGGAGTACTCCAAGGGGATGCGCCAGAAAATGGCCCTGGTGCGTGCCCTGCTCCACGACCCGCCTGTCCTCCTGCTGGATGAGCCCACATCGGCGATGGACCCTCACAGCGCCAAACTGGTTCGGGATGCCATTCTTTCCCTCAATGATGAGCGGCGCACCATCCTGATCTGCACTCACAACCTGGTGGAAGCAGAACTGCTGGCGGACGAGATTGCCATCATCCGGCGGGGGCGGATTGTGGCCCTGGGGACACCGGCGGAGTTGAAGCGACAACTGCTGGGCCCCCCGTTGATGGAACTCCGTCTTGCGGCGGCCACCGACGGGGCCCGTCCCCTGGTCGCCCGCTGGGCCCCAATTGTTGAGGAAGGCCCGAACTGGATTCGCTACCGGGCCGAGACACCGGAGGCCGTCAACCCGGCCATTCTGCGCTCCCTGACCGAGGCCGACATTCCGGTGGTGACCCTCAGCGAGGTCCCGCGCAGTCTGGAAGCGGTGTATCTACGGGTGGTGGAAGGATGAGCGGAATCGGGTTAGCAAGGAGGCCCATTCAAACCATCTGGATGCAGCAGGTGCGACATCTAATGTGGCGGGAACTGCGGGATTATCTGCGGGACTGGCGGATCCTGTTCCCCATTTTTGCCCTGACGCTCCTCTTCCCCCTCTTGATGCGCTTCGTGACTGGCTATCTGGAGGGTTCCTTCTACGAACGCTGGGGGGCGGAGGGGGTGACGACCCGCCTGTTACCCCTCATGCTCCTGGTGGTGGGATTCGTCCCCGTCTCCATCTCCCTGGTCATCGCGCTGGAGGCCTTCGTGGGGGAGAAGGAGCGGATGAGCCTGGAGCCCCTCCTGGCAACGCCCCTCTCCGACCTGCAACTCTATCTGGGGAAGACGATGGCTGCATTAGCCCTTCCCATCATGGCCGGCACCGTCGGTATTGCCTTCTATATGCTCATCCTGCCCACAGAGGCACGGCCGACCCCTTTGACCCTGTTACAGATTTTTCTTTTGACCATTGGGAAGGCCCTCGTGATGGTCTCCGCCGCCGTTATTGTCTCCAGCCAGACCACCAGTGTCCGGGCGGCCAACCTCCTGGCCAGTTTCATCATCATTCCGGTATCCCTGCTGCTCCAGCAGGAGAGCCTCATCCTTCTCCAGAGCGGCAACCAGGTCCTCTGGTATATCCTGCTATTTTTGCTGGTGGCGAATGTCATGCTGGTCCGGATGGGGATTCGGCTCTTCAACCGCGAGGAGTTACTGGGGCGGGAAATTGACGAACTGAACCTGCGCAACGTCTGGCGGATGTTTTGGAGGTATTTTGTCTGGGAACGATGGTTCTTCGGGCGGCCACCGGAAGGGTTACCCCGTTTTCTGCGCTGGCTGAGCACCTGGACCGGGCTGTATCTGCGGGACGTTCCCCGGATTCTGGCCCGTTCCCATCTGGCCTTTGCTCTGGTCCTGATCTCCCTGGCCGGCGCGGTCTGGGTGGGATGGGAAGTCGCCGTCCGCTTTCAACTTCCCGCCGAATACATCCCGCTGGATCAGGTGACCGAAGAGACATTTCAGCAGGCCTCTGCGATCTCCTGGTTGCCCGCTTTTACGGTCTGGGGAGTCCTGGGAAACAACCTCCGTTCCCTCACACTGGCCGCCATCCTGGGGACGTTTTCCTTCGGATCGCTGGCGGCCATCCTGCTGATGGCTCCGGTCGCCATCATCGCCTATGCCGCTTTCCAGGTTGCCTGGGCGGGCTACGACCTGCTGACGTTTGTGTTGACGTTTGTGATGCCCCACGGCGTGCTGGAGATGCCCGCGGCCATCATCGCCACCGCGCTGGCGGTGCGCCTGGGCGCGACCTTCATCGCCCCACCCCGGGGGATGACGGTCGGTGAGGGATGGATCCAGGCGCTGGCCGACTTTGTGAAGGTCTTTCTGGCCGTCGTGGTGCCCCTGCTGGCTCTGGCTGCCGCCGTGGAGGTCTTCCTTACACCCGCTATCGTGCTGGCAGTGTACGGTCGCTAAACGGAAGCCTCCCGCAGGTCTGAACCTGCGGCTGGCCACCCGACACTTTTCGTGAACACCTGCAGAAATCCTTCCCGGCGTGTCATTGCGAGCCCCCGAAGGGGGCGAAGCAATC
>JBBIKR010000106.1:0-13101 GCA_037445395.1 Thermoflexales bacterium
CGCGCGCGGGGGCTTGTCTCGCCCTGGCCCCCGGCCCGGCTCCTTCCCCCCCCGGACCCACCACCCGCGCCGCCGCCGGGCGCGCAATGTGGTATAATGGGGTCAAAAGAAAACGCCAGCACTGGGGCAGAGTGCTGGCGGCAGGCAAAATGCCGGGGACCTTAACAATGGTGGAGGATATTCGGGAAGCACCCTCAGCGCGATCCTCCGGGCATTTTACCTTTAACGGGGCCGACGGGATTTGAACCCGCGGTCTCCGGCTTGACAGGCCGGTGTGTTAAACCAGGCTACACCACGGCCCCGAACGGCGCTTATCATACCACAATCCGCATTTTTCGTCAAGCGCCCTTTGAGAGTCAGCGTGTTTCTTCCTGTTGGCGGGTTGTCCTGCTGACCGTATCCGGTGACCCGCCAGGCCCAGAAGAGAGAAAAAGGGGCGTTTTTGCGGCGACCGAGCCGCCGCAAAAACGCCTCTTTTGTTTATTTCGCAGATCTGCGGCCAAAGTCGGACCGGGGCTGGACCCACCACAGGCGAACCCCGTTCTCTACCGCAGAAGCGACATCTCCCCGCAACTCCAGGACTTCCAGATGCCCCAGGACTTCCGAGATGGCCAGGAAGCGGTTGATGGGGTCCAGACGGGGGAACAGGGAAAGGGTGAGTTCGTAGACGGTGTGAGCGCCGTTTTGAAGGGACTCCGCAATCTGGCGGGCACGCGCTTCGTGAAACGCCAGCCGACGGGCCACCAGTTCGCGCACATCCGGGATGGTGGGTCCGTGACCGGGCAGTGCCATGTCCACCGGCAACTCCGCCACCCGCTGTAACTGGTTCAGGTACTCCGCCAGCCGCCGCGGCCGCTCCCTGCCCTCCTGCTCCGGGGGCTCCACCAGAGGGTTTGAGGAGACGTCCCGCAACAGATGGTCGCTGGAAATCAGGAGCCGCCGCTGCGGCTGATAGAGACAGATGAGTCCTCCGGCGTGGCCGGGCGTGTGGAGAACCTGCCAGTCCTCATTCCCAAGGCGGACCGTATCCCCCTCTGTCAATGCCCCTGTGGGCCGAACGGGGGCGATGTAGTTGCTCATCCCGCGTCGCAATCGGTCCACCTGAACGATCTGCTCCGGCGGCATCCCCGCCTCCCGCATCAGCGCGGCATAGAAGGCCAGCCACCGCTCCCGCTCTTCGGCATAGTCCCCCACCAACGGGAAGTTGGCCGGATGCGTGAGGACCTCCGCGCCCGATTCTTCCGCCAGTTCCCCCGCCAACCCACAATGGTCGCTGTGGGCGTGGGTGAGGATGACACGCCTCACGTCAGATAGCCGGTATCCCCGTGCCGCCAGTTCTTCCCGCAGGGCCTCCTGCGCCGGTCCAAAGCGGGGCCCTATGTCAATCAGCGTCAGGCCGTCATCCCCTTTCACCAGGTAGACATTGACCGGCCCCACCGGGAATGGGGTCGGAATCGCGAGAATGTCCAGATAGTCGGGCAGAGGGATCGGATGGCTCATCGTTACCAGATTGCCTCCGGGAAGGTGCAGATTCCGGCGTGGACGCCGACCCGTTTGTACATCCGGATGCCCGTAAAGGGTTCACCCAGGATGCCGTCGTAGATGGCCCAACTGCGACCCCGCACGCTGGCCTCCATTCCCGGCCGACGAAAAGGGGTGGAGTTATCCAGCCGGGAGAACAGGAGTCCCCCCCGACCAAATTCCTGATGAATCCATTCCATTCTCCCCTGGCCCATTGTATAGGCAAAGCCGCAGCGCTCAAACAGGATGGCCGCGTGGTAGAAGAGAGGCTGGGCCTGAAAGCGGTCGTACCCTAGACGGGCGACGAATTCCTCAAAGCGCGGGATGAGCCGCCGGGTCAGGCGACCTCCCTGACGCACCTGCCCCGGAGCCAGCCCGGCCTCCATCGCCCGCACCTCCTCCGGGATGTTGCGTCCGTCCATCCCGAAATTGGTGGGCCGACCGTCCGGCATCCGGTCCACGTTGAACCGCTCCGAAGTCGGGTCGGTGATGGAGAAGAAGAGGACCTCCAGTTGGTTGTGAAGGGTCTCCGCCAGTTCCAGGTAGAGGACCGGGTCGGGGGCGCTCCACTGATGGCGCAGGGCGATGGTGGCCGAGGAGGTCCCCGGCTCGCAGACGCACTCCCATAGGGGCCGCCCCTGGGAGTCGGTCAGCGAGAAGGGAATCCCGAACTGGAGCAGTGCCTCCGGCGGGATGAGCAGTTTGTAAATGGCCTCCTTCTGGGGACGGGGGAGGTTGTTGATCTGACGGATGGAGACCAGTTGTTGTCCGTCAACGACAAAGGGTTGGGCCTTCATCATCGGATGCGTCCTTTCCACTCCCGCCGGATTTCCCGCTCCAGGTCCCTCCGGGCGATGGCTTCCCGCTTATCGTACTTGCGCTTGCCCCGGGCCAGGGCGATTTCCACTTTGGCCCGCCCCTCCTTCAGATACATCCGCAGCGGCACGACGGTGTATCCCCGTTCCCGCATCCGACCGATGATGCGGTTGATCTCCCGGCGGTGGAGGAGCAACTTGCGCGGCCGCAGGGGGTCGTGGTTGAGCCGACCCGCCGGTTCGTAGCGGGCGATGTGCACGTTGACCAGCCAGAGTTCGCCGTCCTTTTCCTGGACGTACCCCTCCTGCAGGCTGACCTGGGAGGCACGGACGGACTTGATCTCGGTCCCCGTGAGCGCAATCCCTGCCTCGTACCGTTCTTCTATCTGGTACTCGTGGGTGGCCTTCCGGTTGGTCGCGACGACTTTGATGCCGGTCATTTCCCTGTGAGCAGGTATTCCACTGCCCGGTCCAGTTGGGGGTCCTCTCCCGGCTTTGCGTCTTCAGGCCAGGGCACGACGATGTCGGGCGTCAGGCCCCGGCCGTTGATGGCCCGGTCGTTGGGCGTGAACCAGTGGGCAATGGTCACCCGCAGTTCGGAGCCATCGCGGAGGCGGTAGGGGCGCTGAACCGATCCTTTTCCCACCGTTGGCTCACCGATCAGAATTCCCCGCCCCCGGTCCTGAATCGCCCCGGCGACGATCTCGGAGGCGGAGGCGCTCCCTCCGTTAACCAGGACGACCAGCGGGATGGACTCCGCCGGGCCGCCGTCGCTGGAGCGAAATACCTCTTCGTCCTCTTTCGTGCGTTCTATGGCGATGATGCCCTTATCCAGGAACAGGTCGGCCACCTCCAGAGCCTGGTCCAGCCAGCCACCGGGGTTGTTCCGCAGGTCCAGGATCAGTCCTTTGGGGTTACGGGCCAGGAGGTCCGTAAGGGCCTCTCGCATCTGTCGGCTGGCGGTGGCACTGAAATCCGTCAGTTGGATGTAGGCGATGTCGCCTTCCAGCATCTTCGCTTCCACCAGCGGGATTTCAATGCGCGCGCGGACGATGGTAACCTCAAAGGTTTCTTCCTCCCCCGGGCGCTCAATCAGGAGGGTGACGGGGGTGCCGGCCGGTCCCCGGATCAGCGCGATGGCCTCGTAGATTCCGTAGCCGATGATGGACTCACCGTTCACCGCCAGAACCCGGTCGCCGCTTCTGAGGCCCGCCTCTTCGGCCGGGGTGCCGGGGATGATGCCCGCAATCTCCAGTTTCCCGTCGTCCCGCATCCGGACGTAGGCGCCGATGCCCTGGAACTCGCCGCTGGCGTCCTCGTTGATGATGGCCGCGATGCGGGGTTCAATGAACGATGTGTACTCATCCCCCAGTGTCTGGAGGCTCCCCCGAATCGCGCCGTGAATGATGGTCTGGATGTCCGGTATATCGCCGTAGTACGCTTCCCGGACAATGTCCCAGACGTCCCAGAACAGTTGGATCGCCTCCTCCTCGGTCTGGAGGGATGCGGGCGTGGGGGTCGGCATCAGGGTAATGGGTAGCGAGATTGCCCCCTGGTCCACGAGATGGGCGGTGCTGAAGCCGGCCAGAAAAGCCGCTCCGGCCGTGCAGGCCAGAATCAGAAGAGCCAGAAGCCCCACTAACCAGATGTTCTTCCGTTGAGTCATTTCTCCATCACCTCGGACTTCCAGGATCAGGGAGAAATATATCACCGAATGCGGATTTTGGGAAGGAGAGATGTTCACCGTTACGATGGGGCGTATATTGCATATTGCAGTTTTTGCTTGACATCTGGAATGCCTTATGATATGATAGAAGCGTTCCCACTGTTCCCGGTTTGCCGGAAGGAGGATTTTATGAAAAGCGTCCGTTCTCTGCTTCCCCCTCTGCTGGGCCTGCTGGTGGTTCTTTTGCTGCTGGCGGGATGTTATATGCCCGCTGCCCCCGATGTGACCCCGACCCCCTCACAGCAGGAGGTGGAGGACGCTTATATGGCGACATTGGCCGCTCAGGCGGCCCAGACCAATCTGACGATGACGGCGATGGCCGCCACCCCGCCAGCGGCGACGGAAACCCCCACGCCGCCTTCCCCTGCGCCCGAAGAGACGACTCCAGCGCCCACGCCTGTACCCACTGAGGCCCCCACTGAGGTCCCCACAGTATTCCCGGTGGAGACCCCTACTTCTACACCGGAATCACCGCCGACCGGTACGACGGTAGAGGCTCCTGCTGGCGCTGAAAGAACCCATGTCGTCCAGCCGGGGGAGTGGCTCCTGCAGATTGCCCGGCAGTACGGCGTGGATTGGCGAGAACTGGCCGCCTACAATAACATTGTGAACCCCAACCGCATTTACCCCGGCCAGGTTTTGCGCATCCCTGGGACGGGAGGCCAGCCGCCGACCGGAAATGAAATTCTGTACACCGTCCAGCCGGGGGACAACCTCTTCCGCATCGCCTTGCGGTATAACCTGAACTATCTCTACCTGGCGTCCTACAACGGCATCGCGAACCCCCACCAGATCCGCGTGGGCCAGGTCATCCGGATCCCGGTGACCCCTTAGAACCTGGGCCTGAACGTCTTCGGGGTGGTGGTCTCTTCGCTACCCCCGAAGCGAAATCCCATCCTTGCAGAGGAGGTGAGGCGGACCCGACAGAAGATACCGCTCCATTCACTGTTTCTGCGTCCAGGCCCTATCCCATATCCCCAGCAAGGAGGTAACCTATGGAGGAGATCAGGCGACCGTGGCTGAAGAAGTACGACCCCGGCGTCCCCCATCACATTGATTACCCCGATGTTCCGCTATACCATTTCCTGGAAGATGCCGCCCGTAGATACCCCGACCATGTCGCCATCATCTTCAAAGGGGGCAAACTCACCTATCGGCAACTGAACGAGTTGACTGACCGGGTGGCGGCGGCGCTGGCGAAGATGGGGGTGAAGAAGGGCGACCGGGTGGCCATCCTGATGGCGAACTCCCCCCAGTTCATCATCGCCTATTTCGGAATCCTGAAGGCTGGCGGCATCGTGGTGGCTTGCAACCCCCTCTACGCTCCGCCCGAACTGGAGCATCAATTGAACGACTGCGGCGCCGAAGTCATCTTTGCCATGAGCCGCTTTTATCCAGTGGTCAAGCAGGTCCAGCCGCACACGAAGGTCCGCCACGTCGTCGTGACCAATATCAAAGAATACTTCCCGCCAGTGCTCAAACTGCTCTTTACCCTGGCGATGGAAAAGAAGCAGGGCGACCGGGTGACCCTGGCGGCGGGCGACCACTGGTTCCAGGACGTCCTGAAGGCGAACTCTCCCGCCGACCGTCCCAAAGTCCAGATCAACCCCAAAGAGGACGTGGCCATTTTCCAGTACACCGGCGGCACCACCGGCGTCCCCAAAGGAGCGATGTCCACCCACTTCAACCTGGTGGCGAACGCGCTCCAGATTAAATCCTGGCTGCCGGGCGTCAAGGACGCCGAACTGACGGTGCTGACGGCCCTGCCCCTCTTTCACGTCTACGGGATGGTGGCGGCGATGTGCTTCAGCATCGCGGCCGCTGCCACTCAGATTGTCATCCCGAACCCGCGGGACATCAAGGACATTCTGGAGACCATCAACAAGTACAAGCCCAGCATCTTCCCCGGCGTGCCGACGATGTACAACGCTATCAACAACCACCCGCTCGTGCTGGAGGGGAAGGTGGACATCCGCTCCATCCGCGCCTGCATCAGCGGCTCCGCCCCGCTCCTGCGAGAGACGCAGACCCGCTTTGAGCAATTGACAGGAGGCAACCTGCGGGAGGGGTACGGCCTGAGCGAGGCGCCCACCGCTTCCCACTGCAACCCGATGCTGGGCGAGAACCGTGAGGGGAGCATTGGCCTGCCGCTGCCCGATGTGGATGCCGCCATCGTGGACCTGGATACCGGCACCCGCTTCCTGGGCCCGGGCGAGGAGGGCGAGTTGATTCTGCGCGGCCCGCAGGTCTTCAAGGGCTACTGGCAGATGCCCACGGAGACGGCCAACGTCCTCCGGCAACTCCCCGACGGCAACGTCTGGCTCTTCACCGGCGACATCGCCAAGATGGACGATGATGGCTACTTCTACATCGTGGACCGCAAGAAGGACATGATCATCTGCGGCGGCTACAACGTCTACCCGCGCGAGGTGGAGGAGGTCCTCAAACAGCACCCCAAGATTCTGGAGGTGGCGGTAGCGGGCGTTCCCGACCCGTATCGCGGAGAGACGGTGAAGGCCTGGGTCGTCCTCAAGCCGGGGGAGACGGCCACCGAGGAGGAGATCATTGAGTGGTCCAAGGAGCGACTGGCGAAGTACAAGTACCCGCGCTATGTGGAGTTCCGCTCCGAACTGCCCAAGACCTTCGTCGGCAAGACGCTGCGACGGATGCTGGTGGCAGAGGAGCGGGCCAAGGCCGCCGGTCAAGCCGCGCCGCCTCCGCCGGAGGAGTAGATTTTTGTGTGGCCGGATGAGGGTCGCGATCAGGTGACTCTCACCTGACATGTTTTATAGCGGTGCCTCACCCCTCCCCCTGCCCCCTCCCTGAAGTTTGGCTCTTTGGGAGAAGTGGCAGAAAAATAGATTTTTAAAATAGCCCGTAGCGGGCGAGAAGAGATAAAAAGAAATTATTTTTCATTGCGGCGGCTTCGCCGCCGCAATGAAAAATATCTTTTATATCCCCCGCGGGGCAAAAAGGCCAAACTTTAGGGGAGGAGGTGGCGGCGTAGCCGCCGGGGGAGGGGTGAGGAAAGAAAGAGGCGAATCTTGGGGATTTTACGCGATCTGGCTCTGATCCTGCTGGCCATGGAGGCCGCCCTGGGCGCGCTGCTCGGGGTGGCCCTGGGCGCGGCGGTGAACTACGGCCTCTATCGCTCCCGCTGGTGGCGGGTCCTCCCCCGCTGGTTCCTGCAAACGCGCCGGTACCTGATGCTGGGACAGCGGGGAGTGGATCGGGTATGCCGTCGGGTTGCGGTGCCCATCTTCCAACTCTCCGCAGCCCGCGCCGCGCTTGCCGGGATGCTGGTTCACCGCAGTGGAATCAGGAGGTGAAAGTGAATCTGCGAACCCGGGTTTTGCTTTTCGGAGGCATCATCGGTGCCCTTCTGGGCGTTGGTGTGGCCTATCTCTATCTGCGTTCCGCTCCCATCCAGGTGGACGAATCCGGGCGGGAGCGCCTCCCCGCGGTTCCCCCTGGCGAGGCCATCCGGGTCGGCCTGGGCGTTCTGACGGCTATCCGGCAGATTATCGGCCTGGGTAATCCTGCTGGAAAGTAGCCTGGTTTGTGGATGCTCGGCATCTGAAAAGTACCCGGCGTCTGCCTCGCGCAAACCGGTATGTCCTTTCGCCGGACCCTCGCCATCCTCCGCAAAGAGTTCCGTCACATTTTCCGGGACCTCCGGCTGTTCTTTCTGGTCACCGTTTCCCCGGCGTTCCTGCTCCTCCTGCTGGCAAATCTCTTCATCCTGGATGTCCAGCAGATAGAGATCGCAGTATGGGACCTGGACCGGAGCGTTCTCTCCCGCCGAATGGTCGCTGCCCTGACGGCCGATGGGGAGTTCCAGGTGCAGGCATGGGTGCATTCGTACTCCGAACTGGAGCGATTGCTGCGGGCGGGGCGGGTGGATTGTGGACTGGTGATCCCCAACGGGTTTGCCCGTCAACTGGAAGCGGGAGGGCCCGCGTCGGTGGAGGCAGTGGTGGACGGGAGTGATCCCATTGCCGCGATCCAGGCCGTCTTTTCCCTCAGCCAGCGGGCAACGGCATTTGCGTCAGAGAGAATGGGGGGCGGCGCACCGACGGCTCCCCTCATAGACGTGCGCTCCGAGGCCTGGTACAACCCGGCACTGAAATCGCTGGTCAGCATGGTGCCGGGGCTGGCGGCGATTGTCCTCTGCATGCCCGCGCTGGCGCTCGCCCTGGCGCTGACGCGGGAGAAAGAGGTCGGCTCCTTTGAAAGTCTCATCGCCACACCGGTCCGGGGGGCGGAGTACCTGCTGGGCAAACTGGGGGCATACCTGGCCTGCGGGATGCTGGGCGTCCTCCCGGTCTGGCTGGTCGCCGTCCTCTACTTCCGTGTCCCCTTCCGGGGCGACGTTTCTCTCTACCTGGCCCTGAGCGCGGTCTATTTTCTGGCCGAGATGGGCTTCAGCCTCATCGTCGCCAACTTTGTCCGCAACCAGCAGACGGCTATGCTGCTGGTGTTGACGGTCTTCTTCGTGCCCAGTTTCTTCATCGCCGGCCTGATTCTGCCGGTGGACACTCACAACGTCCTCTCCACGATGGTATCCTATGCCCTGCCGGCGACTCACTTTGTCGCCATCAGCCGGGGGGTGTTTCTGAAGGGCGTGGGGCCGGCCTCTCTGCAGACGCACATCCTGCTCCTGCTGGCGATGGGGGTGGGGGGCCTTCTTCTCAGTTTGCTCCTGTTTCGCAAGCGGTTATAAATTGATATGACTGCCCGCATCGGGAATCTGGTCTGGAAAGAACTGCTGCAACTGGCCCGGGACTGGCTGCTGACGACCTTCCTGTTTGTCCTGCCGATGCTCCAGTTAGTCCTGCTGGCGCGGGCCACCGGGCGGGGCATCAAAGAGCAGCCCGTGGTCATTCTGGACCTGGACCGCTCTGCCGTCACCCGCGAACTGACAGTCCTCCTGGACAACCGGGAGGAACTGGCCGTTACCCGGTTTGTGGAGGATGAGCGGGCGCTGGAGGAGGAACTGGAGCGGGGGACGGCCCAGGTGGGCGTGATCTTCCCCGTGGGCTTCGCTGCTTCCCTCTCCAATCCGGCACGGACGGCCACCGTGCGGGTGGTGGTGGATGGCTCCAGCGATACGGTGGCCGGCATCGTTCAGAGCGCGGTGGAGACCGTCTTCGCGGATTACACCCGACGGCGTCTGGCGGAGCGGGGTGTCCGCACGGACCCGGCGGTGGACCTGCGCGTGGTGACCGATTACAACCCGACCTACGACGTCCGGCAGTTCACCATCCCGGCCCAGGTGGGCTTCATCACCTACCAGATTACCCTGGTCATCGCCTCGCTGGGGCTGGCGCGGGAGCGGGAACTGGGCACGCTGGAGGCACTCATCGTCACCCCGCTGGGCCGGACGGAAATCGTCCTGGGGAAAGCGATCCCGGCGTTCCTCATCGGACTGGTCAACTTCCTGTTCTTGGTCGCTGTCGCCCGCTTCGGCTTCCACGTGCCGATGCGGGGCTCCTTCCTGCTCCTCCTGGCGCTGACGGTGCCGTTCCTGCTGGCAGAAATCGGCTGGGGTGTCATCATCTCCTCCATCTCCCGGACCCAGCAACAGGCCATCCTCTTTGTGTTCATCATGGCGATGATAGACCTCACCTTTTCGGGCTACCTGGTGCCGGTGAAGAATCTCTCGCCAGCGCTGAGGATGATCTCCCGGGTGGTGCCGATGTACCACTACCTGACGGTCATCCGGGCGGTGATGCTGAAGGGCGCGGGGCCGGGCGACCTGGGGCTCCACGGGCTGGCCCTGATCCTGCTGGCGACGGCCATCCTGTTCGGGGCCGTGCGTCGGGTGAGCCGACGGCTGGACTGAACGGTGATTGTGGGGTATAATGTAGGACAACTGCGAGCAGTTGTCCTACCGCATAAAGGAGGTAGGAAATGGTGACCCGATGGCTGGAACGAAGTCTGCTCTTTGGTCTGGGTCTGCTCACCGTCACCCGCGAAAAGGTTGTCCAGTTCGTGGATAAACTGGTGGAGGAGGGCGAGGTCCGCGCGGAGGAGGCTCCCAAAGTGGTGGAGAAACTCATCGCCCGCGGCGAAGAGGAGCGGGAGGCGCTGCGCAAACTGGTCCGGGAAGAGGTAGCCCGCTGGGCACCGCCCTCCCGCCAGGATGTGGAGGACCTGAAGCGGAAGGTGGACGAACTGGCCGCGCGGGTGGAGGAACTCTCCCGGACCCGGGGGCGGAAGGGGGCACAGGAATCGGCGGCGCAGGATTGAGCCCGGACCCGCTCTACAGGATAAATCCTGTGCTACAGAGACTCCGATCCCTCCCTGTATTCCGGCGGCGCGGGCCGCGAAAAATCGGCCTGGCGCTCAGCGGCGGCGGCGTGCGCGGGCTGGCCCATATCGGCGTCCTCAAAGTGCTGACGGAGGCCGAAATTCCCATCTATGCCGTCACCGGGACCAGTGCCGGGGGCCTCATCGGCGCCCTCTACGCGGCCGGCATCTCCCCGCAGCAGATGGAGGAGGAAGCGCTGCGGATGGCCTCGCCCCGCCGCCTGCTTCCGCTACTCAACCGGGCCCTTCCCTTTCGCGGCATCCTCTCCGCCCAGAAGGTGGCGGAATACCTGGAATCCTTCCTGGATGATCTCACGTTTGACCAACTGCGCATCCCCCTGGCCGTTGTCGCCGTGGACCTGAACAGTGGTCAGAAGGTGGTGCTCAGTGAGGGGCGCGTGGTGGATGCCGTGCGGGCGACGACGGCTCTCCCGGGGCTGATCAGCCCGGTGGAGCGGGACGGTCAACTCCTGGTGGACGGAGGACTTCTGGACAACCTCCCCGCCGACGTGGCGCGCCGGATGGGCGCGGAGCGGGTGGTCGCGGTGGACATCTCCACCGACGAGACCTCTCTGATTTCCCTGACGGAGGAACTGAAGCGCCGCCCTTTCATCCCGGACAGTCTGGCGGAGATGGCGGACGTTCTCTGGCGCTCGCTGGCGGTGATGATGCGGGACGTGAACCGGCGGAGTCTGGAGGAGGCCCACCCCGACCTGCTGATTCGCCCCGCCATCCCCGCTGGCGTCACCGTCCTCACCGGTCTGACCCGCGCGGCGGAGGTGATTGCGGCCGGAGAGGAGGCCGCCCGCGCCGCTCTCCCCCGCCTGAAGGAACTGCTGTAGGACCACTTGCTCATCGTTGTCCTGTACCGCCCCCAGCGGTGAACGGAGATGTCCATCCTGGCGATTCGGGGCGTGCGCCACCTGCGGCGCTTCCAGCAGATTGCCCGGATTCTGGCGCGTCACGGCTTCGGTGAACTGCTGGACCTGCTGGGCGCGGCCCCGGTTTTCCCCCTGGCCCGCGCGCTCCGCCGACGCCCCTCTCTGGGCCCTCCCCAGCGGCTGCGGGTCGCGCTGGAGGAACTGGGCCCTACCTTCGTCAAACTGGGACAGGTGCTGAGCACCCGTCCGGACCTCCTCCCGCCAGCCTATATCGCCGAACTGGCGAAACTCCAGGATACGGTTCCCCCCGCTCCCTGGGAACTGGTGCGCGCGCAGATAGAGGCTGAACTGGGCGCGCCGATAGACGAGGTGTTCGCCACGCTGGACCCCGAGCCCCTGGCGGCCGCGTCGCTGGCCCAGGTCCACGCGGCCACCCTTCCGGACGGCACGGAGGTTGTCGTCAAGGTCCAGCGCCCCAACGTAGAGGCCACGATCTATGTGGACCTGGACATTCTGGCCGACGCGGCGCGCCTTCTCCAGGAGCGCACCCCCCTGGGGGAACTCTACGACCTGCCGGAGATTGTGGAGGAATTCGCCGCCACCCTCCGGGCGGAACTGGATTTCTACCGCGAGGGGCACAACGCCGACCGCTTCCGGGCCAATTTCGCCAGTGAACCCTACCTGTACATCCCGAAAGTCTACTGGGAGTACACCACCCGCCGGGTGCTGGTGCTGGAGCGGATTCACGGCATCAAGATAGACGACATCGCCGCGCTGGACGCGGCCGGATACGACCGCTACCGCATCGGCCTCCACGCGGCCCGGATGGTCATCAAAGAAGTCCTGGAGGATGGCTTCTTTCACGCCGACCCTCATCCCGGCAACTTCTTCGTCATGCCCGGCGAGGTCATCGGGGCGATGGATTTCGGGATGGTGGGGTACCTCAGCCGCCGCACCCGCACCGACCTGGTCCGCCTCTACATCGCGGCGGTCCAGTTGGACGAGGAGGCTGTGGTGGACCAGTTGGTCCGGATGGGGGTGGTGGGCGGGGCGGTGGACCGGATGGGGCTTCAGCACGACATCGGGCGGCTGCTGCGCAAGTACGCCGGTCTGCCGCTGAAGGCCATCCGGGCACGGGACGTGATGGAGGAGGCGATGCCCATCGCCTTCCGCCACCATCTGCGGCTCCCTTCCGAACTCTGGCTCCTGGGCAAGACGCTGGGGATGATGGAGGGGGTGGGGCTGAAACTGGTTCCGGACTTTGATATGTTCGCCGTCTCCCGGCCCTACGTCCAGCGGTTCATGCGGGAGATGGCCTCCCCGCGTGCCTGGATGCCCGCGCTGATTCGTGGGGTGGGGGACTGGGCCCAGTTGCTGGACATGCTCCCCCGGACCGGTATGCAGTTGCTGACCCGGGCGGAGCGGGGGGAGTTAGAGGTCAGCCTGCGGCATCAGGAGTTGGGACGGGCGCTGGTCTACCTGGACCGGCTGGCGAACCGGCTGGCCCTCAGCATTCTGCTGGCGGCGCTGATTGTGGGGCTGGCGCTGCTGGTGCCGGCCTTTCATCTGGCCGAACAGGGGGGACTGGTCACCGCGCTGGTCGTTCTGGGCTTTGTCCTGGCCAGCATGGTGGGACTGTGGCTGATTATCTCTATTCTCCGCTCCGGGCGAAAGTAATGGAGGATCGGGGTGGCGGGTGGGGTGAATCCCGTGCTCCGGCACCCTGTGGCGATTGATCCTGTGGAGCATCGTTGCGGCGGGCGGCGCCGGGCGGCGCCGCCCACCAATTATAAACGGTAAGCCCCCCCGAAAGGCAAAAAAACCCCCCCCCCCATGGCCATGGGGG
>JBBIKR010000107.1:0-13025 GCA_037445395.1 Thermoflexales bacterium
CGGGCCCCCCCCCCCCCCCCAAAAAACCAAAAAACCCCCCCCCCCCCCGCCGCTCCCCCCCCCCCTGGGGGGGGGGGGGGGGGGGGGGTGGGGGTCAGGTAGGAGTTACCCTGTTATCCCCCGAACAGTCCCACCCGAATGGTCTCACCGGCCTCGTTCAGCCCCGGCCAGATGGGGTACGCGCTGAGGATGCCGATGAGAATGATGGCAGCCATCACCCATGTCGGAGACACGTTCTTCCGGGCCACCAGCCACCACACCAGCAGGACCAGCAGCAGGGGCAGCAGGTTGGGCATCAAACTATCCAGAATGGCCTGCAGGCGGAAGGTGCTCCCACCGATCATAAAGGCCACCGGGGTGGAGAGGCGAACGAACTGGACCGCCAGCGCGCCCATGATGAAGTTGCCCAGCACCCCCGCGCCCAGAATGATGCGCGCGATGGCACCGGTACGCAGGATGGAGGTCACTGCGGCGCGCCCCCGCACATATCCCTGCCACCAGATCCACCAGCCCACGCCCCAGACAAAGGCCGCCACGGCGACCAGGTAGAAGAGGGGGCCCAGAACGTTCCCCCGCGTCGCCGTGCCGACGGCGCCGCCCGTGGCGATGCCGATGCCCAGCGCCAGCGCGATGGGGATGACGATGCCCTGCTGGAGAGTGTCGCCGATGCCCGCCATCGGGCCCATCAGCCCGGTCTTGACCCCGTTGATGGCGTCGTCGCTGATGTCGGCTCCGGCGGCCCGCTCCTCCTCCATCGCAATCACAATGCCGTGGATGACGCCGCCGATGTCCGGCTGGGTGTTGAAGAAGACCAGGTGTCGCTTCAGGGCCGCGCGGATGTCTTCCTGCTTTTTGTACAGTTTCTCAATGATGGGCGTCATGCTGTGGGCGAAGCCCAGCCCCTGCATGCGCTCCCAGTTGTAGCAGGAGTGGGAGAAGAAGAGCCAGCGCAGCCACGCGCGGAAGACGTCCCGGCGGGTGAGCAGGCCCGGACCGGCCCGCCGCTCATCGGAAGGAGGCGCTTGCTCCTCAGCCCGGGCGGTGAAGAGGACGTGGATATAGGCCACACACGCGCCGATAATGGCCAGGACCACCAGGTTGACTTTGCCCGCCATCAGGGAAGTGATGGCAAATCCGATGAAGAAGTACGGCCAGGTGTTCCCCCGGAAGAGGAATTTCAGGTTCAGAGCAATGCCCAGCGCCGCCAGCATCCCGCTGGCAACGAACAACCCGTTCATCACCCAGATGGCGTGCTGAGCGATCCATCCCAGCGCCGCGCCCACTGCCGGCGCGCCCAGATACGTCGCCAGGGCAACCGGCACCGCGTACAGAATGAACAGGAAGGGCTGGGAGTAGACGTAGTTGCTGCGGGCGACGGCCTTGATGTTCCCCTCCTCGGCGAAACGGTCGGCCCAGTGGGGGATGACGGAGCAGACGGACATCCGCAGCGAGTAGGTCAGGCCGCCCAGCAGGCCCAGCGGGGCCGCCAGCGCCAGGGCCGCCTGGACGTCCAGCCCGCCTCCCAGGGCCAGCGCCGTCCCCAGATAGCCCGCCAGTCCGGGGTCGCCGGGGAACGAGCCACCGGCGGTGATCCACCCCAGATAGAGGACGTTGATGTTGGCGCCGATAGCGACCCCTTCCGCCACCCGCCCCATCACCGCCCCGACCAGGGTCCCGGCGACCAGCGGGCGGTAGAGGACGGTGAAGCCGAGGTTGGCAAACCAGGGGGAATACGCCAGGTAGTAGAAGATGCCGACGGCGGCGGCGATGGGGAAACTCATCCGCCCCGGCTCCGGTTGCGCCATCGGCGCGGCGCGGACGGCCATCGCGCCCACGCCCATCAGTGCCAGATTGACCAGTATGGCGATGACGAGAGATTTTCTGGATACGTGCATTGTTCCCTCCCTGCGGTGTTATGAATTGCCAGACAACTTCATTGCATCTTCCATTTTTCCGGCAACAGGCCGTAACGGAGCAATTCGTCCTGGCGCTTTTCCGTCCCTCCCCCTGCCCCAATCAGTGAGCCGTAGGGGCACACGGCCGTGCGCCCGTACCGGACCGTCCGGCGAGGGCCATCGTGCTCCATGGCCGCTATTGCGGCACGGGGAAAGAGGGAAGGGGTTGGGGGGCGGCGGCGAACCCCCCCCCCCCCCACCCCAATATATATACCCCCCCCTATCGGCGCACCACCCGGGCATCTAAACCGGCACCCGGAGCAAAGGGGTCTCGCCGCCCCCCAACCCCATTATCTCTCCCTCCCGATCTCGGCGAACGACCAGGCCTTCTCTCCCGGCACCGTCAGAAACGTGATCTCCACTCCCCGCTCCGCCAGGGCCTTCAGGGCGGCAATCTCTTCGTCCGAGGCGGCGATGTGGCGGAAGAGAGGCCGACGGCCCGGGCCGATCCCCAGCCCGCCCACGTTCAGTGCCGTGTACCGGACTCCTCCCTCGTAGAGGCGCAGAGCCACCTGGGGGGACCGCAGAAGCACCATCGTCGTCTCCCGGGGGTGGGTGTCCTGCGGCAGACGGCGGATGGCCTCCTCCAGAGAGAGGACCTCCACCCGCAGGCCGGGCGGCGCAGCCAGCCGCATGACCTCCTGCATAAACGGGTCAGCGGCCACCTCGTCGTCCACAATCACGATGCGGGTGAACGGCCGGTGTTTGCACCAGACGGCAATCACCTGTCCGTGAATCAGACGGTCGTCAATCCGGACCAGTCCCCATTCCTGGCTCATCCACGCGGCTTTCGGTTGAGAAATGGGGGGAAACAGCGGAGGGACTCTCCCCTCCGCCGTCTCGGTCGCATTGGCGATCCCAGCGGCGCCGGGAGATGATGCGGAACACATCGGGGCTGCGCTCTTTCTTTGCTCTCCCCGCAGGGTCAGACCTGGCGTGGGCGCAAGACGATTCTGCTCACGGCCCCAAGCCGGACAACGGTGAGCCGTTGTTCCGCTCCAGACGGTCCGTGGCGGCAATATTGTATCCGGAAAGTGGAAGTTGTCAAGCGCCAATGCGCCCGGCACTTTCTGACGTGCCCGGGCACATTCTTCACCGCGAGACCCCCAGAATCCAGCGCTCAAACAGGTCCCGATGTTCGCTGCCGGTCACCGTCTTCACCGTTGCCAGAAAGGACTCCGGGGTGGCAATCCCGTAGCGGTGGTGGCGGTAATACGCCCGCAGAACGGCGAAGAAAGCCTCGTCTCCCACCTGCTCGCGCAGGGCATGGAAATACAGAGCCCCTTTCCGGTAGACCACCGGGTTGTAGAGGTCCCGGGGGTAGGCGGCGACCGGCAGTCCGGCGGGCATGTCGTTCCCTTCCTCTACCAGCCGGTCATAGGTGGCCTGGAAGTCATCCTTCAGAATCCCGGCGGCCGTCTCGGCACCGTAGAGGAATTCGTGGTAGAGCAGGGTGGTGTACTGCGTCAGCGCCTCATCCAGCCAGGGCTCGTCCACCTGGTCGTTCCCCACCACACCGTACCACCACTGATGGGCCACCTCGTGCGCCACCACCCACTCCAGGCGGGGGTGACCGGTATACAACCGGTCGGAGATGACCACCAGCGTGGGGTACTCTATCCCTCCGGCCCGTGTCGGCGTCTCCACCACGTCCAGTTCCTCATACGGGTACGGCCCGAAGAGACGGGAGTAGAGGGTCAGGGCGTCCGCCGCCATCCTCAGAACCTGCTCGCCGCCTTCCCGATGTTCGGAATAGAAATAACTGTTGACGATGACTCCTTCGGCAACCTGGCTGGCGACTTGGTAGTCGTCGCCCAGGATCAGGGCGAAATCCCGGACCGGCCCGGCCTGGCAGGACCAGCGCCCGGCCTCCCGCCCGGTGCAGGTCCCGGAAGCCACCAGCGTCATCGTGGGCGGCGCGGTCACGTCCACCTGATAGAAGGCGACGTCGGAGTAGACGGCGTCGCCATACCCCGGCGCGACCTCCACATTCCAGCCCTCGTCGTCGTAGACGGGGATCAGGGGGTAGACCTCGGGCAGGGCCATCACGCCGCGCACGTAGGAGAACTGGGCGTAGTCCACCCCGTCGGTCAGGGGGACGGTGGCGGTGAAGGCCATGCTGAGGGTGACGGTCTCCATCGGGGCCAGGGGCGGGTTCAGCAGGAGGCGCAGGGCCGACCCGCCCAGGCGGACCTCCGGGCTGACCGGTTCCCCGTTCAGGCGGACCGAACTCACCCTCATCTCGCCGCCGTAGCCGGGGGTGTTGGGAAAGAGGCAAAGGTAGAGGTCGCGCAGGACGACCCCCTCGGTGTTGGCGTAGAGGACCTGTTGTTCGCCGGTAACCCGGGAATGGGCAATGTCCACCGTCAGGGAGATGGCGTACCGGGGGGCCAGGGAGAGGGTATCCGGCGGGGAAGGCGTATCCAGCGGCACGGCGGTGGGAAGGGGACAGGGAGTGGAGAGCACCGGGGTGGGAGATGGCGAAAGCGTCAGCGGCAGGCAGGAAATGAGGAGAGTCAACAGACCGACCAGGGCAAGGGCCCGGGAAAGGCGGAGTGAGAAAGTTTGCTGGTGCCGACGACCCGTGAATGTGGCTGATCCGTTCATCGGCCATATTGTACAACAGAAAAGAGAAATTCCAAATTTGACACCGAACGGATGTTCGTTTATAATCAAACAGAGAAATCCCATCTCAGGAGGCTCCAGTGAACAGGCAACGGGAAGGGTTAGAGGAGCAGGAGCAACGCATTCTGGAGTGCATCCGGGATTTCATCCAGGAACGGGGCTATCCTCCCACCGTCCGGGACATCGCCCGGGAACTGGGGATTTCTTCCACCTCGGTGGTGGATTACCACCTGAAACGGCTGGAACAGGCGAGGTGGATAGAGCGGGACCCGCGCTCTTCCCGGGGCATCCGTCTCACGGTGGCCGGTGCCCGAGGGCTGGGGCTCGGCGAGATTGTCTCCGTCCCCCTCCTGGGCGACATCGCGGCGGGTGAACCGATTCCCGTCCCCTCCTCCGACTTCTCCCTGCTGGGTGTGGAGGAGACCATTGAGTTAACGCGCAGCATCGTGGGGGACCCGCGAGACCTCTACGCCCTGCGCGTCCGGGGGAATTCCATGATTGATGCGATGGTCCACGACGGCGACATTGTCATTATGCGCCCCGCCGAGGAGGTGGCAAACGGGGAGATGGCTGCCGTCTGGTTGCGGGACCGGGAGGAGGCAACCCTGAAGCGGGTCTACTGGGAGGGGGGACGGGTGCGTCTTCAGCCCGCCAACCCCACTATGGAGCCCATTTACATAGACGACCCCCGCCAGGTGCAAATTCAGGGCAAGGTCGTGATGGTCATCCGGCGGGTCCGCTGAGCGGGGTTGGGGACCTCAGGACTCCCTCAGTGCCTCTTCAATAGAAGGGTACTCACCCGTGGCTACATCGGCAATGGCCGGTGATGGGGGCCGGCGAATGGGCAGCAGGACGGTGAAGGTGCTCCCCTGCCCCGGAGCGGATTCCAGCCAGACGCGCCCCCCGTGTGCCTCTACCAGGGACTTGACGATGGAGAGTCCCACTCCCATCCCTCCCGCCGCCATTCGCAACGGGTCGTCTGTACGATAGAACCGCTCCCACACCCGGGGTTGTTCCTCCAGCGGAATCCCGATACCGGTATCCTGAACCCAGATGCGACAGAACTGGGGAGGGGCCCCACCTGGTTCCGGCACCGCTGCCAGCCCCACGGTGACCCAACCACCCGGGTAGGTGAATTTGACCGCATTGCTGACCAGGTTGCTCACCACCTGACGGATGCGCAGCGGGTCCACCTCTGCCGAGGGTACATCGTCCGCCACCTCCAGCCGCCATTCCAGTTGTCGCGCCTTCATCTGGGGAACGAAAGATTCCAGGACCTCGCCGACCAGCAGGGCCAGGTCGGTAGGGGCGTAGTTCAGTTCCAGGCGTCCCCGCTCGCTTTCGGCAACGGCGATGAGATTGTTAGCAATCGCGACCAGCCGGCGGGCGTTGTCGTGGATGATGTGGAGAAATGTGGCCTGGGTGGGGGATAACGGGCCCACCATGCCGCCGTAGAGTGCCTCGCTGTAGCCCAGAATGGCGGTCAAGGGGGTCCGGAGTTCGTGAGAGACGTGGGCGATGAATTCCTGTTTGGACTTTTCCGCCTGCACCTCCCGGGTAACATCCCGCAGTACGGCCACTGCGCCCAGGTGCTCGCCGGAGGGGAGTCGGACGGGCGCCGCACTGACGGCAATCTGTTTCCCCTCCAGTTCAAAGAGCGTGTGAAGCGGCGATTGGGGGACTGCCACATCCTCCAGATGTTGCGCGGCGATGGTTTCCAGCAATGGCTGAACGGGGCGGCCCAGTAGCCGTTCCCGGGGAACCCCCAGGATGCGCTCCGCCGCCGCGTTCATCCGGATGGCCACCCCCTGCTCATCGGTCACAATGATCCCCTCGGTCGTGCTCTCCAGAATCGCCTCCCGCAGCGAAGCCTCGCGCTCCCGCTCCCGGAGTGCCTGCTCCAGCCGCTGGACCTCCTGCCCCAGACGGCGGTACAGATAGACGTTCTCAATCGCTGCCGCCATCTGGGCTCCGATAGATTCGCATAGACGAATATCCCGGCTCTCAAAAGGGGATGGCCGGTGATCGTTCACGACGAGGAGAACCCCCATCACCCGGTCCCTCTGAACCATGGGTTGGACGATCATCGCCCCCCCTTTCGGGCTCTGCAGGAGATCGTAGAGGGATTGCAGGTCCGGTTGAGGGCGATGGGGGTGCAGAATCAGGTGCCGTCGGCGGCGGACGGCGTGGGCCAGAAGAGGATACTGGTCCAATGGGACGTCAACGGGATCGGGCAATGGCACGTGCCCGGTCAGGGGAACATACAGGGTCATCAGATGCAGTCGCTCGGGGACCTCTTCTCCGGACGAGTCTGCCGGTCCCTCGGCCGGTCGCAGCAGGACCGCTACCCGGTCGGCATCCAGTGCCTGGGCAATGTGCTCCGCGACCTGTTTCAGTACCGGTTCCAGTTCCAGGGACGCACTGAGTGCCTGGCTGACCCCCAGCAGGGAAAGCAGTTCTTGCGTCTGTTGCAGGGAGCGTTCGCTCAGAGTTTGCAGTTCCTGCCGGTAGGACCAGAGGTCCTGAAGGGCCGCGCGGTATACGACGACGGAGATGAGGGGATAGCCAAAGAGATTGATCAGCCGGCCCAACCCCGTCTGGTCCAGTGTCACCAACCCGTTGCCCAGAGCGATGATCAGAAAAGCGATGCCCGGGAGCAGGTATTCCACCCGTCGCCGTTGCAGGAGCAGGTACAGGCTGGTGAAGACGGCCAGCAGGGTTGCCCAGAGGTCCCAGATGGTCTGCTGCCAGAAAACGGTGTACTCAAAGAAGGGGACGGAGCGGGCCAGAGGATACCAGAGAGGGAAGAACAGGAGGGTAACCCCCAGAATCGCCGCGGACTGAACGATCAGGAACCACTGCCCTGCCCGCCGCCCGACCAGAGGGGAGAGGAATGCCCAACCCATCACCGTCAGGCTGGCAACCTCCAGCGCGTAGAGAAGGGGGGCCAGGAAGTTATAGCCCTGAGGCCCCAGGACCAGGAGGGGGACCCGCAGAAGCAGGACGACCGTAAAGGCGATCAGGAAGCGCCGCTGGTCCGGATTTCGGGTATGCCGGTACTCCACCAGCGCAATACCGGTGGCTCCCTCCAGGGCCAGCAGAATCAGCAGGTGGTAGACAAAGGTACCGGGTCCCGTGCTGAGCAGGTTATAGAGCGGGCCCAGAATTCCCATAAGAACTCCTCAAAGCCAGGATGGGTTGAGAGCGTGTCTGAAAAAAGATGGGAGCGTAGGCGGCAACGTTAGCGCCCAAACAGCAAAACCCCACCGGTTCCTGGGAATTGAACCGTTCAGAACGGCGTCGTTGGGCGAGTGGGAGTGAGGAGAACTGGCGCGGTGGGAGTCGGCGTCTCCACTCCACGCGGCGTCTGGGGGGTGAAGGAAACCATCAGGCCGATGGCCATGCTGGTCACCACCAGGATGCTCATGATCCAGAATATGCGCTGGCTACGGGAAACGGATGCTCTTTTGCGACGCATGTTATTCACCGGAGAACAGGAAGGGTCTCTGTCAAGGTAGCGTCACAACCCAATTATAACCCATTCCGAAAAGTAAGCAATCACGCTGATGCGAGGGCTTGCGCAGTAATTCGCTCGCTGGGGGCGGAAAAGTTAAAGATATGTTGTGGGGTGGCGAAGCCGCCCCATAACATATCTTTCTTTCCAGAAACCATGGGCGCGGCGCTCCCCGCAGGGGATTTGCCGCACAAGCGCGCTAACTCCTATTTGTCAGAACTACCGATGCCGGGTATAATTGCAACGAAAGGAATTCCCCCAGGAGGTGAACCATGTTAGTCGGCGAACGGATGACTCCGCGCCCCATCACGGTGAATGAGGACACGTCCCTTCCCGAGGCGCTGGAACTGATGCGCCGGGGAAAAATCCGCCGCCTCCCGGTGCTGGATAAGCACGGGAAACTGGTGGGGATCGTCACCGAACTGGACCTTCTGCGTGCCTCTCCCTCTCCGGCGACCACGCTGAGCATCTACGAGATCCCCTACCTGCTCTCCAAAGTCAAGATGCGGGACATCATGACCCGCGAGGTCATCACGGTGACCGAGGACACCCCCATAGAAGAAGCGGCCCGCATCATGGCCGATAACAAAATCGGCGGCCTCCCTGTCCTGCGGGATGATAAACTGGTCGGCATCATCACCGAGACGGACATCTTCAAACTGATGCTGGAACTCTTCGGTGCCCGCCACTCCGGTATCCGGGTCACCCTCTCCGTCCCCGAGGAAAAGGGCGTGCTGGCAAAGGTGACCGGCAAGATCGCCGAAATCGGCGGCAATATCATTGCCCTGGGGACGGCGGCCGGCGAAGACCCCACGACCAGCACCATTATCCTCCGGGTCACCGAAGTCTCCGAGGACGCGCTGGTGGCAGCACTGAACAGCCTCGGCGGCGGCATCCAGGTCGTCCACCACCGCACCTGCGAACTTCCGGTTTGCCCGACGTAACCCCGTAGGCCCCGGCGGGCCCCCCGGCCCGCCGGGATCCGGGATCAGGGGAACCCTATGGACATCCCGAACCCCCGCTGGTGGGGGTGGGGCACCCTGGACTGCTCCTATCCCCTGGAGAACCGGCCCCAATTCTGGCCGACCCTGCGGGCGTGGCTGGAATTGCCCGACGACCTGACGGAACGGCCGCCGGTCCCGCTGGAATCCATCCGGCTCCGACCCTCCCGCCTGGATGACCCGGTCCTGGCCTCTCTGCGCCGACTGGTGGGAGAGGATGCCGTCCGGCTGGACCTCCGCGCCCGCGTGGAGCACGCCTGTGGCAAGGCCTACCGGGACCTGGTCCGCGTGCGGGCCGGTATCGTCCCCAACCCTCCGGATGCCGTGGTCTATCCGGCCGATGAGGGGCAGGTGGCCGCGATCGTCGCCTGGGCCGCCGACCGGGACATCCTGATAATTCCCTTCGGGGGCGGCAGTACGGTCCTGGGGGCCGTGGAGCCGCCCCCCGACGACCGCCCTGCCATCAGCCTGGACCTGGCCCGGCTGGACCGGCTCATCTCTATAGACCCCGTCTCCCGGACCGCCCGCATTCAGGCCGGAGCCACCGGCCCCGAGGTGGAGGCCCAACTGAACGCCCACGGCTTCACCCTGGGCCACTTCCCCCAGTCCTTTGAGTTCTCCACCCTCGGCGGCTGGATCGCCACCCGGGGCGCCGGTCAGACCTCCACCGGCTACGGCAAGATAGAGCATATGACCCAGGCGGTCCAGGTGGTCACCCCGGTGGGCATCATAGAGACGCGCGATGTCCCCGCCAGCGCCACCGGCCCCAGCCTGCTGGAGATTCTGGTCGGCTCGGAGGGAGCCTGCGGCGTCATCACCCAGGCGACGATGCGCATCTGCCCCCGCCCCGAAGTCCAGGACTACCGGGGGTTCCTCTTCCACCGGCTGGATGAAGCGGTTGCCGCGCTGCGCGACCTGATGCAACAGGGCCCCTGCCCCACCATTGCCCGCCTCTCCGACCCGGAGGAAACCGCTGGCTTCGCCGTACTGGCCCATGCCCACTCCGGCCTGCGGGCCCTCATTGACCGGGCCACGGAAAAGTATCTGGCCTGGAAGGGCCACAGCCTGACCGGTGGCAGTTGCTTCCTGCTCCTGGGCTACGACGGCTCCCCCGAAGATGTCCGCCCCCGCTGGCGCCGGGCGACCGAAATCTGCCGGGACCACGGCGGCTTGCCCCTGGGCCGCAGCGTCGGCGAATCCTGGAAACGGGAACGGTTCGCCCAGCCATACCTGCGGGATACCCTTCTGGGCGTCGGCGTCATGGTGGATACGCTGGAGACGGCCACCACCTGGTCCAACCTGCTCCGTCTCTACGAGGCGATGACGGCGGCCATCCGGGCGGCCATCCGGGATACCGGCGGCGGGCCCGGGTACGTGATGACCCACGTCTCCCACAGTTACCCATGGGGGGCCTCGCTCTACACCACCTTCCTGGGCCGTCAGGTGCCCGGCGCGGAGATTGAACAGTGGTGGGCGGTGAAGGAAGCGGCCACGGAGGCCATCCTGGCCGCCGGAGGAACCCTCAGTCACCATCACGGCATCGGCCGCGACCACACCCGCTGGTTCCGGGAAGAGGTCGGGCCGCTGGGTCTGAAGACCCTGCGGGCCGTCAAGGCCACCCTGGACCCCACTGGCATCATGAACCCGGGTGTTCTGCTGCCGGAGGAGGGATAATTTTCACTGTTCAGGCTTCCTCACCCCTCCCCCGCCGCCTGCGGCATCACCCCCTCCCTTGAAGTTTGGCCTTTTTCAGGGCGGGCGGGAAAATCTCCAAAACCCGCCTCTGGCGAGGCGAGAAGCATAAAAAGAAAATATTTTTCGTTGCGGCGGTGAAGCCGCCGCAACGAAAAATAATCTTCTTTTTATGGCTGGCGAAGCAATCGGGCCTATGCAGAGGGCCCACGGGCAAAAAGCCGAACTTTAGGGGAGGGGGTAGCGGCGAAGCCGCTGGGGGTGGGGTGAGGCTGATTTCGCGGAGGTCAACCCTGGAGCCTGTTCTCCTGTCCAACCACCGTCCCTTTTCCGTATCCGCCCGCGAAGAAAACCTGACCCGTCTCGCCGATGAGACCTTTGACGTCCTGGTCATCGGCGGGGGCATCACCGGCGCGGCGATTGCGCGGGATGCCGCGATGCGCGGCTTCCGTACCGCGCTGGTGGAGAGGGGCGACTTCGCCGTCGGCACCAGTAGCCGCTCCACCCGCCTGGTCCACGGCGGCATCCGCTACCTGGAATACGGCGAATTCCGCCTGGTCTTTGATGCCTGCACCGAGCGGCGCATCCTGCGCCGCATCGCTCCCCGCCTGGTCCGCCCGCTGGCCTTCCTTTACCCCCTCTACGCCGGCCAGCGGCCCCCCGCCTGGAAACTCCGCCTGGGCCTCACCCTCTACGACGCCCTCAGCCTCTTCCGCAACGTCCAGAACCACCGCTGGCTCTCCCCCGAGGAGGCGGCCCGACGGGAGCCCCTGATCGGTGGACGAGGGCTCATCGGCGCGGGCCGCTACTACGACGCCCAGGTGAACGATGCCCGCCTGACCCTGACCATGGCCCGCGCTGCCCATCTCCACGGTGCCGTGGTGGTCAACCATGCCCCCGTTGTCGGCCTGATGCAGGCCGGGGGACATCTGGTGGGCGCGCAGGTGGTGGACGGCCGCACCGGGCGGGAGATAGAAGTCCGGGCCCGCGTCGTCGTCAACGCCACCGGCGTCTGGGCCGACCGCATTCGGGCCCTGGACGAGCCCACCGCCCGCCCCATGCTCCGTCCCACCAAAGGCATCCATCTCCTCATCCCGCGCGACCGTCTCCCCACCCACCACGCCGTCATCTTCACCTCTCCGCGCGACGGCCGCCATATGTTCGTCATCCCCTGGAAGGACTTCGCCCTCATCGGTACCACCGACACCGACTACCAGGGCGACCTGGATAACCCTGCCGCCGATTCCGGCGACGCGGAGTACCTGCTGGAGGCGGTCAACCACCTCTTCCCCGGCGCCCGCATCACGGAGGCGGACATCGTCAGCACCTTCGCCGGACTGCGCCCCCTGGTGGCCGCGCCGGGCCATCCCTCGGCCGTCTCCCGCACCCACGTCATCGTGGAGAGCCCTTCGGGACTGCTGACCATCACCGGCGGGAAACTGACCACCGCGCGCCGTATGGCCGAAGAATTGACCGACCGGGCGGCGAAACGGCTGGCGGAAATGGGCATTCATGCTCGCTCCGCCTGCCGGACGCAGGAACCCCTGGAAGGCGCGCAGATAGAAGCGGTGGAAATGGAGATGCCGGACGGGCGGGTAGCCCGCCACCTGGTGGAGACCTACGGCGGCGATGCCCGCTGGATTCTGGGCTATGTGGAGGAAAACCCGGCGCTGGGGGAGCCAATGGTGCCTGGGCTGCCGTACCTGCTGGCGGAAGCCCTCTACGCCGTTCAGCACGAGATGGCGCTCACCCTCAGCGACGTGCTGATTCGCCGCACCCACGTCATCTACGACGCCCGGGACGGTGGGCTGGGCCGGGCGCGGGCCGTTGCGGAGGTCATCGCTCCCCGCCTGGGCTGGGATGAGGCGGAAATAGAGCGCCAACTGGCCGACTACGCCGCGCAGGTCGCCCTGACCCGAAGTCCTTTTTAACCGCAGAGGCGCGGAGAGCGCAGAGATTTTTACCACAAAGGGCACGCCGGTTCGTATGTCCTTCGTGGTTTTCACTTTTCTTTTCTCCGCGTCCTCTGCACTCTCTACGGTGAAAGTAACGGCTGATGAAGCGTCATCGCACCAACTGGGCCGCCCTTCAGGGCTGCGCGTTGACCGGTTTCCTGCTCCTCTGGCTGATCGGAGCGGGGCTGGTAGGCTACACCTTTGTCGCCGTCGGGCGGCAACCCACCCCGACCCCGGAGCCGACCCCGGCCCCGACGGCCACCCCGTCCCCCACGCCGACGCC
>JBBIKR010000108.1:0-12849 GCA_037445395.1 Thermoflexales bacterium
CTCCCGCTACGTCCAGGAACAGTACAATAAAGCCCTCGCCCGCGACCGGCGGCGCCTGGAGACCCCCGCGCCGGCCGACGCCCCACCGCCGGATTTCAACCCGCTGCTGGAGGCGGTCAGGTACTGGGGCAGGTGGGTGCTGGCGGAGGCGCGGCAGGAGTTGGAGAGATTCTATAAAGGGGGAGGGGAGAAGCAGGTTCCATAGGCGCTCACTTAACGGGATGCGATTCGTTAAAAGTGATATAATAGGGGGTATGAGCACTCAACATCCGGCAGATGTCCTCCAAGAGCATTTCATCGGTGATGAAGAATGGGAGAACTTATGCTCCCGCCTTCCTGAAGATGTGAGCCAGATGGCTCGGGAGACCGGAGCGTTCCAGCGGAGGCGGGAAATTCGCTCCTGCCTGGACCTCCTCCGCCTGGTGTTGGTTTACTCCCCTCTGGACTGATCCCTGCGCGCCGTAGGAGCATGGGCCACCGCTCTGGGCCTGGCCAACCTTTCAGACGTGGCCGTGCTGAAACGGCTCCGTAATACCCTTCCCTGGCTGGGCCGTATCATCGGGGCTTTCCTGGAGCGGCGAGGCCCTTCCCTTCCCCACTACCCTGTCCATCTCCGTCTGGTGGATGCCACCACCGTTTCCCAGCCCGGCAGCCAGGGCACTGACTGGCGCATCCACGTTCAGTGGGACCTGGGCCTTTTCAGTCTGACCCATGTAGAGATCACGGATGCCCAAGGGGGAGAGAATCTCCAGCGGTTTTGCTCCAGGCCGGCCGATAAGCCGGGTTCTGTCGTGGGCGGTCATCTCTCTGGGACGGCGGTTGCCCGCCGCCTCAAGCGGCCCACCCGGGGCTCGGACGGGACGGGCCGCCCCGTGCAGGGGCAGGGACAGGCCCTGCCCCCACGTCGCCCCTGCTTGGCCTTGCTCCCGGTGGGGGTTGCCTGGCCGCCCGGGTCACCCCGGACGCCGGTGGTCTCTTACACCACCTTTTCACCCTTACCAGGCCAGCAGGCCGGTTCACCGGTCTACCAGTTACCAGTTACCAGTCACCAGTTTACCAGTCTACCAGCCCGGCGGTCTGTTTCTGTGGCCCGATCCGTCGGGTTACCCCGCCTGGGTGTTACCCAGCACCGTGCCCTGCGGAGCCCGGACTTTCCTCACCCCGCGCAAGGCGCGGAGCGCGACCGCCTGGCCGACCTGGAGCAAATTCATCTTAACATACTCCCACCCCCATGTCAAGCAATGGTCCCCCCTGAGCACCCTCCAGTTTCCAAGTAGTCATGTGACCCCCCGAAAAAGAAGTAGCCAGTCTTCAAAATGGTCGGCCCGATCCAGGGCCAAGGCTTCCCGAAGTTTGCCCGCCCCCAGGTCCTTGCCCATCACAGCCCGGCGCCGCCAGAACTGCCTGACCTCTTCCAAAAACTGACGACTCTCTTCCTGGACATCCAGCAACAAGAGCAACAACACCATATAGGCCATCGCACCCGCCCACAGCAACCGCTCAATGGCCCGCCAGTGCCGCACCATAAACTCATCTATATGCCAATCCCGTTTCAACGCCTCAAACATCGTCTCAATCGCCCAGCGGTACTCATACATCCGCACCACTGCCCGAACTTCCTCCAGCGTCTCTACAGGGAGAGAAGTCGCCAGGATCAACGGCTCCCCGCTCCCCGTAACGGGAGAGAGGACAACAAAATTGACTTCCGGGTTGGGCTCCTGGAGGTCATCCGCTTCCCGCAGCCGGGCCCGGAAAGCGACCGCCCGGCAAGAGACGGGCTTCTGGCCCTCCTCCCTCCAGACCACCAGACCGATGGCGGGCTTCTCCCGGGCCACTTCCAGAATGTTACGCCACTCCCCATCACAGAGGACGTGGATATTATCGGCCATTCGGATGACGAAATCCACGGAAACGGGCAAAGAAGAAGGCCTCCGGGTAGCGGGCCTCGGTCAGGGACCAAGAGCGGGCCGTCTCGGCCGCCTTCAACGACTGGGCTTTCCCATATGGGAGGGCCTGAAGCAAGCGGTTCAGGCGCAGGCTACCGGCCAGGGAAATGGCGATGATGAGCCATTTCAGGCGTCGGACCGTGCGGGGGTCCAGAGGGGTGATTCGGGGCAGCGACTGGTGTATCAGGTTGGAAATCGTGGAAACGACCCAATTTCTCCGATTCAGTGCCAGCGAACGCATTTCTCCTCACCTCCTCGTCAGAATGTCTTGGCAATCTATTTTATACCACAACTTGAGGCTACTTGGAAACTGGAGTCGCTGCAACTCTTGACAAGTTCCGCCTGGCGTGGTATAATGTATTACGATACGATACAAAGTATCATTACACAAGACAGCCCCCATTCCATTGATGGGGTAACGACATCCACACTTGGCAACCTCGGATCAGAAATGTATTCTGACCTTGCTTGTAGACCTTCAGCACCCTCGGGTATGGATTCCATGATCCACCGATGGGCCGTTCAGTGGCTATCCCCTGTCTATTCACCGTTCTCTGCACTGCATGGTGACGTACCAGCCAAATGAAGGGGGTTGGAGAAAACGGCGAGCCGTTTTCTCCAACCCCTAAATTTTTCCCGCACAATAGCCTTTGGTGCAAAGGGAGGAGTCAAATGTCAGAACTTTATGACCTGGTCCCGGCTGTAATGAAGGTCATCCAGGACCGCCGGAGCATCCGTCAGTATACGGATGAGCCGGTATCGGAGGAAGCGCTGGAAATGATCCTGGAAGCGGCCCGTCAGGCGCCCTCCGGGGAGAACGCTCAGCCCTGGCGATTCATCATCGTCAAGGACCCGGAGACGCGGAAACGGATGGGGGCGATCGCGGGCGGCGGCAGTGGCCGCCGGTTTACGGCGGAGTTCGTCACCCAGAAGATGCAGGAGCGGTTTGCCACTCTGGAGGACGAGGCGAAGCGGAAGGCGGCCTTTGAGAAACTGACGTCCGGACAGGTATCCGCCTTCCTCGCCGAGGCGCCGGTCAACATCGTCGTCTGCGGCCGCAAAGACGTCTGGGACCTGCCCTACGATACCTCGGCCGCCATTGAGAACATGCTGCTGATGGTCACGGCGCTGGGTCTGGGAGCCTGCTGGGTGATCGCCCCCTGCATTGACATCCGCGATGAGGAGCGCCTGAAGGACCTGCTGGGCGTGCCGGAGGGGTTGAAGATTGTCAGCATTGTCGCCGTGGGCCACCCCGCGCGCTACCCCCGGCCCCGTCCGCGCATCCCCCTGCACGAACTGGTCTACCGCGAGAAGTGGGGCGTTCCCTACTACGAGAAAAAGGAGGAGTGATGAGCGAGCGCCAGGTCTCTCTGGATTATGTCAACAGCATCGTTCACGACCTGCAAAAGGCATTCTGGGACGAAAGGGGCAAGGGGGCCCGCTTTCGCGTGACAACCGTGGGGCGGGATTATTTCCTGAGCAAGTGTCTGCCCAGGATTCAGAGAAAAGAAGTAGAACCGATGATTGAGGTCATCAAACAGGTATTGCGGGAAGAGGGGCTGGTTGCCGAGGTCTCCCACCAATTGGAGGAGAAACTGCTGCGGGTTCAGGTGCGCGGTTGCCTGCACGTACCGGTGGAGCAGAGGCTGGTCGCCAAAGGAGTGGAGCCCTTCACCTGCATACCGGCCAACCTGATCGTGCTGGCGATTGAGGAGGTCCTGGACCGCCCGGTGGAACTGGCGGAGATCAGGGTGGAGGACGGGGCCTGCAACCTTCTGCTGGTAGTTTTTGACTCCCGCCCGACGTTTGAATGAACGGAGGTCAGGATGGGCAAACTGGCAACATTGACGGAAGCCGTGGCATCCATTCCCTCCGGCGCGCACGTAGCCCTCTCGGGATTCGCCATCACGCGCTGCAACATGGCCTTCGCGCGCGAGGTGATCCGTCAGGGCATTCGCGGGCTGACGGTCTCCCAGTGCGTCGGAGCGATGGACGCGGACCTGCTGGTCGGGGCAGGGGCGGTGGAGCGGATGATTTACGGCGGCGGTTCACTGGACCGCTTCGGGCGGCTCAACAACGTGAATCGCGGGATTGAATCCGGTACGCTGATCGCCGAGGAGTACAGCAGCCTCTCGGTGGCCTTTCGCTACCTGGCGGGCGCCCTCGGCCTGCCCTTCATCCCCATCCGCTCCCTGCGCGGTTCGGACGTCCTCGCCCGATTGCAGCAGGTCGCGCCGGAGAATGTGGCTACGGTGCGGGACCCCTTCACCGGCGAGGAGTGGCTGGCGCTCCGGCCCCTGGTGCCCGACGTCGCCGTCGTTCAGGTGCAGGTGGCGGACGAGGAAGGCAACGCCTGGATTTACGGCCCGCGCTGGGACAACGAGGAGCAGGTGAAGGCCAGCCAGCGGGTGATTGTCATCACCGAGCAACTGGTCCCCACGGAAATTATCCGCCGTGAGCCGGAGCGGACGGTGATCCCCGGTTTCAAGGTCTCGCACGTCGTCCACCTGCCCTTCTCCGCCCATCCCACTTCTGTTTACCGCGTCTATGACTACGACGCGGAGCACATCCGGGAGTACGCGGCGGCGACCCGGACGGTGGAGGGATTCCAGGCGTACCTGGAGAAATACGTCCTCGGCGTTCGGGACCACTGGGAATACCTGGAGCGGGTCGGTGGGATGAAACATCTCACCACGTTGCTGGCGGATCCGATTCTGGGGTATTGAGAGGGGGAAGGGAGCCATGTACGCAGAGGATTACACCTTCTTTGAACTGATGGCCGTGGCGGGAGCGCGGGAGTTGAAAGACGGCGAAATCGTGGCCGTGGGGATCGGCCTGCCGGTGGTCGCCTCGTTCCTGGCCAAGCGCACTCACGCGCCCCATCTGACCATCCTCTTTGAGTTGGGCATCGTGGACCCGGAGCCCATCCACACCGGGGTGGGCCTGGCCGACCCCCGGGTCTGGTATCGGGCGAAGGTGATGAGCAGTTTCGTGGATATGCTGGGGATGGTGCTGCACCGGGGACTGGTAGATGTGGGCTTTCTGGGCGGCCTGGAAACCGACGCCTACGGCAACCTGAACACGACGCTGCTGGGCGACCCGAAGGGGAAATTCACCCATTTTGTCGGCAGCGGAGGGGCCAACGACATCGCGTCTTCCGCCAAACGGGTCGTCATCATCATCCGTCATGAGGCGCGCAAACTCAAAGAGGCCGTCTCGTTTATCACCAGTCCCGGCTACCTGCGGGGGAACGGTGCTCGCGCGGCCGCCGGGTTGCGGGGCGGACCGGTCCGCGTCATCACCGATAAGGCCATCTTTGGGTTTGACCCCCAGAGCCAGCGGCTGCGGCTGGAATCCATTCACCCGCGCGTCACGCTGGAGGACGTTCTATCCAATATGGGCTTTCAGCCGCTGGTGCCCGATCGGGTATCGGTTACCGAGCCGCCGACGGTGGAGCAGATTCGCCTGATCCGCGAGGAGATTGATCCGGAGCGGATCTACGCGGGTTGATCCCGCCGGAGTTTTTGCCATCCCATCCGAGGACGATAGAGCGATGCCATACAAAGTCACCGATCAGTGTATTCTCTGCGGGGCCTGTGTGGCTGGTTGCCCGACTGGCGCCGCGACCATTACGGAGGGCGATACCCAATCCCGGATTGACCCGGCGGTCTGCATTGAGTGCGGGACGTGTGAGGAAAACTGCCCCGTTGAGGCCATCATCTTCGTGGAAGAGTAAGTCCCACAAGTTCCACAAGGAGCGGTTATGGATTTCCTGACCGTAGAAGGGCTTACCAAATTCTTCGGGGGCCTGGCCGCCGTGTACCAGGTGGGATTCGCCGTTCAGGAAGGGGAGATCATCGGCCTCATCGGCCCCAACGGTTCGGGCAAGACGACCGTTCTGAACCTGATTACCGGGTTCCTCAAACCCAACGCCGGCCGGGTTACCCTGGCAGGGAAGGACGTCACCGGCCTGCCGCCTCACCGAATGTGCCAGAATGGTGTGGCCAGAACCTTTCAACTGACCAAGTCGTTCCTCTGCTGCACTGTTCTGCAGAACGTGATGATTGCGCGGACGTATGGCCGGGACCCGGCGCCGAACCTGCGGGTAGCCGCCGAGGAGGCGACGGAAATCCTGGGGCTGGTGGGCCTGGCGGACAAGGTGAGTTTCCTGGCCCGGGACCTCACGCTGATGGAGCGCAAGATGCTGGAACTGGCTCGCGCCCTGGCCGCCAGGCCATCCCTGCTTCTCCTGGACGAACTGATGGCAGGCCTGAACCCCGCCGAGACCGAGGAGACGATGCAGTTAATCCGCAAAATCCGGGATTCGGGGGTCACGATTCTGGTGGTGGAACACATCGTCAAGGCGATTTTGGGACTCTCGGACCGGGTCATTGTCCTCAACATGGGGCAGAAAATCGCCGAAGGGCCGCCTCAGGAGATCGTTCACGACCCCCATGTCATAGAAGTCTATTTAGGAAAGGCTCATCATGCTTGAACTGGAAGGCGTGGACGCCGGTTACAAGGATTTGCAGGTTCTCTGGGGAGTCTCCCTTCGGGTCGGGGAGGGGGAACTGGTCGCGCTGGTGGGCCCGAACGGGGCAGGCAAGACGACCACCCTGCGGATTATCAGCGGATTGCTCAAGCCCGCTGCCGGGTCCGTCCGTTTCCACGGGCGCCCGCTGGATAGGGAGCCGCCCCACCGAATCGTGGAGATGGGCATATCCCAGGTACCGGAGGGGGGTCGGATATTCACCGGCATGAGCGTGGAGGAGAATCTGGAACTGGGGGCCTTCACCGCCCGGGCCAGGAAGGAGAAAGCGCAAAGCATGAAATGGGTGTATCAACTCTTTCCTCGCCTGGAGGAGCGCAAGAAGCAGCGGGCGGGCACCCTGAGCGGTGGCGAACGGCAGATGCTGGCGATTGGCCGGGCCTTGATGTCCAGACCGAGTCTCCTGCTCCTGGATGAGCCCTCTTTCGGATTGGCGCCTCTCCTGGTGGAGCAGATTTTTGAGATGATTACCGAGATCAATCGGCAGGGAGTCGCCGTCCTGCTGGTGGAACAGAACGTCCGGGCGGCCCTGGAACTGGCGCAGCGGGCGTACGTGATTGAGAACGGCCGGATCGTGGGGGAAGGCAGCGGCGATGCCCTGCTGTCCTTTGAATCTGTGCGCAGCGCATACCTGGGATAGAGAGAGGTCCCCCAGAAAGTGAGAGGTCTATGTCTACACCTGTAGCCCAGAGCCTGGCTTCCGGAATCCTGGTCGGTGCCCTGTACGGATTGGCGGCGGTGGGTCTTTCGCTGGTCTTCGGGGTCACCAAAATCCTCAACGTGGCCCACGGCGAACTCCTGATGTTGGGCGGCTACGCCAGTTTCTGGCTCTTTACCCTGATGGGCGTAGACCCCTTCGCCGGGGTTCCCCTCTCTATGTTCGCCCTGGTTCTGGTCGGGCTTATCCTGTATCAACTGCTCTTTTCCCGCCTGATCAAACTCCCCACGGAGGACAAAATCAGGAACTCCCTCCTGATCGGGTTCGGGTTGGGCCTGATTTTGCAGAACATGGCCTTGCGCCTGTGGACCGCCGACAACCGGGGTATTATGACCTCGTACGCCGGGGCGACGTTCACCCTCCTCGGGGTGCGCCTGCCCTACGTGCGGGTAGCGAGCCTGGCGATCGCTTTCGTCTTCCTCCTCGCCCTTCAACTGTTCTTGCAGAGGACCTACACGGGCAAAGCCATCCGGGCGACCGCTCAGGACTGGGAGGCGGCCACGCTGATGGGCATCAACGTACATGGTGTCTACCGCCTGTCTTTCGTGCTGGGCGCGGCGCTGGCGGGAGCGGCGGGGACACTGGTGGCCGTAGGGTATTCGGTAGAGCCGGTGATGGGAATGCACTGGACCCTCAAATCTTTAATCGTGCTGGTCCTGGGAGGCATCGGGAGCATCGCGGGGACCCTGGTAGGAGGACTCATCCTGGGTGTGAGTGAATCGGTTGCTGCCCTCTGGATCAGCAACTATCGGCATGTCGTCGGCCTGGCAATCTTTATCCTGGTTCTGCTGATCCGGCCCCAGGGGCTATTTGGCGCAAAAGAGGGGTAGCCCATGACGACAAAGAAAGGCTTCTCTCTCACCCTCCTTGTCGCTGGCGTGGCGGCGCTCTGCTGGGTCCCCAGGATGGGGGCATCGGACAGCCTGCTCAACCTGCTGATTTTGATGTTCATCTACACCATGCTGGCCACCAGTTGGAACATTCTGGGGGGCTACACCGGGCAGGTCAACCTGGGCCATGCGGCGTTCTTCGGCCTGGGAACGCTTGCCGCGCGCATGCTATATACGGCTGGACGTCCTCTCCCCCTCGCCCTTCTGGTTGCTGGCGTGGTGCCCGCCGTCTTTTCTATGTTGATCGGAGTTCCCGCTTTCCGACTCCGGCTCAGAGGAGATTACTTCACGATTGGCACGCTGGCGCTCTCGCAGATTCTCTACATCACCATTGGGAATGTCCTCCCCAAAATTACCTATCTCCCCACTGCGGACATCCAGAACTATCAACTGGGCCCTCGCTATTATATCATCCTGGCTCTGGCGCTTTTCACCATCGGGGTTGCCTACGCGCTGGTCAAATCTCGGCTGGGGCTGGGCATGGTGGCGGTGCGGGAGAATGAGGACGCGGCGGAATCGCTGGGCGTCAACGCCTTTACCCACAAGTTGCTGGCCCTGGCGGTCAGCGCCTTCCTGGGCGGCCTGGCTGGCGGGGCCTACGCGTACTACCAGACGAGTTACTACTTCAACTACACCTTCTCGCCCCCCTGGAGCCTGGAGCCTGTGAACATGGCCTTCATCGGCGGCGTGGGCACAATTCACGGCCCCATCATCGGCGCGGTATTCTTCGTCTTGCTCAAAGAGTGGCTGGTGATGAGGGTGGGCGAGTATCATCTGATCATATTTGGCGCCCTGTTCCTGCTGGTCGTGCTCTTCCTGCCCGGCGGGCTGGTTGAGGCCTGGGAGCGGACCCGCCGGATGTTTGCCCGCCGTCTGGCGAAGAAAGCCGCACTTTACCCCTCTGCCGAGGGAAGCGATTTACCGGCGAACTCGTTGGCCAGCAGAGGAGAGGAGGTGCCTATGGAGTGATGGGATGTACAAACCCGGGTTCCTGTTTATAGACCATTCTCAGCCGAAAAAGGAGGATTAGCCATGAAAACCGGAAACGTGATGGTGGTCATGACCGTGCTCCTGGTTGGCGCGCTGCTGGTCAGTTGTGGGCCCGCGACCCCGACGCCCACGCAGGCTCCGCCCACCGTCGCGCCGACAAAGGTCCCGCCCACGGTGGCTCCCACTACAGCGCCGCCGCCCGCCCCGGAATACATTGAGTTCGGCGCGTCCATCCCCCTCACCGGGAAGTACGGCGCCCTCGGTGCCATGGTGAAGCCGGGATACGAGATCGCCGTGGCGGACATCAACGCCCAGGGCGGAGTATACGTCGCAGAGTACGGCACCAAGATCCCCATCCGCCTGACCATCTACGACGACGAATCCGACCCGACCAAGGCAGTGAGCAAACTGGAGTCCCTTTACGCTGAGCAGAACGTAGTGGTCTACCTGGGTGGCGCCGGTAGCGACATGCACGCGGCTACTGCGGCCGTCGCCGAGAAGAATAAGGTCCCCTATCTCGGTGTCGCCTTCGCGCTGTACTCCATCCACCAGCAGGGCTACCGGTATCTCTTCTCGCCGTTCCCCAAGTCCCCTGCCCAGGCCCGGGACGTCTTTGAAATCCTCAACGCTTCCATCCCGGAGGGCGAACGGCCGACCAAAGTCGCCATCTTCCAGGAGACCACCGACTGGGGCATAGAGTTGGGCAACCTGTGGAAGGAGAACGCCCCCAAATACGGATACGAGGTGGTCGTCTACGAGACGTACGCCCCCAGGACCGAGGATATGTCGGCCATGATCCTCAAGGCCAAGGAGGCGGGGGCGGAGATGCTGCTCACTGTACCGGCCCCTCCGGACGGCATCACGATGGTCAAACAGATGGTTGAACTGGGATGGACGCCCAAGTTCACCCTGATGATCCGGGCTCCCGAGAATGTCACCTGGGGAGAGACCATGGGCAAGAACGGCGACTACGTCACCATCTTCCCCGGGTGGCACCACGCCGAGAACTTCCCCGGTGTGGCCGAACTCAACGCCAAGTACCAGGCCCAGTTCGGGCGGCCCGCCGATCTGCTGACGGGGCCGGCATATGCCTGTGTGCAGATCGCGGCGGCGGCCATTGAGAAAGCCGGCACGCTGGACCGGGACGCGATCCGGGACGCCATCGCCGCCACCAACATGATGACGGTGATTGGCCCGGTCACCTTCAACACGGATGGCACCGGCAATGTCCTGAACCCGCTGATCCAGTGGCAGAACGGCAAGCAGGAACTGGTGTGGCCGCCTGAGCACGCCTCGGCCCCACTGGTCTACCCGGCGCCCCCGTTTGACCAGCGGTAGAGAGCGGGAAACGGGGCATCCTCCTGAGCGATGGCCGGCGAGGCCGGATACACCGACCGCGAAACCCCAACCGACCGCGCTGGCCATCCTCTGAAACAAGGTTTGTAGTAGATGAATCACAAAGAACCGGACTTGGAACGATATAATGTGCGGGCGGTGGAACGGGCGATCCAGATTCTGATGGCCTTTGACGACAGGAACCCCGAACGGGGAGTGACCGAGATCGCCCAGGCCGTCGGTCTGCATAAGGCGACCGTCCATCGCATCATTATGACCCTGCTCCAGCACGGCCTGCTGGAGCGGACGGCGGAGGGAGAGAAATTCCGCCTGGGCGTGGGCATGGTGGATTTGGGGCTGAGGGCGCTGCGGAATCTGGACCTCCGCCGCGTGGCGCGCCCGTATATGCAGCAGTTGGTGGACCGCTTTCAGGAAACGTGCGACCTGGGTATTTTTGACCAGGGTCAGGTGCTGGCCATTGAGGTCCTGTACGGTGACCATGCGCTGATCGTGGCGACCCGGGTCGGCACCCATCTGCCCATCCACTGCACAGCCAGCGGCAGAATATTCCTGGCTTTTCTTCCGCCGGAGGTGGTTGAGCCTCTGCTGAACGTCCCTTTGAAAGCCTGTACGGAGAAGACGATCACCTGTGCCGACCGGCTACGGGAGGAACTGGAAGCGACGCGCCAGCGGGGATACGCGATTGACGACGAGGAGTTTGAACCCGGGATTCGGGCCGTCGCCGTGCCGGTCCGCGATGTTTTCGGAAACGTTATCGCCACGCTCGCCATACCCGGTCCCGTGTATCGGATGACATGGGATCGGGTTTCCGAAATGGCCCAGGCCCTGGTGGAGGCGGCAGGCGCGATCTCTGCTCACGTTCTGCACAGGTAGAGGGCTAATCCTTCACCATCAGGAGGATGGAAGAGTTATGGACAGAGTTCCTTTTGTAGCGGCTGCAGATGTGGAAGGGGAAGAGCGAATCCCCAGGCGAGTATCCAAGTTGCTCCTCGCTCCCAAGACAGTGGGCACCCGGAACGTCTCTATGGGATTGAACGTCACCGCGGTCGGGAGCATGATCCCGGACCATGTCCACGAGGATTGCGAGGAGGTCATGTTCATCATCAGCGGGCGCGCCCGGCTGGTGATTGAAGGAGAGGGGGAATGGGAAGTCGGCCCGGAGACGGCCATCTACTCCCCTCCGGGCAAGAAGCATCGTCTGGAAAATATCGGCGACGAGCCGCTGAAACTGGTGTGGGTCTACTGCCCACCCCTGCCGCAACACTATGAGTAGCCAACTACCCCATCCAACTTCATCTTACCAAAGGAGGTACGAAGTGTTTGAAGACATCCGGCGTTACATCAAAACATTGGGTCTGCCAGAGGGAGACCTCTGGGATCTCCCGACGTCCATGGCCCGGTTCCCCGACGGAGCCGTCTACCGCATTGAGGTGCCGACGGTGAACTCCGCCGAGGCGGTTGCGGCGCTCCTGGAGACCAGCGACAAACTCGGCATCACCATCAACCGGGTGACGGAGACCTACGGCATGTTCCGGCATACGCGGCAGGAGTTGAAAGAGTACTGCCGGCTGTGCCACGACTACGGCGCGGAGTTGCTCCTGTCGGTGGGACCACGGGCCACCTACGATACCAGTGCCACCGCCCTGTCCCCTCAGGGTATGCGGATTGGCTACCGCCTGCGCGGGATGGAGCAGGTGCTGCGCGCGGTGGAGGACATCCGGCGCGGCATTGACATCGGGTGCCGGGGCTTCGTCATCTACGACGAGGGCCTGCTCTGGCTGTTGGGACGGATGCGCAAGGACGGCTTCCTGCCGAAGGACATCATCTTCAAGGCATCGGCGCATATGGGATACTGCAACCCGGCGGCGTTCAAGGTGCTGGAGGAACTGGGGGCCGATAGCATCAACCCCGTGCGGGACCTGCAACTCCCCATGATTGCCGCGCTGCGGGCGGCTGTGAAGGCCCACATTGACGTGCACACGGACAACCCGCCTGGATCGGGTGGCTTCATCCGGGTCTACGAGGCTCCTGAGATTGCCCGTGTGGCCGCGCCGGTCCACCTGAAGACGGGCAACTCGGTGGTGAGCGCCCACGGACAGATCACCAGCGCCGCCGACGGCAAGCGCATGGCCGAGCAGGCGGCCATCGTCGTGGAGATGGTGAGCAAGTACTACCCGGAGGCAAAGCAGACGAAGCGAGGCGACCCGGACCTGCGGATCCCCCACGTGTAACGGCTGAACCGCCGCGGGGATGGTTTTCACGGCCCCCCAGGGAGGGGCAAGGGGTTTTGGGGGGGGGGGGGGGGGGGGGGGGGGCCGCCCCCCGCCCGCCCGCGGGGGGGGGGGGGGGGGGGGGCGGGCCGCGGGCGGGCGGGGGGGGGGGCCGGGGGCCGCAAACACC
>JBBIKR010000109.1:0-12711 GCA_037445395.1 Thermoflexales bacterium
CTTTGAGGATCAGGCCGGCCATGATGGTTTTGCCGGCGCCGGGGTCGTCGGCGATGAGGAAGCGGATGCGGCTTTGCTGCTCCGCCGGGCAGTGCTGGCGGCGGGCGAAAATCCGGAAATCACATCCATCCCGCCTTTGCGTACAGCGCGGCGAAATGATGGGTGGGGCCGTGTCCGTGGCCCAGGTCCAGGGCATGGCGCAGCGCCAGGGTGATGTACTCCTTGGCCTGCCGGACGGCTTCCACCACATCCAGCCCCTTTGCCAGACCCGCTGCAATGGCTGACGCGAAGGTGCAGCCCGTGCCGTGGGTGTTCTTCGTCTCCACGCGTGGGGACGGGAAGCGGGTGAATTTCTCCCCGTCGTACAGAATGTCCACGCTTTCCCCGGCTGCCAGATGTCCTCCCTTGACCACCACGTAGCGAGGCCCCATCCGATGGATCGCCATCGCTGCGCGCGCCATGTCCTCCACCGTCTCTATCTCCATTCCGGTCAGGACGCGCGCCTCGTGCAGGTTGGGCGTCACAACGACGGCCAGAGGCAAAAGCAGACGGATCAGCGCGTCCCGCGCGTCCTCCCGCAGCAGCGGATCGCCACTTTTGGCGACCATCACGGGGTCCACAACCAGGTTGGGCAGGGAGTGTTCCCGGACTTTTGCGGCAACCACGGCGATGATGTCGGCATTGGCCAGCATCCCTGTCTTGACCGCGTCCACGCCGATGTCGGTGACCACCGAGTCTATCTGCAATTCCACGAAGTCGGCAGGGAGTTCGTAGACCCCCTGAACGCCCAGGGTGTTCTGGGCCGTGATGGCCGTCAACGCGCTCATCCCGTAGACCCCCAGGGCGGCAAAAGTTTTCAGGTCGGCCTGAATCCCGGCCCCACCTCCCGAATCTGAACCGGCAATGGTCAGACAGCGCGGTAATTTCATTTCAACGCCCTCCTGATGCGATTATCCCCGAAAGTGGTCCCAACCGCCTTTCCGGAGCGGAGCAATCCCATCAGCCCGAACCAGCGTGATCCCTTCCTGTGCAGGCGTGATTTCACCGATAACGGCGATGGGCGTCCCCGTTTCCTCCTGCACCCACCGGGCCAGGGCCCCCGCCCGATCGGCGGGCGCGGTGAAGAGCAGCTCGTAGTCCTCCCCGCCGAAGAGAGCCCATTCCAGCGAGTCACCTCCGACGGCTCCTGCGACGGCGCGCGCGGCTTCGGAGATGGGGAGCGCATCGGCCCGGATCCGAACCCCGACGCCGCTCATCTCGCAGATATGGCCGATGTCGCTGGCCAGCCCGTCACTGACGTCTATCGCCGCCGTTGCCATGCCGGAGCGGGCAATGGCACGCCCTTCCCGGAGGCGCGGGGTCGGCGTGAGATGGCGGCGAAGGACGAAATCCCGGTAAGCGTCGGGGCACACCGTTTCCGGGTGGAGCAGCAACGCCAGCCCGGCCGCGGAGTCGCCCAGAGTCCCCGTCACCAGCACCCGGTCGCCCACGCGCGCCCCGGAGCGCCGAAGCAGATGCTCCGGCTCCACCTCTCCCAGCAGGAAGATGTCCACAATGACCCCGTCCGGTGAGTGGGCCATATTCCCGCCGACGATTTCGGCCCCCCAGCGGGTGCATTCCTCCCGCATTCCCTCGTAGAGGCCGTCCACAAATTCCACCTCCGTCTCCTTCGGGAGCACCAGGGAGACCAGCAGGTAGTGGGGAAGCCCGCCCATCGCGGCGATGTCGCTGACGTTGATGGCGACGACCTTCCGGCCCAACTGGTAGGGGCTGATTTTATCCCGCAGGAAGTGGACGCCCTCCACCTGGATGTCGCAGGTGGCCAGAATGTGGCGGGTTCCGTCGGTGCGGAGGACGGCCACATCATCCCCGATGCCGACGACCACGCCCTCTCCCGGTGCGGGAAGGGCGCGAGCGATGCGGTCAATGAGGCCAAATTCTCCAATATCGCGGATGCGCATGCTGAACCTCCGTGGGGACAGGGCCTGCTCCAGGGCAACCGCAGGGCAACCGCAAGGGTTGCCCCTACGGTTGCCCCATGTTTCGGCGGGCGGCTTCCACGACTTCTCGCAGGCGGCGAGCGGCGGCCTCCACGTCCGGCGCAGCGACAATCGCGGAGACGACCGCCACGCCATCGGCGCCCGCCTCTATGACCGATCCGGCATTTTCATGGTTAATCCCGCCGATGGCGACAACCGGAATAGAGACCCGACGACAGATTTCGGCCAGGCCCTCCAGTCCGATGGGCGGCGCGGCATCGGGCTTGGTCGGAGTAGCGAAGATCGGCCCCGCGCCAATGTAGTCGGCGCCGTCCCGCTCCGCCTGGAGAGCCTCCTCCAGGTTGGTGGCCGAAACGCCGATGATTTTCTCCGGCCCCATCAGTTTCCGGGCCAGGGGGGCGGGCATGTCGTCCTGCCCCACGTGAACGCCATCGGCGTCCACCGCCAGCGCGATGTCTACCCGGTCGTTGACGATAAAGGGAACCCCGGCCCGGCGGGCCAGTTCCCGCAGTGCGCGGGCCTCCTCAATCATCTGGCGGGTTGTGCCTTCCTTCTCCCGGTACTGGACGACGGTCGCGCCGCCGGCGATGGCGGCTTGAATGACCGCCAGGTGGGAGCGCCCGCGGGATAGTTGCGCGTGGGTTTTACCGTACAGGCGCCAGTTGACCATCTGTCACCTCCTGGAGCGGGATGCGGGCGGCGGCTTCGCCGCCGCCCGCTCCCCTGCCCCCTACAATTCCACCACCTTTGCCCCGGCCCGAATCTGGTCGGCGGAGAGGTTGTAGATGGCGTCGTAGAGGGCCACCTTGAAACTGCCGGGGCCGTGGGCGACCGCTGCGGCCAGTTCGGCAGCCAACCCGAAGCAGGCCAGCCCCGCCACCGCGGCCAGCGCGTAGTCTCGCTCCACGGCGGCAAAGGCGGCGATCATCGTCGTCGCCGTGCAGCCGGTGCCGGTGATGGTCTTCAGCATCGGATGGCCGTTGTCCACCCCGAAGACGCGCGTCCCGTCGGTGATGATGTCGCGCGGGCCGGTGATGGCGACGGTCGTCCCGTAGCGGCGGGCCAGCGCCTTCGCCACTGCCACCGGGTTGTCCACCTCCACCACCGCCTCCACGCCCTTGACCACGCCGCCCATGCCGGTGAGCGCGCCGATCTCCCCGGAGTTGCCCCGGACGACGGCGATCTTCAGTTCCTCCAGCAGGCGACGGTTGCTCTCCGTCCGCAGGGTCGTTGCCCCCGCGCCGACGGGGTCCAGGACGATGGGGATGTCCAGTTCGTTGGCTCGTTTCCCGGCCACCAGCATGGACTCCACCCAATCGGGGGTCAGCGTGCCGGGGTTGAGGACGAGGGCCCCGGCGGCGGCGACCATCTCCGCCACCTCCTCCCGCGCGTGGGCCATCACCGGCAGGCCGCCGATGTGCAGCGTCACATTGGCGGTATCGTTCATCACGACGAAGTTGGTGATGTGGTGGAGCAGGGGCCGCTGCTGGCGCACAAGTTCCCGCAATTCGGCGATGCGCTCGGTCAGGTTCATCGTTTCCTCCTCTAATCCTTCACGAAGAGTTTGCCCAGCACAAAGTATACGAGCAGAGAAAGCAGAAATGCCGGTAGCGACGCTCCCAGCCAGGGCAGGAAACGGGCGATGGCCTGGTAGCCCGCCACTCCCACAACCCAGGCCAGGACGGCCCAGAGGTTGAAGCCGCCCAGGTACCAGTACTGGCCTGCCGGGCGATAGAGTTCCGCCACATCGTACTGCCGCTGGCGCAACAGGAAGTAGTCGGCGGCCAGGACGCCGAAGAGGGGCACGAAGACGGAGCCGATGAGGAGCAGGAAGTTCTCGTACTGCGCGATGTCCACCGTCGCGGCCAGGAGGAAGCAGATGGCGCCGACGGCCACCGTCAACCACCACTGGCGGGCGCGGGGGAGCAGGTTCTGCCCGGAGACGGCGGCGGAGTAGATGTCGGCAAAGCCGTTGTCGGTCTCGTCCACCAGAATGAGGATGAGGGCCAGCCAGCCCCCGGCGACGCCGAGGATGGCCGGAATCAGGTCGGTCGTCTGGAGGGCCAGGACGAAGAGCGCACCCAGCGCGTAGAACCAGGTATTGGCGATGGTGTAGCCGACCAGAGTCCCCCAGAACGCTGGGCGGCTGCGACGGGCAAAGCGGTTGTAATCCGCCACCAGCGGCATCCAGGAGATGGGCATCGCTACCACCAGGTCCACCGCCAGCCAGAAGGGCATCTCCCCGGTGCCCGGAGACCGCAGGAGTGCGCCAACGTCATAGTGAGTGAACAGATAAATGGTGAGGTAGAGGCTGATGCCGTAGACGAGCCAGATGGCGAACCGCTCTATCCACTGCCGGACAACGGCCAGCGGCCCACCCAGGGCCATGAAGGTACACCAGAGGGCGAAGAAGAGAGCCCAGGGGAGGTACGCGGAGAAACCGAAGAGGCTTTGGGTGATACCGCTGGCAGCCCGGGCCATAATGATGACCTCAAAGGCTCCCCAGCCGATCAACTGGATGATATTGAGGACGGTGGGGATATAGGAGCCGCGAATGCCCAGGACGGGGCGGAGCATCACCATAGTGGGGATGGCGTGGTGACTGCCGACCACTCCGGCGACCGCCAGCAGAAGGCTGCCGATGATACTTCCGATAAGCATGGCCAGCAGTGCCTGCCCCAATCCCAGACCCGGCACCAGCAGGGTACCTGCCAGAAGCACCAGCAGCCCCACGCCCAGGCTGGACCAGAGGGCGAGGTAATCTACAAAGCCGAGAATGCGGTGGCTTTCGGGGACCGGCTCTATGCCCCATTCAGGGGGTGCCTGAATCTTCATCACACACCTCCGCTGATATGATGGTGATATGTGGGGAGAGTCCCGGGACGCGCGGGCCAACTTTTGGGGGACGGCGTGGAAGAAAAAGCCGTCCCGCCAGCGCGGGACGGCCAAATCTCTCAATCCAACGTGAGGCCCGGAAAGGCCTCTGTCCCCTCCCTCCGCTGGCATGACCCAGATCAGGTTCAAAGGGTCGGCGTCGGTGGCATCAGGCCAATGGACGCCCTCTCAGCCCGGCTCACCCGGACTCCCCCGGGAAGGATTCAATTGTTGATTCAATTATACCACAGAACGGGGACTTTTACAAAACTTTTGCCGTTCTCCAGTTTCCAAGTAGCCTCAAGTTGTGGTATAAAATAGATTGCCAAGACATTCTGACGAGGAGGTGAGGAGAAATGCGTTCGCTGGCACTGAACCGGAGAAATTCGGGAAGCCCTGGCCCTGGATCGGGCCGACCATTTTGAAGACTGGCTACTTCTTTTTCAGGGGGTCACATGACTACTTGGAAACCGGAGTTAACGCGAGGCCTTGACATTTCTTCCGCAACTGGTATACTTGGTGATGTATTCCCCCAGCCAGCGGAAAGGAGGTGATACCGGGAAAGATGCGGAACCGTTCTCCCTACCTTCTGCGTATAACCCTTTCCATAGACGTCCGATGTAAGGAGGAGAGATGAAACTGCTGCGCATCTTCACTGTTCTGACCGTTGGCGTCCTGCTTCTGGGCCTGGTGGCCTGCAAGCCCGCCGTCACCCCCACCACCGCCCCGCCTCCGGCGGCCACCACTCCCCCCACCGCCGTCCCGCCGACAAAGGCCCCCGAGGTCGTCCGCTTCATCTTCGGCCGCGGCGGCGACTCGGTGCAACTGGACGCCGCCATCGTCACCGACGGCGAGTCCTTCCGGGTGACCGGGCAGTGCCTGGAGCCGCTGTATCAGTATGAGCCCGGCTCCACCAAACCCATCCCGGCCCTGGCCGAGGAGTGCGTGCCCAACGAGACGGCCACCGAATGGACCTGCAAACTGCGCCAGGGCGTCAAATTCCACGACGGCACCGACTTCAACGCCGACGCGGTGGTCTTCAACTTTGAGCGCTGGCGCTTCACCAACCACCCCTACCACTTCCCCAGCCAGGTCTTTGAGTACTACGAGTATATGTGGGGTGGCTTTGATGACGCCAGCCTCATCACCGCCGTGGAGAAGGTGGACGACTACACCGTCAAGTTCACCCTGGCCAAGCCCCTGGCCCCGTTCCTGGCCAACCTGGCGATGGACATGTTCGCCATCTCCAGCCCCGCGGCCATCCAGAAGTACGGTGAGAAGTACGGGATGCCGGAGGTCGGCTGTGTGGGCACCGGCCCCTTCAAGTTCAAGGAGTGGGTGGAGGGCGACCATATCACCGTCGTTGCCAACGATGAGTACTGGGGCGGCCGGCCCAAGGTGGACGAAATCGTCTGGCGGGTGATCCCCGACGACTCCGCCCGCTTCCTGGCGCTGAAGGCCGGCGACATCCACGCCACCGAGCAGGCGACGGTGGAGGACCTGGCCGCCGCCGAGGCCGACCCCAACCTCTACATCCTGACCCGGCCGGCGCTGAACACCGCCTATCTCGCCTTCAACTACAAGATCAAGGAGTTCCAGGACGTCCGGGTGCGGGAAGCCGTCGCCCACGCCATCAACAAGCAGGCGCTGGTGCAGAACTTCTACGGCAAGTACGGCCTGGTGGCGAAGACATTCCTGCCGCCGCTGGTGATGGGCTACAATGACGCCATCCAGGATTGGGAGTACAACCCCGACCTCTCCAAACAACTCCTGGCCGAGGCGGGCTTCCCGGACGGCCTGAGCGAGGTGACCATCGCGGAGGACGTGACCGATGCCGAGGGGAACGTCGTCTACAAGGCCGGAGATAAAATCCCCCTGAAACTCTACTACATGCCGGTGACCCGCTTCTACTATCCCAGCCCCAAGGAGATCGGCGAGGCGATGGCCGCCGACCTGGCCAAGGCCGGTATCAACGCCCAACTGGAACTGGCGGGCGACTGGCCGACCTACCTGGGTCTGCGCCGCAACGGCCTGCTGATGGGCCTCTATATGCTGGGCTGGGGCGGCGACAACGGCGACCCGGACAACTTCCTGAACTACTTCTTCGGCGGCCTGAGCAGTGAGGACGAGGTGAAGCAGCCCGACAAGCGGGAGGGCTGGTACGCCAATCAGGAGGTCGCCGTGCTCCTTTATAAGGCGCTGGTTAACCCCAACCCGGCCGAGCGGGAAGCGCTCTACAAGCAGGCGGAGCAACTGCTCCACGACGACGTCGCCCGCATCTGGATCGCCCACAACCAGACGCCGCTCATCTTCTCCAAGAAGGTCAGCGGCTACGTCCCGCAGCCCGTCGGTGCGGACTACTACGAGTGGGTGGAGATCCAGCCGTAGTGGCGGCCGGATAGGGGCAGTATGAAGGCAGAGGTGACGGTCATAACGGGTGACCGTCACCTCTCTGTATCTGTAACCAAAGGTTCTGCTGCCTCCCTTGCTGGAAAAGTCCCGAACGCGAGGCTCTGAGATGGACAGCCTGGCAGAATGTGTTTTTCGTTGCGGCGGCGGAGCCGCCGCAATGAAAAACACGTTCCCTTACAGGAGGACCGGGTGACCCGTTATCTGATCCGTCGGTTGCTCTCTCTGATCCCCACCCTGCTGGGCGTGACGATCGTCGTCTTTCTCCTGCTGCGCCTCATCCCCGGCGACCCCGCCGTCGCCATGCTGGGGGAGCACGCTTCCCAGGAGAACGTCCAGCGCATCCGGGAACAACTGGGGTTGAACCGGCCCCTCTTCCTGGACCGGGAAGCGCTGAAGCAGGGCGATTTCAGGGGATTCGTGGATAGCCAGTACCTGCGCTTCCTGGGGCGGCTGGTCCGGGGCGACCTGGGCAACTCCATCCACCGCCGCATCCCCATCGCCACCGAACTGGCCCAGCGCTTCCCCGCCACCGTGGAACTGGCCCTGGCCGCGATGGCGGTGGCCGTCGTCCTGGGTATCCCCATCGGCATCATCTCTGCCGCCCGCCGCAACACCTGGGTAGATAGCGTCAGCATGGTCGGCGCGCTGGTCGGTGTCTCCATGCCCATCTTCTGGCTCGGCCTGATGGAAATTATGCTCTTCGCGGTCATCCTCCACTGGTTCCCCATCGGCGGACGGCTGGACCACGCCATAGAAATCCGGCGCATCACCGGCCTGCTGCTGATAGATACACTCCTGGCCGGACAGTGGGCCGCTTTCTGGGACGCGTTCCAGCACCTGGTGATGCCCGTCCTGGCCCTGGCGACCATCCCTCTGGCCATCATCGCCCGGATGACCCGCGCCAGCATGCTGGAGGTCCTGCAGGAAGACTACATCCGCACTGCCCGCGCCAAAGGGCTGCACCAGCGGCTGGTCCTCTTCCGCCACGCGCTGAAGAACGCCCTGCTCCCCGTCGTCACCATCATCGGCCTGCAGACGGGGAACCTCCTGGCTGGCGCCATCCTCACCGAGACCATCTTCGCCTGGCCGGGCATCGGCAAGTGGGTCTACGACGCCATCATCGGCCGGGACTATCCCGTGGTTCAGGGCGGCACCCTGCTCATCGCGCTGGTCTTCGTCCTGGTGAACCTGCTGGTGGACCTCTCCTACGCCGCGCTGGACCCGCGCATCCGCTACGAGTGAGGGCCCATGAAAGAGCGACCCATCATCCCCGAAATGCCCCTGCGCCGACGGCGGACCCTCTGGGGGGACGCCTGGCGGCGCCTCATCGCCAGCCCGACGGCCCGCCTGGGGATGGCCATTGTGGCTCTTTTCATCCTGGGGACCGTCCTGGCCCACTTCTTCTGGCCCTACGACCCGAAGACCGACCTGGACTATTCGCTGAAACTGAAACCGCCCAACCTGCGGCCGACCGCCGAAATCCCTTCCATCCACCCCTTCGGCACCGACAAACTGGGCCGCGACGTCTTCCGGCGGGTGGTGCATGGGGGCTGGAACTCCCTGCGGGTGGGCGTCATCTCCGTCGGCATCTCGCTGACCATCGGTGGCCTCCTGGGCTTGCTGGCGGGCTTCTACGAAAGCGTGCCGATGACGGCCGGAGAGCGAAGCATACTGACGGCCGGAATCGGCCTGATACTGGGGTTTGTCCCCGCCTGGCTGGCCGAACGCTCTCTGATCGCCGTTCTCTTCGCCGTGGTGGGCACCGTCGGGGCGACGGTCTCGTTCTCCCGCCCCGGCCCCTGGAGGTGGCTCCTCTTTGCCGGTGTCGGGGCGCTGATCGGCGCCGTTCCCGCCCTGCCGGCCGGCCTCTATGCGGCCGTCACCTGCGGCCTGCTGGGGGCCATCGTGGGCGTGCTCATTGCCTTTCCCCTGAGCGGCTCCCTCTTCTCCAATATCGTGATGCGGCTGATGGACATCATCCTGGCTTTCCCCAGCATCCTGCTGGCCATTGCGATTGTCGCTTTCCTGGGGCCGGGGCTGGACCGGGCCATGATTGCCATCGGCTTCGTCGGGATTCCCACCTACGCCCGCCTGATGCGGGCAACCGTCCTCTCCCTGGTCCAGCGGGATTACGTTCTGGCGGCCCAGGCGGTGGGTGCGGGCCACAGTCGCCTGCTCTTCCGGCACATCCTGCCCAACACCCTCTCCCCCATCATCGTCCAGTCCACGCTGGGGCTGGGGAGCGCCATCATCTGGGCGGGCGCGCTGGGCTTCCTGGGGCTGGGGGCCATCCCGCCGGAGCCGGAATGGGGCGCCATGCTGGGGGATAGTTACCGCTTCCTGACCAGCGGCGCATGGTGGGCCGTCACCTTTCCCGGCCTGGCGATTATGCTCAGCGTCCTGGGCTTCAACCTGCTGGGGGACGGCCTGCGGGACGCGCTGGACCCCCGTCTGACGCGGTGAGGTGAAACGATGACACCGATGCGCTGGATTCGGTACGCTACCCCTGACGGTCCCCGCTGGGGCGTCCTGGAAGGGGAATGGGTCCGGGAACTGCAGGGGGACCCGTTCGGTCGGTGGACGGTCGGGGCAACGGTGGGGCCGTTATGCGATGTGTCCCTTCTGGCCCCGGTGACGCCCACCAAAATTCTCTGCGTGGGACGGAATTACCCCGCCCACGCGGCCGAGCACGGTGCGGAGGTCCCCGCCGAACCGCTCCTGTTTTTCAAACCCCCCAGTGCCGTCATCGGCCCCGATGCCCCCATTGTCCTGCCGCCCCAATCCCGGCAGGTGGAGTACGAGGCGGAACTGGCCGTCGTCATCGGGCGCCGTTGCCGCAACGTCCGCCCGGAAGAGGCCTGGGAATACGTCCTGGGCGTCACCTGCGCCAACGACGTCACCGCCCGGGACCTCCAGCGGCGCGATGGCCAGTGGACGCGCGCCAAGGGCTTTGACACCTTCTGCCCGGTGGGCCCCTGGCTGGTGGTCGGCGTCGCCGAAGCGGAGATGGCCGACCGGGCCGTCATCTGCCGGGTGAACGGCGAGGTCCGCCAGCACGGGCGCACCTCCGAGATGGTCTTCTCCCCGGCCGACCTCATCGCCTATGCCGCTTCGGTGATGACCCTGGAGCCGGGGGACCTCTTCCTTACCGGCACGCCCGCCGGTGTCGGGCCCCTTCATCCGGGCGACGTGGTGGAGGTAGAAGTAGAGGGAATCGGCCTCCTCCGCAACCCGGTGACCTCGTAGCGCCGGATGATCCTGTTCTATACCTTTAGGTTACGCATTTGGAGATTGCTTCGGCACTTCGTGCCTCGCAATGACGTCTTCCCGAGCCCGAAAAGGTCATTGCGAGCGGCGAAGCCGCGAAGCAATCCCCTCACTGATGCCCAACTGCGTACCTCCTAACCCTGATCAAGCGAGCCTGCCATGCCCTTTGACGCCTACGACCGTCCCATTCAGTACCTGCGGGTCTCGGTGACCGACCGCTGCAACCTCCGCTGCGTCTACTGCATGCCGGAGGAGGGAGTCGCGAAATTCTCCCATCAGGACGTCCTGCGAAACGAGGAAATCGTCCGCATCGTGCGGATCGCGGTGGAGACCGGCTTCGTCCACATCCGCCTGACCGGCGGCGAGCCGCTGGTGCGGAAAGGCATTGTGGAACTGGTGGAGGAACTGGCCCGCATCCCCGGCCTGGACGACCTTTCTATGACCACCAACGGCATCCTGCTGCGCCAGTACGCTGAACCCCTGGCCCGCGCCGGCCTGCGGCGGATCAACCTCAGCCTGGACACCCTCCGCCCGGAGCGATTCCGGCAGATCACCCGTTGGGGAAGCCTGGAGGACGTGCTGGCCGGGCGGGAGGCGGCGCTGGCGGCCGGCCTGCACCCTGTCAAAATCAACATGGTCGTCGTCCGCGGGCTGAACGACGACGAAGTGGTGGACATGGCCCGGATGACCCTGCAACCGGACTGGCATATCCGGTTTATTGAGGTGATGCCGCTGGGGGCAGGGGTGTACTGGTCCGGGGACGGCGTGGTCCCTTCGGCGGAAATCCGCGCCCGCATAGAGGAGGCGCTGGGGCCGCTGACGCCCATCCCCGGGGAGGTCGGCATCGGACCCGCCCGCTACTACCAGTTGCCCGGCGCCGCCGGTACGATCGGCTTCATCAGCGCGGTCACCGAGCATTTCTGCCGTTTCTGCAACCGTCTGCGGCTGACCTCCGACGGCCGCCTGCTCCCCTGTCTGCTCTCCAGCGCCACCATAGACCTGCGCACGCCTCTCCGCAACGGCGCCACCGACGAGGAACTGCGCGCCCTCTTTCTGCAGGCGGTCGTCGCCAAGCCGCGCGGCCACGCGTTGGCCGAGGGGGTCCTGCCCACATCGCTCCCCATGTCCCATATCGGTGGATAGGTTTTGACTCTTCCCTATGACCGACATCCCCTTTTCCATTGCCCCCCTGGAACGGATAGAGGACTTCCTGGCCTGTGAGCGTCTCCAGCAGGCCGTCTGGCATCTGGAGGCCGAACAGATGCCCAAAGCGACCGCCAGCATGCTCATCGCCAGTCGGCGGTACGGCGGGATGGTCCTGGGCGCGTTTGACCCCGAGGGACATCTCATCGGCTTCCTGTTCGCCCTGCCCGGAACGGTCCCACCCGATAACCCCGCCGCCGTCGGGCCCCGCTGGCAACTCTGCTCCCGCATCATGGGCGTCCATCCCGACTGGCAGGGTCGGGGCGTGGGCTACCGGCTCAAACTGGCCCAGCGGGAGTGGGCCCTGGCCCACGGGTACGAACTGGTCACCTGGACCTATGACCCGCTGGAGGTGGCCAACGGGACGCTGAACCTGGGGAAACTGGGCGCCGTCTGCCGGTGCTATCTGCGGGACTTCTATGGCCCGATGGCCGACGGCCTGAACGTCGGCCTGCCGTCGGACCGGTTTGAGGTTGCCTGGTGGGTGGGGAGCGAGCGGGTACGGCGGCGGGTGGAGGAGGGCTGGCGCCCGCCCCGCCTGGAGGACCTGCTGGAAGCCGGGGTTGCTGTCATCAATCCGGGCCGCCCCCGCGCCGATGGATGGGTGGAGCCCGGCCCGACGCGCCCCCCGGAGGGGGAGGCCGTGCTGGTGGAGGTCCCGGCCCGCATCCAGGCCATCAAGCGGGCCGACCCCGCCCTGGCCCTGGCCTGGCGGATGAGCGTCCGGGAGGCCTGCGAGGCCACCTTCGCGGCCGGATACACCGCCTGCGATGTGGTGAAGGCAACGGTGGAGGGCATCCCGCGGGCGTATTATTGGTGTGCTGCGCGGACAGAATGAAGCAGGGGTTTTGCGGCGGGGGGGGGGGCCCCCCCCCCCCCAAACCCCCCCCCCCCCCGCCGCGGGGGCGGCGGGGGGGTGGGGGGGACGGCCCGGGGGCCGCGGGGGAGGGGGGCG
>JBBIKR010000110.1:0-4892 GCA_037445395.1 Thermoflexales bacterium
GGGGTGAGGGGCGAGAAAATCGGCAGGCACAGCAAATGTCAGCGAATTCTGAACCATTCCTGCTTTCCAACCTCGGTTGGAAGGCTTAGCTTGATGCCAATTGGGCAACCCTTGCGGTTGCCCCCGATGCGGTTGCCCCTGCGGTTGCCCCCCGACGGGGCAGGGGCAAGCCCTGCCCCTACGATAGGCAGGTATTTATATCTAAAATAAAAAATTTCGTGCCCTTCGTGTCCTTCGTGGTTTTCCCATGCGACCTGCGACCTGCGACTTGCGACCTGCGACTTGCGACCTGCGACCTGTCAGGAGGATTGATGAAATACTGCACCCGTTGTGTGCTGCCGGAGACGTTCCCCGGAATCCGGTTTGATGATGAAGGCGTCTGCCAGTACTGCCGACAGGCGTCCGAACCGGAAAAGCGGGCGGCTCAGCAAGCCCGCCTGCGCACCCGCTTTGAGGCGCTGGTGGAGGAAGTCCGTCCCCGTCCCGGATACCATGCCCTGATGGCCTGGAGCGGCGGCAAGGATAGCACCTACACGCTCTGGCTCCTGCGGGAACAATGCGGCCTGCGCGTCCTGGCCTTCACCCTGGATAATGGCTTCACCTCACCGATGGCGCTGAAAAACGTGCGCGTGGTGGCGGAGAACCTGGGGGTGGACCACGTCATCGTCAAGCCGCGCTTTGACCTGCTGCGGACCATTTTCGTGGAGTCCGCCCGGCGGGACGGCCTCTACCCGCGCCGCGCGCTGGAGCGGGCCAGCAGCATCTGCAACTCCTGCATGGGCATCGCGAAGGGCATCGGCCTGCGCCTGGCCCTGGAGCAGGCTATCCCGATTCTGGTCTACGGATGGTCGCCCGGACAAATCCCCATCTCCTCCGCCCTTTTCCGCTTCACCCGTCCCATGCTCCGCACCTTCCTGCAGACGGCCATGCTTCCCCTGGAGACCGTTGCCGGAGACCAGATTGCGCCCTACTTTCCGTCCGACGCGATGGTGCTCCGGGCGGCGGACCTGCCGTACAGCGTCGCTCCGCTGGCCTTCCTGGACTACAGCGAAGAAACCGCGCGGGTCAGCCTTCGCGCCCTGGGTTGGGAGCCCCCCACCGACACCGACCCCAACTCCACCAACTGCCTGCTGAACGCCTTCGCCAACCGGGTTCACCTGGAACAGATGGGCTACCACCCCTACGCGATGGAACTGGCCGGCCTGGTCCGGGAGGGGTACATGAGCCGGGAGGAAGCGCTGGCCCGGCTGGAAACGCCCCCCGCGCCGGAAGTCGTCGCCGCAGTGCGGGTCAAACTGGGCCTCCCGCCCCAACTCTGAACGGAATACGGAATACGGAGCACGGACGCAATGCGCGTTCTCTATGTCACCCCCTACGTCCCCTCCCGCATCCGCACCCGTCCCTATCACCTCATCCGGGAACTGACGCGCCAGGGGCATCGGGTCGTCCTGCTCACGGCGGCGGCCTCGGAGCAGGAAGCCCGGGACGCGGACGAACTGCGCCGGTGGGGGGTACAGGTGGAAATCTTCCGGGTCCCCCGTGCCCGCTCCTGGGGGAACTGCCTGGCGGCCCTTCCCACCCGGGAACCCCTGCAGGCCGTCTACGCCTACCACCCGGCGATGGAACGACGCCTGGCAGAATGGGCGCGGAGTGGGGGGATGGACGTCGTCCACATAGAACACCTGCGGGCCGCCCGGCTGGTGCGCGCCGTACAGGGGATGCCGACAGTCTACGACTCCGTGGACAGCATCTCCCTGCTCTTTGAGCAGACCCTGCGTCTCACCCCCGGCCTCCGATCCCGCCTGCTGGCCGCGCTGGACCTGGCCCGCACCCGCCGCTACGAGGCCCGCCTGCTGACCCGGTACGACCGGGCGGTGGTGACATCCTCGCGGGACAAAGAAGCGCTGGAGGCCCTGGCCCGGCAGTACCTGCCCCCCTCGGCCCGTCCGGCGCCCATCACGGTGGTGACCAACGGGGTGGACCTGGAGGACTTCCGCCCGCAAGAGAGGCCCCGGGATGGGAAGACCGTGGTGTTCACCGGGAAAATGAGTTACCACGCCAACGTGGCGGGAGCGCTGTACTTCGCGCGGGAGGTCCTGCCCCGCATCTGGGTCCGGGACCCGGAGGTCCGGTTCTGGGTGGTGGGCAAAGACCCGCCGCAGGCGATACAGCGCCTGGCCCAGGACGAACGGATCACCGTCACCGGCACTGTCCCCGACCTGCGTCCCTACCTGGCCCGCGCCGCCGTGGCCGTCTGCCCGATCCCCTACGCGGTGGGGATTCAGAACAAGGTCCTGGAGGCGATGACGATGGGGGTGCCCGTCGTCAGTTCCCGCGCGGCGGCGGAGGGGCTGGATGCCCGCCCGGGGGAGGACCTGCTGGTGGCCGAAACCGCCGACGAATTCGCCGCCCACGTCCTCCGGGTCCTTGCCGATCCCGTCCTGGCAACCCGTCTTTCCCTGGCCGGACGTCAGTACGTGGAAACCCACCACCACTGGGCATCCATTGCGGAGCAACTGGTAGAGGTCTATCAACACGCAATGGACAGAACCCCAGGGAATTTTTAACTCTTCCTTCACCTGAATCTAACGCCCATCTGGTATCATTGCGACGAAACACGCAACACGGGATACGCGCCACGCCAGGAGGTTTCTCATGAACACCCCCACCCCCCAGAGGGTATTGCAAGCCGGGCCTTTCCCGCCCTGCTCACTTTTGCCTCGCGGCGCTTTGGCCGCACTGGCCGCTATCGGCCTGGCCCTCCTGGTCGTCGGGCTGGTGCTGGCGATGAACAACACCACCTCATTCCCACCTGCTGCGGAACAGGTCGGCCCCGGTCAGGGATACAGCGGCACCTACACCGACACCCACACCGCCGACGGCGTCTACCGGGTGCTCCAGGAGACCTACGTGACCGGCACCGGACGAACCCAGACCGACTCTCAGGGCATCTATACCGGCATCTACACTGGGGTCATCGTTTTCGTTCCTTACACCATGCCGGCCGAAGGGGGATACATCTACCGGATTGCCCCCTACGTCCAGCAGACCGGCACGACCCAACTGCGCGTTGCCCTCTACGCCGATACGGACGGTGTCCCCCGCCTCCTCCTGGCCCAGAGCGAGGTGCTCACCGTGAGCGATGTCCTCACCGAACCCGGCTGGCTCTGGTTTGACATTGAACCCCAGCGCATCCCCGGCGACACCCGCTACTGGCTGGCCTACCAGGCCGATAATAATCAGGCGAAACTGAACTGGAGGTCAACCTCAACAGCAGACGAGTACCGGCAGCGGCAATGGGATTGGGGGCCGTTCCCCGACCTGGCCGGACTGACATGGTCCAGCGGTACCGCTCGTCGCGTCCGTTTTGGGATTGCCTACACCGTCACCCGGTACGCGCTGGACGTCTCCTACACCATCCCGGTCACCTCCTCTCTGGACGCCTACACCCTGACGGTGCGGGGCAGCACTTCGGGGGAGCCCTTCAGCGTCACCGCCGACGGGTCGGCCGTCGGCACCATCGTCTACACCCCCACCGCCCACACTGCCTTCTCCGACAATATGGAGAGCGGCCCCGGCGGATGGACGGCGGATAGGTTCACCCGCGTCGTCTCCGGCACGGGATATTACAGTAGCCCCGAGTATGCCTGGTGGACCGATGACGTGACACATGCCAGCACGGCCACTCTTACCTCCTCTCCGATCACCATCCCCCTCAGCGCTCGTGATATGGAACTCCAGTTCTGGATGCGCATGATTTCGGAGTTCAACTGGGACGGCGGCTGGCTGGAGTACCGCATCCAGGACGAGAACGGGAACTGGTCTCCCTGGTCGGAAATCTCTACCACTGACTTCATCCAGGGGCAATACAACGCCTATCTGACCCACCTGAACTCTGGCAATCACTGGGGCTGGAGCGGCGAGTACAGCAGCCTCAGCGGCACGATTCGGGTCCAGGTTCCCCTATCCGCCACCGGTCGCCTCATGCAGTGGCGCTGGGTCTTTGAATGCGACCCCGTCGGCGGCCAGGCCACCAATCAACCCGATGGCTGGTGGATTGACGATGTGCGCGTGGTCGGGACCACGTCTGAGGACACCGGGCTGGTCTGGCTCCTCCCCGTCTCGGAAGCGGAAGACGGACAGGTCGTTGTCCGCTTCCAGGACACCCTGACCAACACCTACCCCGACCTGCTGGGTATAGACCAGATTGAGGTGACGGGCATCCTCTACAACCGTGCCCCCGTTGTGACCGTGACCCTGCCCAACGGCGGAGAGTACCTCAGCGGCACCCGGACGGTCTCCTGGAACGGCCTGGACGTCAACGGGGATGTCGTCACCTACAACGTCTACCTGAGCCTGGATAACGGCAGTACCTGGTCGGATAGCCTCTATGAGGTGGCCTACGCCGAAACGGGCACTCCGGCTACCCATTTCTGGAACGGTTTCAACACGGCGGCCTTCACGGATAGCAGCCAGTGTTTGATCCGGATTACAGCATCCGATGGCGAAACACAGAGTTCCGACACCTCCGACACACCCTTCAGCATAGATAACACCCCGCCCACCGTCACGCTGACGGCGCCGGACGGTGGGGAGGTGCTGCGGGGCGGGGCGACGTTCACCATCACCTGGACGGCGACGGATGCCCATTTCGGCCTCAATCCCATTGCGCTGGCCTACTCCACCGACGGGGGGAGCAGTTACACGGACATCGTCACCGCCACCGAGAATGACGGCTCCTACCTCTGGACGGTGCCGGAGATAGACAGCGTCCAGGTGCGGGTGCGGGTGACGGCGACGGACGGGGTGGGGCATTCGGCCGGCGACGGGTCCGATGCGAACTTCAGCATAGACAGCACGCCGCCGACGGTGGTGCTGACGGCGCCGGACGG